>JAWUXT010000125.1:0-24826 GCA_034111205.1 Paraglaciecola sp. | reverse complement strand
CAAGGGGGGCAAACATTCTGCCTTCCTGTGCTTCTAGAATAAACACGGGCAAAAAACTCACGGTGATAATCAATAGACTAAAAAATAAAGCTGGCCCTACTTCTGACGAAGCTTTAGCCACTATCTGCCAACGGTTTTCATTGGTTAAAGGGGTTTTCTCCATGTGTTTGTGCATGTTTTCAATCATCACTATTGCACCATCCGTCATTGCACCGATAGCGATGGCAATGCCCCCTAAAGACATAATATTGGCATTAACACCTTGCCAATACATAATGATGAACGACACCAAAATACCCATTGGCAAACTGATAACCGCCACTATAGATGAACGAATATGAAACAAAAACGCAGCACAAACCAATGCCACAATAAGGAGCTCTTCGCCTAATTTTGACCATAAATTATCCACCGCTCGAGTAATCAAATCCGAACGGTCATACACCGTCACTATTTCAACCCCCTCTGGTAAACCACCTTTTAATGACGCCAGTTTTTGTTTCACACCTTCAATGGTTTCTTGTGCATTTTCACCAAAACGCATCACCACTACAGCACCTGCCACTTCGCCTTCACCATTAAGCTCTGCAATGCCTCTACGCATTTGTGGGCCAAGACGAATATCAGCAACATCTCTAAGTAGCAGCGGGGTTCCTTTATTGTTCATACCTAAAGGAATAAGGGCTAAATCTTGAATAGATTGAATATAACCAGAGGCACTGACCATATATTCAGCTTCAGCCATTTCAATCACAGAAGCACCCACTTCCTGATTGCCCTGTTTAATGGCTAGTTGAATAAGACTTAATGGAATGTCATAGGCACGTAATTTGTCTGGGTCGACTATAATTTGATACTGCTTGACCATCCCCCCAATCGAAGCAACTTCAGATACCCCAGACACGGTCTGCAGCTCAAATTTGAGAAACCAATCTTGAATTGAACGTAACTGACTAAGGTCATGTTTACCGGTTCGGTCTATTAATGCATACAGATAAATCCAGCCCACACCAGTTGCATCAGGACCCAGTTGTGGCTTTGCTGCCGCAGGTAGACGTGGAGCAACTTGTGATAAATATTCCATTACTCTGCTGCGCGCCCAATAGAGGTCGGTTTTATCATCGAAAATGATGTACACAAAAGAATCACCAAAAAATGAAAAACCACGCACCGTTTTTGCCCCAGGGACCGACAACATTGCAGTAGTCAGAGGGTAAGTCACCTGATCTTCGACTACTTGGGGAGACTGCCCAGGATAACTGGTCTTAATGATAACTTGCACATCGGACAAATCAGGTAGTGCATCAACAGGTGTATTACGTAACGCAAACAGCCCAAAGCCAATAATGATAAACGTAGCCAGCAACACAAAGAATCTATTGTTAATTGACCAATGGATAACACGTTCAATCATGACTATGCTCCTGCTTTTGCTCCTGAAGGGTTAACGCAACATCAGTGATCAAGAAGTCACCGTCTCGAATTTCAAAAGTGAAGTGTATTTTGTCACCTTGTTGTAATTCGGTTAGAGACACACTATCGGCAAAAACAAAATCTAACGTTGCCGCACCGCGCCCCCACTTTTCAATAGGCCCACGACTAATATTCACCACTCGAGTCTGCAGGTTGATTTGGTTAATTACACCTTCAACATCTGCTGAGTCTATGTTGTCAGGGGCGGCGTCACTTTGAATTTTATCTGCTTTTGTATATTGAATATCATCTTCTGGTACTAAAGACATACGCATAAAATCAGATTGGATACTGCTTTCAGAGTCCAATAAAAACTGCGCTGAAATCACCACTTGCTCACCCACTTCAACGCCATCTAATATTTGCGCAAACTGATTGGAGACTTGACCCAGACTCACCTCAACAGATTTGTATTGGCCTTTGCCCACAACTAACACCACTCGATTTTGAGTCCCGGTGCGAATAACCGCTTCTTTAGGTACCAATAACTTTTGCTGTGTAGAGTCGTTGTGAATGATGACCTGTGCAAACATATTAGGCTTAAGCAACATATCCTCATTGGCAAAACGTAACCTGACTCGCAGCGTCCGAGTTTGAGCATCCAGTGTCGGGTAGACATAATCAACTTGCCCTTTCCATGTTTTGCCCGGCACAAAGCCCAGCGTCATAGTAACCGACTGACCGACTTTAACCTGTGCTGCTTGGCGTTCAAATACCTCAGCTTTGACCCACACATCATCTAATGCACCGATAGACATTAAAGTGGTGCCAGGTTTTACGAAAAAACCTTCCCTAATGGCTAGGTTGTCGATCACCCCTGATTGTGGAGCCTTGAACACGATGGTTTGTTGCACCACTTGACTGGTTTTAAGTTGTCGTAAGCTTTCTGCTGGCATTTGTAATGCTAACAAGCGACTTTCTGCCGCTAGCGTTAACTCTTGGTTATTGCGCTTTTGGGCTAGAAGATACTCCTCCTGTGCATTTACAAGTTCAGGTGAATATAAAGCATAAAGAGGCTCGCCTTTACTCACCTGCTCACCCGCGGCTTTTATGTAAAGCTTTTCTATCCAGCCCTCAACACGAGGATGCACATGCAACAGATTATTTTCATTGTATTGCACGTAACCTACAGTTTTAATAGTCTCTTGAAGTATCGCTAGCTTAACCGTTGCAGTTCTGACGCCTAAATTATTGACTACACTCGGCGAAATTCGCACCACACCAGGATCGTCATCTTTCATAGCGTCTGCAAAAACAGGCACTAAGTCCATGCCCATAGGTGATTGTCCAGGTGCGTCACGGCGATAATTGGGATCCATAGGTGCTACCCAATATAGCGGGTTAGGCTCTGCAGAGCTGGATGAAGTCATATCCATTTCTGTGGATAAAAATTGTGAGTAAATAGTCGCGGTTAATATGACGCCGCCAACGCCTCCAACAATTATGGCATATAGCGTTTTCATCGATACTCTCCCTGGGTATATGAATTTGTGTGGCCTTCTAAAAAATACCCAAGCTGCATGCGTATTTTGTACTTTTCGATTTGAATATCGATCAGATCGATTTGTGCAGTGAGCTGAGCAATGCGAGCACGCATCACGTCTGAAAAGTCGCCATCATCATGGGTATAGGCGTTCAAAGACGCATCAGCTTGCTCTTGAACTTGTGGCAATATAGCGTTTAAAAAGCCCTTTTCGCGTTGCCCAAAGCGGATTTCTTGCTGGTATAAACTTAGCATTTTGGCCAGCATTCGTTGCTGCAACAAACGTTTATCGGTCTCTATTACTTGTGCTGTTAGGCGAGATGCCGCCACTTCACTGTCTTGCTGTTCAGAACCAAAAATAGGAATATCCACAGTAATACCAAGAGAAAAGAAGTCAGCACGACTTTGCCCAAGCTGGTCGTCATCACGGTAGGCATAACTGGCGTTCACACCCCACTGAGGTTTGTATTTTTGTTCCGCTAACTTAACGGCTGTGTTGCCTGCCTTAGCTGATTGTTCGATGGCAAGTAGGGAGGGATGACGCCCCAATAACTGTAACAACCCCATGTTGTCTGTTCGTTCTAAAAGCAGCTTAATGTCAGCGCCCAGTTCAGGCGATAATGGTAGTGCAGTGTTATCTGCAAAGGTGTCAGATACTGCCATTTGCACTGATGCAGGAAGCCATTCAGACAAGTCTGTCAATGCGCTATCTCGCTGACTGTTTACAGCGGTTAATCTGTCATCTAATCTCGCCAACTCAAGTTGTGCGCTTATGACATCTTGTTGTCGAGTATTACCTTGGGCAGATGAATAGCTCGCTTTTACGATATCCACCAATTGCTCGAAGAGTACCCGATCCCGCTTAATCAAGCGGATTGTTTGGTCAGCTTTAATCGCATCTAACCAAAGTTGTGAAACAGTTACCTGAATTTTTGCTTTTCTATCTTCTCGTTGATATGGATGTTGGTCAGCCTGATAACTGAGAAGCTGTTGTTTGATAGCTAAGCTGTCACCACGGGGGAATGCTTGAGCTATACCCATTTTAAATTGCGTCATGGGCTCTTCGTCGAATGCAAATCCATCTGTGGGTAAATTTAGCAAGCCCATTGAAAGCATCGGGTCTGGTAAATAATTGGCTGCTTTACCCGAGGCTCTAAGTGCTTTTTCTTGCAGCTGATTTCCCCTTAACCAAGGATCATGCTGAATCGCTATTTTTACTGCGTCTTGCATCGTTAGACTTTGGACAGTAGAGCTTTGGATGGTAATGCTTTGGATAGTAGTGCTGGAAGTAGTTGTGTCCGCAAATATGCCAAAGGATAAAGTACAAATCAGCGCTAATAACATACGCAGCGATGACCACGAATTATGGAACTTATGTGTCTGTTGCATGGTTAATCCATGTTGCCTAGATATGCGAAACGCAACAATACTAGGGTAGTAAAATTAAGGGGGAACTCGGCGCGAACGCCAGCTAAATAAGGAGCACAATAACTGTCAATTTAAAGACGGATCTGTCTTGTGTTAGCCAATAATAGGGGGTCTACGTAGAGACGGCTGAAACGCGTCTTGTATTGAAAACAGGTAAAAACCTGATGAGTCTGACACTGCGTTTACAGCGGTGACGGTAATAAATTGAGTAAATATTACAGAGGCACATGTGCCTGTAAGACAACTACATTCTTGATCGCAACAGTCCATAGCCATGTCTTGTTGCGTATTTTGTTGTGTATTTTGTTGTGTATTTTGTTCTATATTATGTTGCATATGATCAGTCATCTCAGCCTCAAGCAGGCTGTGAATCTTTGGGTCTATACTTTGGGGGGCCATATCATCAACATGCTGTCTACTAGCATGAGCATTGGATTCACAAGGCGCAAACGCATAGGCGTATGACTGACTGATTAACAGTGCCATAATCAAAACCCATGTCGAAACCTTATTTGTCATCAACTGACCTTATCCCGTTCATTCAGAAATTTTAGGATACCATAATATGAAAAACTGTCTACTGACTAAGTTGCTGATGAAAGCTGTCGATATCTGTGACCTTAATTGCACCTTTGGGTTCAATAAAGGCTTTATCGGCAAACTTAGTACCACGCATTTGGATGAGTACCTGACCGAAATCTTTCCCTCCTTCAATACGTTTATAAAGATTTAATAGGTCATGCAAAGTGGTTTTTTGTATGCCCGCAATCAGTCGTTCTCGGCTATCGAATTGCCATTGCTGTTCGCGCCAGTCATCTGTAAATTTGCCCATCTCTTCGGAAAGGTTTTTTGCAGGCTGGGTTAAGGTTATCAATACACTATTTTTAATAGTCGTAAATTCTTCTAAAGTCACTGCAGCTAACTGCTCAGAAAATCCTTTACGAAATAACGCAATTCGTTCATCTACTTCTGCCAGTCCTTTCGCAGGTGATTGAATATAAAAAGCCAGTAACATTTGTTCTCTAAATGTTCGACCAAAAAAACCCACTGCATAAGCCAGTTGCTCTTCGGTTCTGATTTGTTTAAATAATGCAGGGCTAATAATTTGTGATAACAGTCTTGCTGCAGCTAAGTCAGCATCATTTCGCGGCGCTAAGTAGGCATTAATTAAACCTATGTCGGTCATTTCTACATTTTCTTGCCAGCTGAAGATTTTACCCGCTTCAACTTGCAGTACCGGCGTTTGATACACTTCGGTTACTTGACGGTTTTCAGGTAGTTTACTCAAGACCAAATCGGATAATTCGCTCACTTGTTGCTCGGAATAATTACCAAATGCAAATACCCGCAAGTTTGCTTGTTTTAACAACTGGTCTCTAAAAGCTGTTATATCGGCCGCTGAAATTCGGTCCACTTCAGCAAGTAATGCCGCGTCACTAAACTCGTCTAAGTTCACCATTTGACTAAATTTAGGAAACAACTGATCAATCAAAATTTGACGTTTACTGCTTTGAATATCTGACTTAAAGCTCGCTTTAAGATTAGCTAATTCATTTTCACTTATGTCAAACTCTAGAATCTGTTTTAGTGCACTAGCCAACAACAACCCTTGTTTATCAGTAAAGCCGCTAGCAGTGAGTGATAAACCGTTAGATAAACTGGCATTTAATCCCATGCCTGCAGCACCTGCTTCAGACTGAAGCTCAGTTAACTGTTGACCTAAGCCTCGGTCTAAGAGGTTAGCTAAAACATGATTTTTTGCACTCGATTTAGTCAACCCAGTGTTTAAATCAAGGGTCACCCTACCCTTTGGCTGCTTGAACAACGCTGAATGGCCTAGGTGCACTGTGTGTCCTGGCTGTGACACGATTTGCGCAGGTTTATCAGTATGCATAGCAGCAACCAATTCAAAGCTTTCTGGCATCAGACTGTTAGCTCTTGGCAAAGCTAAAGCGAACTGCAAAGACATTTGTTGCCACTTTTGCTCTAAGTCACTACTGATATCTTGCACACTGTATTTACCCGCAAAATACTCCATACTCTGCTCACCAGGTTGCTGTTTATCTATGTAAAAAATGCGCGCGTTATCCAACGTTAATTGGTCGAGTACAGCTTGGACCGCCTGAGGGTTAAAGCGCTGATATTCATAGGCACTACTTAATACATATTCAGCAGGTATGTGTTGTAAGTCAGCAGCAATTTTCATCGCATAGTTATAATCATTGGTTTTTTCTTTAAAACGAAAACTATTACTGAGTGACTGTTTAATTTCATTGAAGTATCGAGGGTTAACGCCTTTTTCCCGCAATAACCGTAAATATTGAAGCACGGCCCCCATGACTTTGTCACGATTTTGTACACCGGTTTCGGTTAAATCGATGTATAAAGTGAAACTACCTGCATTACCATATTCATCCGCATCAAAAGTTGAATACACCGCATCGCTTAATCCAGCATCACGTAAGGTTGACGCTAAAGTGCCGGGCATCTCGTTAGCAAGTAAATAGTTGACATAACCATTAGGTTTAACCGCAAATTGCTGGGCATTATTTTCAATCACAAAGTTTATGCGCAACTGTTTCATTTCCGTTTGCGGAATGTAATGCACCACTTTTTTCAAATGTTCAGGTTTGGCTACTGCCTCTGTCATTTCTGGACGAGGTGTATTTTTATTCGGGATATGACCAAAATATTGCTTTGCCAACTTTGTCATATCAGCAATAGGTAAATTACTGATCATCGCGCCTTTCATTAAGTTGGCGGAATAATAAGTGTTATACATATCGACCAAAGCAACCTGTAGTTTGTTGTCTTTTTTATCGACTAACGAGTCTAGGTTGCCCCAGTTGAATTGCGAAATGGGATGTTCTGGATTTAAAGTAGATCCATTCAGTTGTTCTAAAATGACCCAATCGTTAGGACTTTTCATGGTCCATTCTGAATGCACCGCATTTCGCTCTTTATCAGCATAATCTTGGTCTAATGTCGCTTCATAAAAAAAACCACTAAAACGTGACAAGGCTTCATTATAGGCATCGTTATTAACGGCCACCATATAGTTCGTGTGGTCTAACTGCGTATAAGCATTTTGACTGCCACCATTACGGCTAACAAACTCACTATAATCACCTACAATGGGATAACTGGAAGTGCCTAAAAATAACATATGCTCAAGATAATGGGCCAAGCCACCAAATTCTTTGGGTTCTTGCAATGACCCAACAGCCACACTAAGGGCGGCGGCTGACTTTTCGATACTGGGATCAGAAACCAACATTATTTCTAGCTGGTTATCTAGCACGATGGACGCGTATTCACGATTATCAATAGGACTTTTGACTATTTTACTTTGCGGTTCAGGCTGGGTTGATATAACCACAGGCTTAGATTGGTCAGTTGAGCCACAGGCATTTAACATGATGCTAGCGCCAATCAAAAGGACGAGAAAGGTGTTGCGTCCGGTCAATACGGTCATAAAATTTCCCGATGTTATTACTTCGAAGATGTACAGTGTGGAAATATACCCTATTCTGAACTATAAATGGGTATCAAAAACTGTTAGAAAGTGTGTTTGTATGGGGTGGGGTCGAAAAGATTATCACCACAGAGCATATTGGATGCCAAGCGCAGCTGCTGCGGTGAATTTTATTTTGTTTTAGAAGCCTAAACCATAGGCTCTTGATCAGCGCCTTCTTTCTCTATTTCAGTAGGCATTAAGTCTTCCTTGCTGATACCTAATGTTAGAGCCACTAAGCTAGCAACGTAGATAGAAGAATAGGTACCAATTACCACACCAAATAATAAAGCTGTAGCAAAACCATGGATCGTCGCGCCGCCTACAAAAAACAAAGCAAGCAACACTAATATCGTGGTCAAAGACGTAATAATGGTGCGGTTTAAGGTTTGAGTCAGTGAAATATTAATGATGTCTTCTGGCTCACCTTTACGTACCTTGCGGAAGTTCTCACGGATACGGTCACACACTACTATGGTATCGTTAAGTGAATAACCTATTACAGCTAAGACTGCAGCCAATACGGTTAAATCGAACTCTAAGCCTAATACTGAAAATAACCCTAAAGTAATGATGACATCATGCGTTAGCGCTGCTACTGAACCTAAAGCAAAGCGCCATTCAAAACGTAATGCCACGTAAATAAGGATACAAATCAGCGCCACTAACATGGCGAGTCCACCTTGTTCGGTGAGTTCATCTCCTACACTAGAGCTGACATAAGAACTACCGCGCATTTCTGCACTGCTGTCGGCCTCTTTTAATACTTTAATAGCCGCGTCACCTAATTCAGAAGGCTTTACACCTTCGCGAGACGCTAAGCGGATAAGTACGTCTTGGCTACTTCCAAAGTTCTGAACCACTGCATCTTTAAAATCCGATGCTTCTAGTTGTTTACGAATTTGCTCTAAATCCGCGGTTTGTGTATAACCCACTTCAATTTGAGTACCACCAGTAAAATCTAGTCCCCAATTCAGTTGATTGATGGCCAAAGACGTCAGCGAACCGATAATCAAAAACACCGACAAAATAGCCGCTGGTTTTTTCAATGACATAAAGGCAATAGTTTTTTTCATGTTTAAAAATTGCATGTTGCTGCTCCTAAATTGACAGCTTGGTCAGACGTTTACCGCCCCACCATGCATTAACGATGACACGAGTCACAATGATCGCAGTGAACATCGAAGTAATGATCCCAATCATCAAAGTAATAGAGAATCCTTTGATCGGACCTGTGCCTACTGCAAACAAAATCAACCCAACCAGGAATGTCGTAATATTGGCATCCAATATGGTCGAAAACGCACTGTCATAGCCGTGATGAATAGCTTGCTGGGGACTTCGTCCGTCTTTAATTTCTTCACGTATTCGCTCAAATATTAATACATTAGCATCCACTGCCATACCTACTGTTAATACTATACCAGCCATACCCGGTAAGCTTAGCGTAGCACCGGGGACCATCGACATAATGCCAATGATCATCACTAAATTGAGGGTCAAGGCAATGTTGGCAACAAAACCAAATTTTTTGTAGTAGATCAGCATGAAGATAAGTACGGCAATAAAGCCATAAATAATAGCTTTGGTACCTAAATCGATATTTTCTTGGCCTAGGCTTGGTCCAACAGTGCGCTCTTCAATAATTTGAATGGGTGCAATCAAGGCACCGGCTCTTAACAGCAAAGCCAAATCAAAGGCTTCCTGCGGAGAATCTAGCCCAGTTGTTTCAAACTGATTTCCGAACACACCGTTAATAGTAGCGACACTGATAACTCGTCTTTCTTCTTCAAAAATCAACTTATCGTTGGCGTCTCGCTCACCGGTGGCTTTAAATTCAATAAAGACCACCGCCATCGGTTTACCCACTGCTCTTTTCGTAAAGTTGAGCATCTTAGCGCCACCTTTAGAATCAAGTGATATAGACACTTTTGGCATGCCGAATTGATCCACACCTGAGTTGGCATCGATAATGGAACTGCCTGCAACAATGACTTTTTTCTTGAGTAATTGTGGGCCGCCCTTGTCATAAGGTAACAACTCAGAACCAGCAGGTACGCGGCCATTAATAGCATCACGAACGTCATTTTCAAGGTCGACTTCGCGATATTCTAATGTGGCTGTCGCGTTTAAAATTTCTTTGGCTTTGGCTGTGTCTTGTATACCGGGTAACTGAACGACTATACGGTCTGGCCCTTGTTTTTGTACCGTTGGCTCAGCGACACCTAGTTGGTTTACTCGATTACGGATAATAGTGATGTTTTGTTTCACTGCGTAATCACGAGACTCAGCTAGCTTTTGCTCCGACATACTGGCAAAAATAACGAGACCGCTTCTTTCAACAAACACTAAATCTCGATTACGATTCTTTAGGAAAAACTCTGCTGAATCTAAGGTTTCTTGATCACGAAAATAAATTTCTACGCCGTCATCCATTTGTTTTACGGTGCGGTAACGAATACCTTCTTCGCGTAATGCTGTACGAAAATCTCCCACCATATCTTCTAAGTTCTTAGATAACGCCGATTTCATATCCACTTCCATCAGAAAGTGCACACCACCACGTAAATCCAAACCAAGTTTCATTGGTGTGCCCCCCAAGCTTTCCAGCCAATCTGGCGTGTCAGGGGCTAAGTTCATAGCAACAATGTAATCATCACCTAAAGCTTTATCGATTTTTTCGCGGGCCACTAACTGGGTATCAGAGTCCTTCAAACGAATAAGTATTTGATCGTTTCCTAGCACAATACTTTTACTAGATATATTAGCAGCAGCAAGTTCAGCTGTGACTTTTTCGACTACAGCAGCATCAAGAACCGCATTTTTTCCTGCAGATATTTGCACTGCATGATCTTCGCCATACAAATTTGGAGTGGCATACAAAGCACAAATGCCGATCACGAAGACCACCAAAAAGTACTTCCATAGCGGAGTTTGATTTAACACAAGAAATTCCTTCCGTTCTTCCAATAAAAAAGGGGCTTTACGCCCCTATTCGCTATCTACATTTAGATAGCTTTCATAGTACCTTTAGGCAAGACCGCTGAAACGGCCGACTTTTGAATAACGATATTAGTCGTATCATTCAAGCCAATTTCGATAAAGTCTTTTTCATCAGACACTTTTATGATTTTACCGACCATGCCGCCTTGAGTTAACACTTCATCACCTTTGCTTAAGGAGGTGACCAAGTTTTTGTGATCTTTAACACGCTTAGCTTGTGGGCGATAAAGCATAAAGTAAAAAATCAAACCAAACACACCCAGCATGATCAACATTTCAAAACCACCACCGGCTGATCCACCAGCATCTTGCGCGTAGGCATTGGATATAAAAAAACTCATAATTTCCCCTGATTTTTGTAAATTTTAATTGTATTAATGCCAGTTAGCTTTTCAGCTGAGGCACAGGCATATCTTTAAGTGCATAGAATTCGGTAACAAATGCATCGAGTTCGTTAGCAGCAATAGCATCTCGCAAACCTTGCATAATACGTTGATAATAACGCAAATTATGAATGGTATTTAAGCGTGCGCCAAGTATCTCATTACATTTATCCAAGTGGTGTAGATATGACCGAGAATAGTTTTTACAAGTGTAACAATCACATTTTTCATCTAATGGACCAATATCAGTTTTATGCACCGCATTTCTGATCTTGACCACGCCACTGGTAATAAACATGTGTCCATTACGAGCATTACGCGTAGGCATCACACAATCAAACATATCAATACCACGGCGCACCGCTTCTACGATATCTTCGGGTTTACCGACTCCCATCAAATAACGAGGTTTGTCAGCAGGAATTTGGTTAGTGGTGTGATCTAGCACTTTGATCATTTCGTCTTTTGGCTCACCAACTGATAAGCCACCTATGGCATACCCATCAAAACCGATATCTTCCAATCCTTGCAACGATACATCACGCAAGTCTTCGTACATTCCGCCTTGGATAATACCAAACAACGCAGATGGGTTATCACCATGTTCATCCTTACTACGTTTTGCCCAGCGCAAAGACAACTCCATAGACACCCTAGCTTCACTTTCCGTCGCTGGGTAAGGCGTACACTCATCAAATATCATCACAATATCTGATCCTAAATCACGTTGCACCTGCATCGATTTTTCTGGTGTAAGCAGGATTTTTTCGCCATTGATAGGTGAACGAAAAGTCACACCTTTTTCAGTGATTTTACGTAAGTCACCCAAGCTAAACACCTGAAAACCGCCTGAGTCAGTCAGAATAGGTTTGTCCCAATGCATAAAATCGTGCAAATCACCGTGTTGTTTGATGATGTCTGTACCCGGACGCAGCATAAGGTGGAAAGTATTGCCTAAACAGATATGCGCACCTGTTTCGTCTAACTCTTCTGGTGTCATGCCTTTTACCGTGCCGTATGTACCCACTGGCATGAAAGCCGGTGTTTCAACCACACCACGCTCAAAAATCAACCGGCCACGGCGAGCTTTACCGTCTGTATTATCTAATTCAAATTTCATTAATTATCTCAGCTTACCGAAAAACAGTCCAGTGGCGAAATTAGGGTTGTCAAACGGGTTATCAGTGACTGCAAACATATCTGAATACACCCAACAAGTCATACCCATTTAACAAGCCACGTTTAAAAACGGTGGGGGATTATATACGAATCAGCTATAGGTTTGAAAATTTATCGCGGTAAATTTGCGCTTCTTGTTCAATTGTAGCTAGAGCTAGATTCGTTCTAACACAATAAATCATTCGAATGATCATCGGCTCACAGTCTGTAAACCACAATCCTTTCATTTGGCGGTCTGCAAAAATTAGGGTTTTAAAGGTGTCCACTGGGGGTCAAACATTCTGGGCAGAGGCCATGTAGATTTGGTTTGATTAAGATATTGTTTTTGATCACAAGAATCTCCCGCCACTAAACACCAATTATTGGGCTTTATTCGTGGAGCTTCATTGTGCTTATGGCGATATGTTGAAACAGCGTTATAAACTAGCCTGCGAGCACGATTTAGACTACCAAGGGGTTGCCATTCACCCACACCATGCCAAGGATTCATAGATAGGTTTTCACAAAACTGTTGTTGCGCCTGACTAGTGAAATTTTGGGGCGGAATGTTCACTCTAGCAACTTTAACAAAAGGGGCGGCCTGTTCTGACCAAATCACACTTGCATCATCTATTGGCATATCGGCACCCGCCACCTTCTCTTGCAGCATAAAGTCAAAACAAGCCCCTTGTTTGGCTAAGTGTTCAGACATAACTTCGGTTAGATAGTCTTTATCTGATTTATCCCCCTTCTCAGGAAATGTCATCCCTGGGCATGCTTTCGCAGAAAATTTTAACTCAGTATCTCCCAACGCATATGGCAACATAGAGTAATATTGAGGTTGTAATGGCGAGTCAATTTTAGCTGACACTGTTTGCACCGCACGGTATAACAACTTTGGATGTAACCGTGGGGGGAAGAAACTGATAAACCAGCGAGTACGCTGTAATTTCGATAGATAGTACATATCGTCTACATAATCGAATACGTTACGATTAAAAAACGCAGCCGTATTTGTCATAATAAAATCTTGGCTGTCATTGCCTGTAAGCTCGGTAGCAATTTCATCGCCTTCAACACCTATCACCTTGATTGCCATGCCTCTGGCGTCGGCTTTGCCGTCTGACTGAACAACCATGTCACCATTTGAAAAACGTATCCATGCTTGATATTCATGAGCGGGTTTGGCGAAAATACTGTACTGAAAATGTTTGGGGATATCACCATTTATTGAAAACGTTGCCCGCACACACCCCGTTGCTTTGGCATGGGCATCACGTCTATAAGGCAAACCATTTTTGCTTTCGGCAATTTTTGATATTGTACGGCCATATTCCATAGCTTGTTTAATGGCTAATTGTTCTTGTTCACTCACCTGCATGCCTAACAAAGGAAGGTCAAAATCATGTTTGCTAGATGTATCATCTGACTGGGCATAAGCCTGATTATTTAAAAAAACGCCTATTAATAAAAACAAACAATAGTTAGCTAATAACTTCATTTTCCGCCTCTTTGACTTTCTAGATGACTTGCAGTGGCAGTTAAGGCCACATGTTGCTGATGGGATCGTTGGCAAGATAAATGTAATTGGTTGTCAGCGGGGGGCAGTGAGTAATTGTCCCAATTCAGCGGATCGCCATCTAATGCCTCATCAAAATCAGGATTGCCCATCACTTTAATGTATTCAATCAAGTCCATTCGTTGTTGTTCTGATAATAGTTCACCTATTCTTCCCGGCATTTTAACGTCAGTAAATAGGTGACCAATGTTTTGATTACCCGGGATTGTGGTGTCATGCAAAAATGCGCCTTCAACTGCAGTCGAGACATAACCTAATTTTTTAGGGTCATATTCGCGATTACCAGAATAAAACGTCTTTGGCCTAGCCCGAAGCGGTGACAATAAGTCATAAATTGTCGGTACTGAGCCATTATGCAAAAAGGGCGGGGTAGCCCAAACTCCGTGTAATGGTCTGGATTTGTATGCACGTTTATTTTCAATTCTAAAAGGTACATTTAAACCATCGAAGTTAGCAATTTGTTCACCATTTATGTCCCACTTTTCATAGAGTTTGGGAACTAATATACTCAGTAAAACCTGAAGCCCATCGCCAGCATTCACAGGCTCTGAACCGGGTAGGATTTTTTCAGCACTGTACAAGTTATCATTGTAGTTATCGGCTAGTTTGGGATCTGTGCCTACCACATCTATGGCAATTAAAGGTATCGACCAGATAGCTTGTCGCCAATCTTTACGATAGGCCTTTGTATCAACAACACTCACTTCACCTGCCATATCCCATTGCCAGTTAACCGCCACTTGATCGGCTGGGTTATGATCTGGCCCTTGAGCCACTTGCCAGCTATAGGGTTTTGAAATATGAGGCCCGTGGCAAAAAGAACATTGATCCGCAAATAAAGCCTTGCCTCGCCTCGCTTTGATAGTATCAATTTCACCCAAAATATTTTCTGGCCACTTAGGTGGGCGTAAGTCACGCAACACTCCTTCAACGCAGTGCATACCGTCGATATCCACCAGAGTTTCACCAAATTGTTCTGGTGATAATAACTCACCTTTATCGTCAACCAGTTTAATTGGCGCTAACACGCCCAAACTCTCACCCACATTTCTAGACATTGCCTGATTGGTAAAACCTGTATATTGCACCCAATCAAAACGCCAAATGTCCCAAATAAAGGGATAACTAGCTGGGGCGTCAGCTATTCGATAGTTAACGGGTTCATCTAAGTCATAACCAAACACAATATTAGCAATCCGCCCTACAGCATCAGTGCGACCGCGCCCCTCTTCAACTGGGTAAAGTTTTGCTGCCCCTGCCGTTGATACAAATTCTTTTAAGGTTTTTGCAAATTTCCATAAATCTGACTTTAATTGCTCTTGTGCCTGAACATCTTGTCCCACCACCCGTGTTGCAAATCTGTTCCACTTAAAAGGATTGAGCAAGGTTTCGAAGGTAGTAGCGCCTAAGGTTGTAATAAATTCACCGCGTTTGGCAGTAGGTACACTTTGCATGGATTGTCCGCCGTCAACGCGCAATGCAACACCTTTATAGTGTAATTCGCCGGTGTGACACATTGCACAACCTAAGTCTAATTTTTGTCTACCAGTTTGCGGATCAGTATGTCGGCTAAAGCCTACAGGTAAGTTTCCTGGATTACGTTTACTGGCGCGCTGTGCAGGGTCAACAACAAAGCCCCAACCACGCATATTCTCTTCTGTTGCCATCAACTCTTCTGACAAAGGCAATTCAAAACTAACCAGCCAGTCATACTCCAATCCAAGTAGCTCAGTACCTTGAGGTGTGTAATAAAAAGTTTCTCGTTGTTGTTGTGTCCATCCACCATTTAAGTGAAACACCGTGTGAATATTTTCACTGGTTAAATTAGGTTTTACAAAATCCTCAGCGACAAAGTAACCTCCTAGCCCAAGTGAAAAGACCACAACAGTGACACGTAACCATTTGGGCCCAATAGCTCGCCAAAGTTTAACCAATGCAGACAACACACCACCTAACCAATGGAATAACCCCATCACCAGAGCCTTAACGATCCGCCCAATAAAACTACCGCCTACATTGACGCAATGTGATAACCGAAAAAGAAAACTCATGAGCACCTTAGTATTTTTATAAGTGAGTATTGTTAGTCATTAAACTAGTCGACCTAGTTAATTAATATACGCTTCACGCTGACTGAAAGGTATTTGCTTGGACCCACTAAGTTTTGAGTCAATGTTGCGAATGTAGTTTTTTATAAAATGCGCATCAATGCTTACATCAAGTAAGTTTTTCCAGAATGAATTAGAGCTTGTATGCCGTTGCATGTGTTGATCTTGAAGCACATAATATATCCCTTCTAGTAAAATTATTTCTTCACCAATATGCTGATATATACCGTGTACTGAATCTACAACAGAAGTTGGCGGTAAAAGAGGAACCACATCGTTTTCATCAATCACTCGAAGCAAAGACAATTTTGCATACTTCAAAGCTCCCACTTTATTGGTCACTTTTGGTTGGCCAAAGTTAATGGATAACCCCAATTTAAACCCATCTTCTTGAAGATACATCATTAACAAAGTTGAAATGGCCGCCCCAAGAGAATGCCCGGTTAAAACAATCTCTTTAGATTTATCTAAATAGGGTAATAAATCTTGGTAAACCAAATAAGTATCTTGAGCAAATCCTTTATGTACAAAAATGCCTAGATTGTTGTTAGTAGATTGAATGTATTCCGCATCTTCGATGGCATTTTTGATATTTGCAGTGCCACGGATAGACACAACTTGAACGGGTTTATCCGTTATATTTTCAACAAAATATTGTACTTGTGTGCCAGCGACAGTCGCAACTCTTGTCACATTCGGAAAAGTTTTCTTGATAATTTCAGGCGTAGCATAAGCTACCGATGCACGTTTGGCATACCATTGCACTTGCGAAAAATCGACTTTATTAGGTTCCACTTTTTTCTGTATCTGGCATCCCGAAGAACACAAAATAAACAAAAATATAATCATATACAAATATTTCATCACATTACCCACTCATCCAACCTTTAAGAACACCACATTTACCAAGTTAACTCAGTATCCACCAGAACAGAAACATAGTACTGTAAGCTTTATGGAAGTCGGCGAATTAACTCATCTTATATTTTCACATATAAATAAAACCAGATAATCATAATCGAGTACTAGCTTCACATGGATACGAGAACTATATTTCACTTAAACAACATGAAGTTCAAACCTTTTTTTAAATTATTCAAACAGATAGGTATTTTTCTTAGTGTTTTTCTACTATATGTCCAGCAAGGCATAGCACAAGAAGTCATTCAGCTTGAAGCAAATGAAAATGGCAAAATGACTACAGGGAACTTGGTGGTATGGCACGATGAATCAGCCGAAAAAAGCTTACAGGAAGCCGTATCTGCTTACTCAGCAGATAAGTTTTTAGCTTTTGATTCAAATAAATCAACAGGCCTAATCAAAGGTGCATTGTGGTCACATTTTTACTTAAAAAACGCCACTGACCAAACTATTTCGCTACATATTGAATATGTTGATCATCAGCTTATTACACTTGATGCCTATGAAAAGTCTTCAGGCTCTAATGACAGTTTTCAAAAAATAGCGGAGATATCTCTAACACGTCCATTTTCTGAACGAAAATTTGCGCATAATCGTTTTATATTTGAAGCTAATATTGCACCCGGTCAAACTTACGAATATTTTGTGAAATATTCGTCTGACGGCAGTGGATATGTATTTCCTAACTTACGCATTTGGGAGCCTGACAATTTAAGAGCTGTGCAGACTAAAGAAATAACGGGCATTGCTTTCTTAATTGGAGGCTTTTTTCTAATGTCGATGATCGCTTGTGTGGCTGGCGTCGCAACACGAGAAAAATTCTTTTTTGCCTACGCTGTTTATGCATTAGCGAAAATAGGTGCCTGGTCAACTATTTACGGGTACACCCACCAGCTTATTTTAGTGAATAACTTTCATTGGAGTTATATTTCTATCTCTGCCGCCTTCACTATCTTTTGCGGTTTATTTTTCTCTAGACTATTTCTGCAGTCGGCCAAATTCACACCCAAATTCGATTATGTCATCTTATTTATGATGGCTAACGCGATCTTCTTGTTAGTCAGCGCCCTACTTGGACTTAAGACTTTGGCAATCATAACTATTACAATTGCACTCCTTCTGTACCCGATGATATTGATTGTTGCCATAAAAAGATGGTTACAAGGTTCAAAAGAGGCTGCAATTTTTGCCTTGGCTTGGAGTTTTTTAGCCGCAGGTTTAGTTTTCCAAGCTATGCGTGACCTTGGATTTATTGAACATAACTTCATTAACTATTACTGGCCGCCCTTTGCTTCTTATACTGAAATGGT
The DNA here is from genome assembly GCA_034111205.1 of Paraglaciecola sp. Lineage (GTDB taxonomy): Bacteria > Pseudomonadota > Gammaproteobacteria > Enterobacterales > Alteromonadaceae > Paraglaciecola. The sequence continues at coordinate 6,466 of JAWUXT010000125.1, read as the reverse complement.
AGTCATAATGGTTGCAATGGGACTAAAAGTACGTTTGTTACGCCAGCAAAAATTAACTGCTGAACGTAAATATAATATGGAACTAGAACAATCAAAAAGTCGACTTGAGATGCTGGTTAAGGAACGAACACGAGATTTAGAACAGGAAAAACAAAAAGCAGAAATGGATGCACAAACTGATTCACTAACTGGCACTCGTAATAGAAGAAGTTTTTTTATTGAATCAGAAAAATTATTCTCAGGACTTAAGACTCATTCAATGCAATTAAGTCTATTAATGTTCGACATCGATAACTTCAAAAAAATCAATGATACCTATGGCCATGCAATTGGTGATGAAGCACTAAAAATCTTTTGCAAGGTAATCTCAGCAAGAGTGAGAGAAACTGACATTTTTGCTCGGTTGGGCGGCGAAGAGTTTTCTCTGATATTAGTTGGCAGCAAAGAACACGGTACGCAGATGGCCGAAAGACTAAGAGCAGAGATTTGCGATATCAAGATTGCTACTCCCAAGGGAGTTCTACAATTTACGACTAGCATAGGCCTAGCCCATTTAAGTAGCGAAACTATGATTGATGATTTGATGCTTCAGGCTGATGCCGCCTTGTACCAAGCAAAAAATAAAGGACGCAACCAAGTGGTTGAGTGTAATTAACTTGTTTTTTATTTTATGTGATACACCACGACTATTATGCCCTCTAACATAGTGGTTAAAAATCAATTATATTAGATATACTTAGTACAAAGTTAATCATACTCCTCGGCTAAATCACATGATAAACAATCAGTTAGATTACTTAGACAACTCTGAAACAACGCCAAAAACTAAGCGTCCCACGTTCTTCAAGAGATATTGGCCACGATTGCCAACGCAGATTATTCCCTCTCTGCGCCACAAGTTTTCACAACTGACTATCTCCCAATGGATGTACCTATTTGCGTGTTTATTACTTCTGGCTCACGTTGATCAAGATATCAAACAGGACTCTGAGTTATTGTGGGTAGGAGCTATTGCCGGAGTGGGGCTGATTAGAGAGCTTTGGCATGTGTTTAATCGCATCTGGGAGCACATGTTAGGTAAAGCCCTAATTTTGGTATTGTATGCCGCAACAGCTAATTTTGCTTTGGCTATATCGGCACTTAAAATTAATGTTATTACGGGTATCGAGCCCGGTCCTTTTATTTTTACATTAGGGTTTGCCACCCTGATTATGCTGCCGTTTTGGTTATTGACGAGCTCCATCATGTTTTTTTCTGTAGCTTTGGTTGCTGGCAACTTGTGGCTAGTAATCGGGGTTCTGCTTCGTCCATTTGGCGTCAAGGTCAAAATACATTGGGAAGATAAAACATTTGTTTTGATTACCATGATACTCAGGCTGGTATTGATCCCTTATGTGATCATGGCAATCTTTTTTATGATCGTGCCTTACGCTCAGCAAATAGAACTGTTTGAACAACCTATTGCGATGCTCAAGAAGTCTTCATCGGACGAGATACATCAACAAGACAAACTTGACGAGCAAATAGTATTGGGCGAAACAGCGTCTAAAAACGTCAGTCTCACCATAAACAACAGACCGTTTAACATACCAGTAGACGAACAAGGTCATATAAAGTGGTTAGACAAAATAATTGCAGGCTTTATTTATCACTTTGAAACGTACCCAAAATCAGCTTGTATAAAATCTCCACTGCAACGTAGCTTACCCATAGATGAAAATTCTATTTTATTGGTCACTGAAGACGATTCAGCTTTAGGCTATCGGTTCATGGTTGGCCCATGTGTCGGTAATTACTCTAATCTTGAGTCACCACAAAAAAACTGATGATGGGATATACAAAAGTTAACTGAATTTAGATAGCCTTATTCATCAGTCAATTCATCAAACTAATTCTGATGAATATTAGTTATACATCCATGTTAATTAATAACAAAGCAACCTAAATTCCCTCTCTGTCGGCGAAGCCGATGCTTTTGATTTACCCTCGCACGTATGTTCGCCAATTTTTTTTGATATTTCGTAGGGTGAAACTGAATTCTTTAGAAGCACGGCTTCGTCCAGTTGAACAGCTCGACAATGAAGTTGAGATTGGGTGCCGATCATCATGGATGATGTAATTGACTAAGTTAAAGTGTATACATCGAGTAGGAAAAAAACAGTGCCCGCTAGGGCATAACAAAGCGCTAATAGTTAATTCAAGTTAACTTTTTCTCCAAAAACATCGCATCACCATAACTAAAAAAACGATACTCTTTTTCAATGGCTTGTTGGTAGGCGCTTTCAATATTTTGCTTGCCACAAAAGGCGCTGACTAACATGAGTAAGGTAGACTCAGACAAATGGAAGTTGGTTAACATGGCGTCTACCAATTGAAACTTGTAGCCTGGATAGATAAAGATATCAGTGTCTGAAATAAAGGGCACCAACTCAGTCCCAGCCTTAAGTGACGCTTGTGCTGCTGATTCTATCGAGCGTACCGAGGTAGTGCCAACGGCTATCACACGCTTACCTGCAGCTTTTGTGACTAAAATGGCATCCACGACTTGTTGTGACACTTCGGCATATTCAGAATGCATTTGGTGTTCTAGGATATTATCTACTCGTACCGGTTGAAAGGTGCCTGCACCCACGTGCAAAGTAACAAATTCTGATTTCACACCTTTCTCTTTGAGCATCTTCAAAATATCTTCATCAAAATGCAAACCAGCAGTAGGTGCCGCGACTGCACCTGGCACTTTGTTATACACAGTTTGATAACGTTCTTTGTCCGAGTCTTCGTCGGGGCGGTCAATATAAGGTGGCAACGGCATATGCCCAAATTGTTCAAGTAAACTTAAAACAGGCTCATCGTTTAAAAACTTTAACTCAAACAAAGCATCATGTCTGGCGACCATTTCAGCTTGCACTGTGCCTTCAAGTATTAGCTTGCTGCCTACCTTGGGGGATTTACTGGCCCTAACGTGAGCCAATACTCGGTGTTCGTCTAAGACCCGTTCAATCAGTACTTCAACCTTGCCTCCCGATTCTTTTTGACCTAATAGCCTCGCGGGAATAACTCGGGTATTGTTAAAAATCAGCAAATCACCATCGCCAATCAACTCAACAATATCCGTAAATTGCTTGTGAACAACCTCCCCCTTATTGCCGTTAAGATGCATCAGGCGGCTACTACTGCGCTTTTCAGTAGGGTATCGAGCGATAAGATTTTCTGGTAAATCGAAATGGAAATCAGATAGTTTCATAGTGGACTCTTCATTATTTGATATATATTTTACGTATCTTTTTTAATACCTGCAATCAAGTATGCATACCCTATTTGTATTGCACATAAAATTTACTGAATTACAATTACATCACAGTTAGATTATTGACGTTTTCTTCCATAAACTGTTATTTACCCGGTTCATTGATTCAATGTTTCCGGGTTTTTTTTGGCTCTAAAACCACTTTCTTTAGCAAAAATAGTTAGTCAAACTTATTGGCGTTTTAAAGCGGTTTTGTTGCAGATTTGATTACCCGTTATGTGTCAATTTATGGGTAACTTACATTTAGAATATTTATGCTTAAAAAACAGATAGGGTGACGCTATGCACTTTTCGAGTTATTAAGTGTTTGGTGCACTTTCATCAGATTTGAACAGATTTTTTTGAGTATTATCATAGCTTATTGAATAAGTTTATCAGTGGTCAATGCCATACATTGGATTTTCTATGGAGCTTTTAGTTCAAACCAGAATTAACTCATTTATGGTCAGTAAAATCGACGTCTAACATAAACTCGATTAGAGCCAGATGTTAAGGTAAACATACGTGGTTTTATTCTAATGGACTGCCTAAATCGGTAAAAATTTCAATAATGTCATCTCGCTCAATCTTGCGCATATTCAACACATACATGATTTGTAACAATAAGTCTGCCCCCATAATCCCTTTATTAACTTTATTTCTTAGGTTGTCTGCGCTTTGATGTATCCCTATATTAGATAGTCTGTCGCTGAGATCTTGATACTTAGTACCACGCTTTGACATTTCAGCCTTAAGTAGGCGTTGAACCAGTTGTCGCCAATCGGCAGCAAGCGATGGTACTGTACTATCTATTTTTTCATTCGTTGTTTCATGATTTTTTTGAGACATAATATTAAGTTTACCGAATAACCAAACGTGAATTATAATTTACATTTAAAACATATGAATATCAAATGTTGAAAATATAATTTGACATAATAACTTTAAACTGACTAAACTGTGACACGTAATATCACTGATGGCTAGCCATCTAGGGATTACATGTTTGAATTACAGTTTAGTCATCAGCCTTACAGGAGAGTAGCCATGACTTGGGATCTTAACCAACTTGAGACCCTTTTAGCAGACAACCAAGATTTGGTTGTGACTAAAGAAGAAAACTGTTTGTTAATCGCAAACAGTGACGGAATAGACGCTTGGTTAGCCATTAGTGGTGAACAAATATTGGTTGAATCACTATTATTTGCCAAGTCTGAAGTCAAAGACTGCACCGTATTAAATGAAGAAATTTTAAAAACACACATGATATTCCCACTCACCACTGTAGGCATATCACAAGTAGCCGGTGATGAATATTACACGGCATTTGGCTCGCTAAGTTCGCAGTCAAAAGCTGAAAGTGTAGTCATTGAGCTAGTTACTCTATTTCAAAATGTCGAAGCATTTTTAGATGCTTATCAAGATCATTTGAAATAGAACTTACTTGTATAAATTAGGAGAGAGAATATGTCAGTTTGGAGAAAATTAATTACTGCTGTTAAAGGTGGAGCAACTGAAGCAGCTCAATCTGTAGCAGATAGTCAGGCCATTCGTATTCTTGAGCAAGAAATTCGCGAAGCCAAAGACGAGTTGCGCAAGTCAGATCATGCCAGAACTCAAATACTAGCTAAGTGCAAACTGGCTCAACAAAAAGTTGACAGCTTACAAGCCTCTGTTGAGCAATACGAAGCTCATGCTCGTAAAGCAGCAGATACAGACCGTCAATTAGCTTTGGATTGCGCTCAAAAAGTGGGTGATTTACGCGCTGAGCAGGATGGCGAACAGAAGTATCTTGACCAGTTTAAGACATCTGAAAAGCAATTGGCTGTTAACATTAAGCAAGCAAAGTCAAACTTAAAACGTTTAGAGCAGCAAGTTGATATGGTAAAGGCGACTGAGTCTGTGCAAAAAGCTCAAGTTGCTGTGTCATCGCGTCACTTAGGCGCAAACAGCAAAATGAAGACTGCAACTGAATCATTATCACGTATCCAAGACAAGCAGAATCTACGTAATGCTGAATTACAAGCGGCTGAAGAATTAGCCACTGAAGAGTCTAGCGATGATCTAAGTAAACGTTTAGCAGAAGCCGGTATAGCTGGAGGCAATTCATCAGCAGATGACGAACTTAGCCGTATATTAGGCAAGTAACACATTGGCTTTTGAAGTGAAATAAGGCAAATGATGTTTCCAAGAATACGCAAGATGTTTAGGCGGGTGGTTGCCGTGATGCGGTTGTACAGTATTGTACTGGCGCTTCTTTTTTATGGGACTAGCAGTTGGATATTATTGTATCTGGCGGGCGAAGAATCTCTCACGCAACCAGTGGATTTTATTTATTGGTTGGTCGTTACAGGCTCAACAGTTGGTTATGGTGATTTATCACCCAGCACCACTGCAGGCAAATATTTAGTCTCTTTTTACATTATTCCATTAGGTCTGAGTATTTTTGCCCTGGTCTTAGGGCGCATTGCAAGTTGGGTATCAAATCAATGGCAAAAAGGGGCAAGAGGTTTGAAAAGTTTAGATGTTGAAGATCATATTCTGGTTTTGGGTTGGAATGGTCATCGCACCATTCGGTTATTAGAGCTATTAATCCGTGAACGAGCATCCATCGAAGACGATCCAGTAATAGTTCTGTGTGTTAGAGCAGACATCACTAACCCTTTACCTGGGCAAATTGAGTTTGTCAAAGTCGCCACCTTTAGTAATGACAATGATATGGACAGAGCTTGCGTAGCCAAAGCTAGCGTGGTGTTAATGGATAACCCAGAAGACGACCTCACTATGACCACCGCATTATATTGCAGTCAACGTAACCCTAACGCACAAATGGTGGCTTATTTTAATGATGAGAGCTTAGTGGGTTTATTGCAAAAACATTGCCCTAACGTGGAGGGTACCCCTAGTGTTGCAGTTGAAATGCTGGCTAAATCGGCGTTTGATCCTGGCTCAAGCTTGTTACATCATGACCTGTTAGATATTAATCATTGACAAGCGAAATATTAAGTCTGCATCCCCGCTAATATCACACCTATAAAAATTGAAAATATTTTTGAAACTCTAAAAAGCAAATATCGTGCTACTTTGATAGGTATGGTCAAAGCAGATGAAAAGTTAAATATTCAAGTGAATCCCGACTTAGATTTGATGCTCTCCCCCGGTGATAAAATTTTCTACATA
>JAWUXT010000124.1:0-7820 GCA_034111205.1 Paraglaciecola sp. | reverse complement strand
TTCACCGTTGGCCAAAACTTATTTTTAGCCACGCTAGCGACCGGATAAGCAGCCAGCTTTCTGTCATAACTGCGATCCCAGTTGTTATCGCAAATATCTTCAAGAGTGTGGGGTGCGTTATGTAATGGATTATCTGTAGCATTCCACTCACCTGACTCAACTTTGGCAATTTCTAAGCGGATATTCACCATGGCTTCGATAAAGCGGTCAAGTTCGGCTTTGGCTTCTGACTCTGTGGGTTCAATCATTAACGTGCCCGCTACAGGAAAACTCATAGTAGGCGCGTGAACACCGTAATCGTTTAAGCGTTTTGCTACGTCTACTTCGGTCACACCTGAGCTTTCTTTTAGTTGGCGTAAATCAATAATACATTCGTGTGCTACGCGGTTATTGCGTCCACGATATAAAATTGGGTAAGAATCCGCTAATTTTTCAGCTACATAATTAGCGTTAAGCATGGCAACTTCTGTGGCTTTTTTAAGGCCCGCGCTACCCATCATTTTAATGTACATATAACTGATAGGCAAAATTGAAGCACTGCCCCAAGGTGCCGCTGAAACAGCACCGTGCTCGCGTACTTCGCTATCGCCTGCGTTTTCAATACCTATGATTTTGTGATTAGGTAAAAATGGCGCTAAGTGGGCTTTAACACCTATTGGGCCCATACCTGGACCGCCACCACCGTGTGGAATACAGAAGGTTTTGTGTAGGTTTAAGTGCGACACATCTGAGCCAATATAACCCGGTGAAGTCACACCTACTTGGGCGTTCATATTGGCGCCGTCCATATACACCTGACCGCCAAATTCGTGCACTATGTCACACATTTCACGCACAGTTTCTTCATATACACCGTGGGTGGAGGGGTAAGTGATCATGCCGCAAGCTAGGTTGTCTGCGACTTCTTCAGCTTTGGCCCGTAAATCGGCTAAGTCGACATTGCCGTCTTTATCGCAATTTACGACGACCACTTTCATACTCACCATTTGCGCTGAAGCTGGGTTGGTACCGTGAGCAGAACTTGGGATTAAGCATACATTGCGATGCCCTTCTCCCCTACTTTCATGATATTTCTTAATAGTGATCAAACCTGCATATTCACCTTGAGCACCTGAGTTGGGTTGCATAGACAAGGCATCGTAGCCAGTAATGTCGATGAGCCATTCACTGAGCTCATCAATCATTTGTGTATAACCTTGTGCTTGCTCAAGAGGTGAGAATGGGTGCAGTTGACCAAACTCAGGCCATGTCACGGGGATCATCTCAGCGGTGGCGTTGAGTTTCATAGTGCAAGAACCTAACGAAATCATCGAGTGATTTAAGGCTAAGTCTTTGTCTTCTAGTGATTTGATATAACGCAGCATTTCAGTTTCAGAATGGTAACTGTTAAACACTGGGTGCGTTAAGAAGTCGGATGTTCTGGCTAGCTCTTTTGGGATTGAATCACTGCCGTTATCGGTAATAACTTTATCAAAGGCGTTGATATCTAGTTCAACATTAGCACCAACAAAGGCTTGATATACGGCCTGCAAGTCATCACGTGACGTTGTTTCATCGATACTGATGCCCAACGAACCATCAACGTCGGTACGCAGGTTAAGGTTGTTGGCTAAAGCGGCATCAATTATCTGTTGTTTATTGCTGCTCACATTAACCGTTAACGTGTCGAACCACGTGTTATTTGCTAACTCAAAACCTGCTTTGACTAAGCCAGCAGCAAGAATGTCTGCAAAACGGTGAATACGTGAAGCAATGGTTTTTAAGCCTTGAGGGCCATGATACACCGCATAAAAAGACGCCATATTAGCTAACAATACTTGTGCGGTACAGATGTTCGAGTTAGCTTTTTCACGGCGAATATGTTGTTCACGAGTTTGCAATGCCATACGTAAAGCGGGTTTACCACGGGTATCTTTAGACACACCAATGATACGCCCTGGCAATGAGCGCTTGTAACTGTCACGAGTGGCAAAAAACGCAGCATGAGGGCCACCGTAACCCATAGGTACACCAAAACGTTGCGCGCTGCCTAATACTACATCAGCGCCCATTTCTCCGGGAGGCTTAAGTAAAACCAAGCTAAGTAGGTCAGAGGCCACTGCTACTATGCCTTTATTGGCTTGCACGGCAGCAATGATATCTGCGATATCATGTACTGCACCCGAGGTGCCGGGATATTGTAATAGTGCGCCAAACACATCGTGCTGACTGGCGTCTTGAGCTTTACCAACAACGATGTCAAAACCAAACATATCTGCGCGAGTTTGCACTACATCTAATGTTTGTGGGTGCACATCGTCTGCCACAAAAAAGATATTTGCATTGCGATTTTTAGATACGCGTTTAGCCAATCCCATGGCTTCAGCTGCCGCAGTGGCTTCGTCTAACAATGAAGCTGAGGCTAGTTCCATACCAGTAAGGTCAATTGTCGCTTGCTGAAAATTAAGTAGGGCTTCTAGTCGACCTTGCGCAATTTCTGGCTGGTAAGGCGTGTAAGCGGTATACCAACCTGGATTTTCTAATACGTTTCTCTTTATCACATTAGGGGTGAGTGTATCGTAATAGCCCATGCCTATAAAAGAACGCATGACTTTGTTTTTGCTAGCCACTGTTTTCAAGTAGGCCAAGGCGTCGGCTTCTGTTTGCGCTTCGCCCACTTTTAGCGGTTGGGGTAAACGTATGCCTTCCGGCACAGTTTGCTGCATTAAATCATCTAACGACTCTGCACCAATAGAAGCAAGCATTTCTGCCATTTCTGCTTCGCTGGGACCAATATGACGACGAACAAAGTCCTGCTTTTGTTCAAGCTCTGATAATGAAAAATGCGATAATGACATGTCTGACTAGGATCCCTGATGTGAACAATAAGTGAAAGCAAAGAATGTGAGCAAAATACGTTACCCACACACTTTTATTACAATCATGTTTAAAACGGTTTGAGAACTGAATAGTCCTCCCTTATGAGTAGGCGTTACTCGTCTTCGATGTTGCCTTCATAGGCTTCGGCATCAAACAAGCCATCCACTTCTTTTGGATCTTCGGCTCTGATCTTAAATAACCAGCCTTCACCATATGGGTCAGAGTTAACCAGCTCTGGTGCGTCTTCTAGGTCTGCATTGACTTCTAGAATTTCACCACTGATGGGTGCATACACATCAGATGCGGCTTTAACTGACTCGGCAACAGCAATGTCGTCGCCTGTGCCTACCTGAGCACCGACATCCGGTAATTCTACAAACACCATATCGCCTAATAATTGTTGGGCATGGTCGCTGATACCGATAGTAAACACACCGCCACCTTCAGGGCGAACCCATTCGTGACTTGAAGCGTAACGTAAATCTGCTGGAATATTGCTCATGTTTGTTCCTAATAATTATGTAGTTAATCTTGAATGTTATTCTGTCGGCTACAACACACTTTTGCCATTTCTAACAAAGCTAGGCTTGACCACGTTTACTGTAACCCACTTTTTGCGTATTTCAACTTCAGCGCTATCGCCAACTGTTGAAGGTACGCGTGCCATGGCAATACTATGACCTAAAGTAGGTGAAAATGTACCTGAAGTAATGATGCCTTCACCGCCGCTAACTTTCACTTTTTGACCGGCGCGTAATACACCCTTGTCAGTCATCACTAAGCCAACTAGCTTGTCTGTGCCAGCCGCTTTTTGTTGCTCTAGCGCTTCACGGCCAACAAATTTTCTATCACTGGGTTCCCATGTAATAGTCCAAGCCATATTAGCCGCCAAGGGAGAGATAGTCTCATCCATATCTTGGCTATACAAATTCATGCCCGCTTCTAAACGCAGTGTATCCCTAGCACCTAAACCACACGGTACCACGCCTACATCTAGCAATTTTTGCCAGAAGTCTGCAGCATCAGCAACAGGGACGATAATTTCGTAACCCGCTTCACCTGTATAGCCCGTGGTGGCAATAAATAAATCTTCTGCCTGAACACCAAAAAAGGCCTTCATGCCTTCTACCGCTTCTTTTTGCGCGGCAGAAAATAACTGGGCAGCTTTGCTTTTTGCATTAGGGCCTTGCACGGCAATCATCGCAAATTCTGGACGTTCGGTGATGGTAACGTCAAATGTACTGGCTTGTAGTAGCAACCAATCCATATCTTTTTCGCGCGTCGCAGAATTCACCACTAGGCGGTAATTGGTTTTGTCAAAATAATAAACAATCAGATCGTCTACTACGCCACCCGCTTCATTCAGCATACCGCTATACAACGCTTTGCCTTTATCTTGAAGTTTAACCACGTCGTTAGCCAATAAAAAACGTAGATACGCCTGAGCATCGTTACCTGTTACATCCACTATGGTCATGTGCGATACATCAAACATACCCGCGTTTTTGCGAACTGCATGATGCTCTTCTATCTGTGAGCCATAATTGATGGGCATTTCCCAACCGTGAAAATCGACCATCTTGGCCCCAGATTCCAAATGTTTGGTATGTAAAACAGTTTTATTAGGCATAGAGTAATGTGTCAGTGGCTAAACAATGATGGAATTATAGTGACAGCCATGTTGTACAACAAATTGAAATATTTAATGTTTACATTTACATTTCTTATGAATAATCGAATAATCATTTAAAAGTCTTATTTAATAAGCTTGTTTACAACGACTTATCCCACATTCAGGAAACTAATATTAGATAAAATGAAACAACTCTCTCTGGATAACCTGCGCACATTTGTCACTGTTGTCGATTTAGGTGGCTATGCAAAAGCAGGCGAAAAACTCGGTCGTTCTCAACCTGCAGTCAGTCTGCAAATGAAACGCTTAGAGCAACAATTGTCGAAACGTCTTTTTACCAAACAAGGGCAAAGACAGGTCGTTAATCAAGCTGGTTTAATTGTTTACAAAACAGCACTCACAATGCTGGACTTAAACGACGGTATTTTTCGCCAATTTCAACCCACGTCATTAAAAGGCAGACTACGATTGGGTATTCCTAGTGAATTTGCCACCACCTTACTGCCCAGCATTATTGGAGAGTTTGGACAGTTATATCCTGATGTATCGCTGGAAGTCACCTCTGCGTTGAGTAAATCCTTACTTGAAGATGAGGCGTTAAGTGGTTTTGATCTGGTGATGGCCCTCGTCGACCCTACTACTGAAGTCGACGGGCAAGTATTAATGATAGATGAGTTAGTGTGGGTAGGCGATCGAAGCTTAACGATCCCACAAGCAACATTATCGTTAGTGTTAGCGCCAGATGGTTGTGTGTATAGAAGTCGTGTCATCAGCAAATTAAAGCAGCAAACCCAGCAGTGGCGAATTAGTTATACCAACGCAGACTTAAGCGGCATCACAGCAGCCATTAAGCAGGGGTTAGGAATTAGCGCTTTGGCCAAAAGCAGTGTACCCGAACAACTAGATATTATCCGGCATCATCACCTGCCAGAGTTAGGCACTATCAAGATATGTTTATTGAGTGGAAAGTCACAGCATCCACAAGCTAGCGGTAAATTAGCAGAGTTTATTCAGTCAAGATTAGCGCAAGCTAACTGATTTAGTATTCAACAAAAAACCGTAGGTACTGTTTACATTAAACAATACCTACGGTTTTTTTGTCATGCTTACTGGTTAAATGCCTTACCTTACTACAATGAAGACCACACCGATAACCAATAACAACAGAGATAACATTCTTTTACTGTACTTTCCGTGATAATAAGCTTTACGTCGTTCCTTGAAAACTGGTCCATCAGCAAACAGTTCCGATGTTTGCCTTCTTTCACCAATTAGACGTTTCATTAAACACCCCAAATAAAATATAAGTAGATAGGTTAATTTTTTGTATGATTATTGTACGATCTAATCTTCGGATAATATCTTAACCTTTTAGTTCAATTATTTCATCGGCTTTTTTAACAAAAACTTAACTTAATTTTATTTGCAATGGTTTATGTTTAAAAGTCTGTATCTAATCATCGGACTTCAAACGCACATACGTTTTATACTTTTTTTGTAATAGACGATCGATATAGCGTGTGAGCTTAATTTTTTGACTGATAGCGTTATCCAAAGCGTCAACTAATTCAGTGAGCATGGTTTTATAATACTCTACGTCTTTTATTTGCCCGTCTTCGGTAGGTGCATCTAAAATACCTTTAGGCTTGGATTGAGCTTGTGTTTCTTGTTCAGGCAGAAACATCTCTTCTGACACTTCTTTGATGACGTTTTCAACCGCTTCTTCGTCTAATGTTTCTAGCTCTTCTAGAAAACCAAAAAGTAAGATCCGGTCCATCAACGTATTGATTTTTCTTGGAATACCAAGAGTAAACTGGAATATTCGACCATATGCACCAGCTGAAAACAACGCTCTACCATCCCAACCCGCATGTTGCATCCGGTATTCAATATACGCCTGGCACTCTATGTCAGTTAATGGCGCTAAATGACATGATGCCACAATACGTTGTCTAAACTGTTCCATGTTAGGCGCACGTAGAATAGGTTGTAACTCTTCTTGTCCAAGCAAGAAGCTTTGTAACAAGGGTTTACCCGCGGCTTGAAAGTTAGACAACATCCGCAATTCTTCGATCGTTTCTAAAGGCAAATTTTGTGCCTCATCAACCAGTAATAAGGCTCGTTTACCTTGTTTATGCAAGTCCATTAAAAATGTTTCAAGATCGTTCAAAATGTCAGACTTCGTACTGCCTTTAACCGGCACATTAAATTTGCTGGCCACCATTTTTACCAATTCGTCTGGTGACAATTTGGGCGTGACTATTTGTGCGGCCACGATATCTTGCTGCATGTTGTCTAATAAACTGTTCGCGATGGTCGTTTTACCGGTACCAATTCCGCCAGTGATGACAATAAAACCTTCAGCTTGAGATAACCCGTATTGCAAATAAGACATGGCACGTTTATGCCATTTACTACCAAAAAAGAAGCTAGGATCGGGAGTCAGCTGAAAGGGCTTAGAGGTCAGGCCGTAATAATTTTCATACATAATTAAAAACCACTTGTTCCGCAAAAAAAAAAGAAAAAGTCATATGTCTAGCTTAAGCCATCTGCCTAAGACTTAGCAATCAAATACCACAATTACCTTTGAATAGGCTATGACTTTTAAAGGTTGCTAGCGTGGTTACAAGAGCCAGTCAGATGACATGATAATAAATAGAAAAGAAATGACACATACAGCCAGCAACCACAAACATATGCCAAATTGCATGGGTAAACTGGATCTTTTTAGCGACGTAAAACAGCACACCGACCGTGTAACAAATTCCGCCTGCAAATAATAACCATAATCCCTCGGTTGATAAGGCGTTATACAACGGATAAATAAAGAAGATAGCTATCCAGCCCATTAACAAATACGTAATAACCGATAATTTCGGAAACCGTTGGTTTGCGAAAATTTTGCAGGTTATACCTACCAACGCAATCGACCAGACTATTATCATCCCAGTAAGTCCTACCCAACCGCCAATGGCCAAAACCATGAACGGTGTGTAAGTACCCGCTATTAACAAGTATATTGCACTGTGGTCTATAACCTTAAGAAAGGCTTTTACATTAGGGCTAGTAGCAGAATGATAAAGTGTTGACGATAGAAACATTAAGATCATCGACAAGCCATACACTAAACAAGCAAATTGCCCATATATGCCATCCACTTTCAGCAACAAAAATATCAGCCCCACAATGGCAGCAATCACTCCCACACCATGGCTTATTGCATTTAGTCGCTCTTCAAGTGGGGAATAATTGTTTGAGATGACGCTGGTCTGATTCATTAATTGGGTCGTGATAAAAACAGGATTTCATCATATATTCTGAGCGTACA
>JAWUXT010000123.1:0-20542 GCA_034111205.1 Paraglaciecola sp. | reverse complement strand
ATATACCTGATAACTTCCGACAACGAGTCCGGACTAAATGGGCCGAAAAACTACATGTTTTTAGCTTTTTCGCTTGCTTCTTCGATAGAACCAACCATGTAGAAAGCTTGTTCTGGAAGGTGATCATACTCACCATTCAAGATGCCACTAAAACCAATGATGGTGTCTTTCAAAGAAACATATTTACCGACCGAGCCAGTAAATACTTCTGCTACGAAGAAAGGTTGTGACAAGAAACGTTGATTTTTACGAGCTCGTGATACTGAAAGCTTATCTTCTTCAGAGAGTTCATCCATACCTAAGATAGCGATGATATCTTTTAATTCTTTATAACGTTGCAATACTGATTGCACACCACGAGCTGTATCGTAATGTTCTTGACCAATAACCAATGGATCAAGTTGACGTGAACTAGAATCAAGTGGGTCAACCGCAGGGTAAATACCCAATGACGCGATATCACGTGATAATACAACAGTTGCATCTAAGTGAGCAAAGGTTGGTGCAGGTGAGGGATCGGTCAAATCATCCGCAGGTACATATACCGCTTGGATTGAAGTGATTGAACCTGTTTTAGTTGAAGCGATACGTTCTTGAAGTACACCCATTTCTTCAGCTAGGGTAGGCTGATAACCTACTGCTGATGGCATACGCCCTAGTAGAGCAGATACTTCTGTTCCAGCTAGAGTATAACGATAGATGTTATCGACGAAAAACAATACGTCACGACCTTCATCACGGAACTTTTCAGCCATAGTCAAACCGGTCAAGGCAACACGTAAACGGTTTCCTGGAGGCTCATTCATTTGGCCATATACTAGGGATACTTTATCTAGTACATTTGATTCGTTCATTTCGTGGTAGAAATCGTTACCTTCACGAGTACGCTCACCTACGCCAGCAAATACTGAGTAGCCACTGTGCTCGATTGCGATATTACGAATAAGTTCCATCATGTTGACGGTTTTACCTACACCAGCTCCACCGAACAATCCAACTTTACCACCTTTAGCAAACGGGCAAACTAAGTCAATAACTTTGATGCCTGTTTCTAGTAGTTCAACTGAACTTGATTGTTCTTCGTAAGTAGGCGCTGCACGGTGAATAGACATACGCTCTTCTTCACCAATAGGACCTGCTTCATCGATTGGATTACCTAAAACATCCATGATACGGCCCAATGTGGCTATACCAACGGGGACTTGAATAGCTTCACCACTGTTTTCAACTGCTAGGCCACGACGTAAACCGTCAGTGGAACCCATTGCAATGGTACGGACTACGCCACCACCTAATTGCTGTTGTACTTCCAGGGTCAAACCTTGCAAATCACCTTCGGTAATTCGCAATGCGTCATATATTTTTGGAACCGAATCTTGTGGAAACTCAATATCCACTACGGCGCCAATTATTTGGACGACCTTACCATGACTCATGTTAATTCCTCTTTAATTCTAAAACCATTGCCTAAACCGCTGCCGCGCCGCTAACAATCTCACTGATCTCTTGTGTGATTGCTGCTTGACGTGCTTTGTTATATATCAATTGTAAGTCATCAATAATGTCACCCGCGTTATCAGTCGCCGCTTTCATGGCTACCATACGAGCAGCTTGCTCAGACGCGCCATTTTCAACTACGCCTTGATATACTTGAGACTCTATAAATCGAACCAGTAACATATCTAGGATAGGCTTTGGATCGGGTTCATATATATAGTCCCAACGGTGTTGTAATTCTTTTTCTTCAGATTTAGGCAAAGGCAACAATTGATCGATCTGCGGCTCTTGCGCCATGGTATTAACAAACTTATTAAATACCAAATATAAACGGTCTATTTTGCCGTCGTTAAATGCATCCAACATGATGCGAACCAAACCAATGATTTCATTGATAGTTGGCGCATCACCTAAACCCGATTCTGCGGCTAAAACACTGCCACCAAAACGGTTAAAGAATGCAACAGACTTAGCACCTAATGCAGCAAAATCGACTTGAACATCTTGCTCTTGCCATTTTTTCGCATCTTTCACTACCATTTTGAATTCGTTGGAGTTTAAGCCCCCACATAATCCACGGTCTGTAGAAATTACGATATAACCAACGCGTTTTACTTCGCGGTCTTCCAAATAAGGATGGCGATATTCAAGGTTAGCATTTGCTAGGTGACCGATTACGTTTCGAATATTCTCAGCATATGGACGACCTAGGGCCATACGGTTTTGCGCCTTTTTCATTTTAGACGCTGCAACCATTTCCATAGCGCTGGTGATCTTCTGCGTATTCTTAATACTGCCGATCTTACCTTTTATCTCTTTACCGCTAGCCATAAACTCTATCTCCGATTATTCAACATATTGACGATACTGTTTTTATAAATAAAAGCAGTATCGTCTAATTGATTACCACGTTTGTGTTGCTTTAAATTTCTCTAAAGCTTCATTTAACGTAGCTTCAATTCCTTTGTCGAAATTACCCGTTGTATTGATAGTGTTCATCAGCTCGCTATATTCACTGTTCATAAAAGAGTGTAAAGACGCTTCAAAATCTAGAATTTTATCTAGTTGAACATCTTTTAAGTAGCCTCTTTCAACAGCAAACAATGAAACACCCATATCCGCAACTGAAAGCGGTGAATATTGGTTTTGTTTCATTAATTCCATAACTCGCTCACCATGCTCCAATTGAGCACGAGTTGCGTCATCAAGGTCAGATGCGAATTGCGAGAACGCTGCCAATTCACGATACTGAGCTAATGCTAGACGGATACCACCACCTAACTTTTTGATGATTTTAGTTTGCGCAGCACCACCAACACGAGATACCGAGATACCAGCATTAACCGCAGGGCGGATACCAGCGTTGAACAAATCTGTCTCAAGGAAGATTTGACCATCGGTAATCGAAATTACGTTAGTAGGAACAAAAGCGGATACGTCACCTGCTTGGGTTTCGATAATAGGTAGTGCAGTTAAAGAACCTGTCTTACCTTTTACTTCACCTTTAGTGTAACGCTCAACATATTTTTCATTTACACGTGCAGCACGTTCAAGAAGACGTGAGTGAAGATAGAAAACATCTCCAGGATACGCTTCACGACCTGGCGGACGACGTAGCAATAGTGATATTTGACGATATGCAACGGCTTGTTTAGACAAGTCATCATATACGATCAAAGCATCTTCACCACGGTCACGGAAATACTCACCCATGGTACAACCAGAATAAGGTGCCAAGTATTGTAACGCTGCAGATTCAGATGCAGAAGCCGCAACAACAATGGTGTGAGCCATAGCGCCGTGTTCTTCTAATTTACGTACTACGTTGGCAATAGTAGAGGCCTTTTGACCAATCGCAACATAGATACATTTAACACCAGAATCTTTTTGATTGATGATCGCATCAATCGCTAAAGCAGTTTTACCGGTTTGACGGTCACCGATAACCAATTCACGTTGACCACGACCTACTGGGATCATGGCATCAACTGATTTATAACCAGTTTGAATAGGTTGGTCGACCGATTGACGTTCAATAACGCCCGGTGCAATTTTTTCTATGGGTTCAAAACCATCTGCATCAATAGCGCCTTTGCCATCGATAGGAGCACCTAGTGTATTAACAACACGACCAAGTAGGTTACGACCTACCGGTACTTCTAAGATACGGCCAGAAGATTTTACTTTTACGCCTTCTTGTAAATCAGCGTAAGGACCCATTACTACCGCACCTACAGAGTCACGCTCTAAGTTCAATGCGATAGCGTAACGACTACCAGGAAGCTCAATCATTTCGCCTTGCATAACATCTGCAAGGCCATGGATACGGATAATACCATCGGTTACACCAACAATAGTCCCTTCATTTCGAGCTTCACTTACTACTTCGAACTTTTCAATACGTTGTTTGATTAGTTCGGCAATTTCAGTGGAATTCAGTTGCATGCTCTTTCCCCGTTATGCTTGTAACGCGTCTGATAGACGGTTTAATTTACTACGAAGTGAACCATCAATTACTGTGTCGCCAGCTTTTATAAGCACACCAGCTATCAGTTCAGGATCCACGCTACAATTTAGCTTAACTTTTCTTGCAAGACGCTTTTCAAGAGACTTACCTATATCTGTTTGTTGTTTTTTGTTGAGTTTGACCGCTGAAGTAATATCAACATCAATCTCTTTATCAAAATCAGCTTTAAGCTGATTAAACATCACAGAAATTTCTGGAAGCGCTTGTAGACGTCTATTTTCAGCCAAAATCTTAATCAGATTTTGACCCTGTAGGTCGAGTTGTTCGCCGCACACGCCGTTAAAAATTTCAGCTAGTTTTTCTGCTGCTACCGAACCAGTCAATAGAGACTTAACCGTTTCGTTATTTGTAACTTCAGCAGCAAACACTAACATTTCTTGCCATTGTGCAATGGTTTTGTTCTCGACCGCGTGATCGAACGCAGCTTTGGCGTAAGGGCGAGCGATAGTTGTCCATTCAGACATAGCTCATCCTCCCTTATAGCTCAGCGACAAGTTTTGCAACTATGTCACTTTGTGCCGCAGCATCAATTTCACGTTCAAGGATCTTTTCAGCACCGGCAATAGCCAAAATTGCGACTTTTTGACGCAACTCTTCTTTTGTACGGTTTCTTTCAGCTTCGACCTCTGAGTATCCCTGAGCAATAATTTTCTCACGCTCGGAATGGCCACGTTGCGTTTCTTCGTCAACAATTGCTGACCCACGCTTTTTGGCTTGCTCGATGATATCTGCTGCTTGAGCTTTCGCTTCTTTAAGCTGATCTGTGGCTTTTTCTTGCGCTAGTTCAAGGTCTTTCTCACCTCGTTCAGACGCAGCTAAACCGTCAGCAATTTTCTGTTGGCGTTCTTCGATAGCACCGATAATAGGCGGCCATACATACTTCATGCAAAACCACACAAAGAATATAAATGCTATTAGTTGACCAAGCAGAGTGGCATTGATATTCAAGACCGCTACTCCTCTTTAATAGTTCGTTAAAAGAAATGGAAAACTACTATTAAGCACCAAGTACGAACAACATATAAAGAGCGATCGCAACACCGATCATCGAAATAGCATCTATAAGACCCGCTACGATGAACATTTTCACTTGAAGGGTTGCAGCAAGCTCAGGTTGGCGTGCAGCCGACTCAAGAAATTTACCACCTAAAAGACCGAAACCAATTGCTGGTCCCAATGCACATAGACCAATCAAGATACCAACTGCGATATATAGATTACCTAAGATTTCGCTTTCCATAGATTTTCACCTTTATGTTTAAGTTAAAATTAAAAAAATAAAACGTTTATATTCAGGCATCCAGCCTTAACCCATTTGGGCCAGCGTTAGCTGTTTAAATTCTATCCAAAAATTTAGTGTTCTTCACTTGCCAGGCTCAAATACACGATGGTCAACATCATGAAAATGAAAGCTTGTAAAGGAATGATCAATAAGTGGAATGCAGCCCACAAGAAATGTATTGGCAATTGCCATAAACCTAAGGTGCCTGCAATCAATATAAAGATAAGTTCGCCAGCATATAAGTTACCAAACAATCGTAACGATAATGACAACGGTTTAGCCAGCAATGACACAACTTCAAGTATAAAGTTGAACCAGTATAACCAAGGTGTATTAAACGGATGAGCGTAAAGTTCTTTCATAAATCCGCCAAACCCTTTGATCTTTACTGAGTAATAGATCATCAGAATAAACACACCAATAGACAATGCAAAAGTCATGTTGACGTCTGTGGTAGGTACCACTTTCATGTATACGTCGTGGGGATCTACACCAAATCCATAATAACCAATTTGGCCAGCAAACCAAGGAAGGAAATCAACAGGGATTAAATCCATTAAGTTCATCAACAACACCCATACAAATATGGTCAATGCTAATGGTGCAATTAATTTACTTTTTCCGTGATAGGTACTGTTTACAGTATCGTTAACAAATTCGACTATCAACTCGACAGTCGCTTGCCACTTTCCCGGTACGCCCGTAGTTGCTTTTTTTGCAACTGAACGAAAGCTCAAAATAAACACAAAACCCAACACAATCGACCAAGCTAATGTATCAATATGGAAAGTCCAAAAACCTTCACCTACTGTTGCATTAGTTAAGTGGTGCTGAATGTAACTGCTAATGGTTTGTTCGCCACCAGTATCTGCCATTATATCATCCACACTTTTAAAGTTAAAAATCTATATTTAGCCTCGTTATCGATTTTCATCGGTTAACGCGACTTACTAAAATTATTATTGGCCATTGAGCCATTAACGTTACGATATAGCTGATTAACAGCGGCATGGGTTGTAAATTTGGTAATTTATAAACCATCACAAACAGCACTATCGTAATAATAAACTTAAGTTTACTTCCTTTGTTAAAACTCCGTACTACTAGCTTATTTTGGCTAGCACCGGCATATCTAAACGCTAAGAACGCAAATGCCATCCCGGGGATTACACATATCAAACCACCATAAAGTGCTGATATACCTGAATATTTACCTAATAAAAGGAATAATATAGAGGCTAAAACAATGGCAATCAAGCTTTGATAATAAAGCACTTTTCTAGCCAACTGTCGCCCTTCTTGGGCCAAGCTAGTTACCAATTGAATCCCCGATACGTTTAAACCCTAACAAAAAGCGCCAAAAGTATACTTTACTGGTGACAATTTACAACACTAAAGTCCAGTTTGGTGCATAAAAGCACTATTGTTGACATTCCCACAAACCCTTTGTTTTTGTAGGGATAACAGATTTAGAGTATTTTATAACTAGCCTTATACTATCTAACTTCAACATACTTTATAATAAATACAAAATAGGAACTCTTTATGCTCAACATTTTGTTTTGTTATTAGACCTTAATCTACTTAATATGCCCCAAAATACCATCTAGCTGATCAAGGCTTGAAAAGTTAATCACCAACTTACCTTTGCCTTTAGCGTTGTGTGCAATACTGACAGGTGCACCTAAGTTTTCAGACAATTGTGTTTGTAAACGTTGTACGTCGGGATCTTCTTTAACTAGAGTCTTTTCTTTTGCAGGCTCCAGTAATCGGCGCACTAAATTTTCTGTGTCGCGTACTGTTAATCCTTTTCCTGAAACTATTTGTGCTGTTTCGTTCTGTGCCTCTCCCTGAAGTGCTAGCAAAGCTCTGGCATGACCCATTTCAATATCGCCATGTTCTAGTAATAATTTCACATCGTCATTCAAATTATTCAAACGTAACAAGTTACTCACGGTTGTTCTGGGTTTACCCACAGCAGTCGCCACTTCTTGATGGGTAAGCTCAAATTCAACCATTAGGCGTTCAAGAGCTTGGGCTTCTTCCATGGCATTGAGATCTTCACGTTGAATATTCTCAATCAGTGCAATTGCTACTGCCGATTCATCAGGTACATCTTTTATTATGCAGGGTATAACATCTAACTGTGCTATCTGTGCAGCTCGCCAGCGTCTCTCGCCAGCGATAATCTCATATTTGTCTTCTGAAATTTGACGCACAACTATGGGCTGAATAATGCCTTGTGAACGAATCGATGAGGCTAAGTCTTCAAGGGCTTCGGATGACATATCTTTACGTGGTTGATATTTACCAGGTTGTAGAAATTCTAGTGGGATTTTTTGCAATTCTCCTAGTTTTTCAGGTAGCTCCGAACCGCTGTTTTTCCCTGCTTGGCTGTTTGCTAATAGGGCATCTAACCCTCTACCCAAACCTCTTTTTTTCGCCGACATGTTGTCCTCTATCTTATTCGTTCTATTTTATTATTTATACCCGTCTCACTTTAAGCTGCACCGTTGTTGGCGGCTCTCACTCACCCCAATCACTTAGTACGGCTAAGCTCATGGACTGAATTAGTTTGCCGCCTAGCTGCAACTCCAATGGCTTTGGGTATACACTAACTTGATTTAGATGTTTTATTCGCTTTACCGCGTCTTAATATTTCACCTGCTAAGGCTAAATAGGCTTTTGCGCCTGTAGACGATTTATCATAATACATGGCTGGTGATCCAAAGCTTGGTGCTTCTGCCAATCGTACATTTCTGGGAATAACGGTTCTGTATACTTGTTCCCCAAAATGGCGTTTTAGTTGTTCTGATACATCGTTCGCAAGCCTATTTCTAGGATCGTACATAGTGCGCAGAACGCCTTCAATTTTTAATTTCGGGTTAACCACAGACGCTAGCTTTTTGATGGTGTCCATTAACGCTGTGAGCCCTTCAAGGGCGTAATATTCGCACTGCATGGGCACCAAAACCGAATCGGCGGCGGCCATAGCATTTACAGTTAGTTGATTTAACGAAGGTGGACAATCAATAAAAATATAATCGTAATAGTTTTTAACCGGTGCTAATGCATTCCGTAATCTTAATTCACGAGCAAACACTTCCATCAATTTAATTTCTGCGGCAGTGATATCGCTATTACCAGCTATGAGGTGATACTTGCCAGACGTTTCTTTGATTATAACTTCTTCAATCGGTTTTTCTTCAATCAATAATTCGTAACAGGTGTTCTCAACATTGTATTTGTCTACACCACTTCCCATGGTTGCATTGCCTTGGGGGTCTAGATCAATCAACAATACTTTGCGTTTTGTGGCAGCCATCGATGCAGCAACATTGACAGCCGTTGTGGTTTTACCCACACCACCTTTTTGATTAGCAATTGCAATGATTTTGCCCAAAATAATTTTCCACTTTTTATTTAGAAGGCCAGAATAGAAAACACTTTAAATTTGCTAAGAGTCGCGGTACTAGCTTTTAGCTAACTGATTGTTTTTTAATTTTGACAATATGACGTTCGCCTTCAAGGCCTGGCACGTCAAGTTTAATTGTTTCTTGTAAAATAAATTCTAAAGGCAAACATTCCATCTCATCAGCGGAGAGTTGGCCTTTTAATGCAAGAAAAACACCCTGAGAATCTACCAGATGTTGGCACCAGTGCAACATATCTTTTAACGAAGCAAAAGCTCTGCTCAATACTCCATCAATTTTCACGTTTGGCACAAAATCTTCAACTCTTGATTGCACAGGTTCGATATTGTCTATTTTTAATTCATAGGCGACCTGTTTCATAAAACGTACCCGCTTGCCTAAGCTATCTAACAAAATAAATTGTTTATCTGGGCACATTATGGCCAAGGGTATACCCGGTAATCCTGGACCTGTTCCTACGTCAATATAATGAATTTTATCTAAATATGGGGCTACGACTATGGAATCGACAATATGTTTGATTACCATTTGTTGAGGATCTCGCACAGATGTCAAATTGTAAGCTTTATTCCATTTATGCATCATCAATACGTAACGGATGAGTTGTAATTGTTGCTCTTCAGTAAGAACTAATTTGGAATTTTTAATGCTGCTTTTTAAAACACTTAATAATTCACTTTCTAGGCTGTATTGTTCATTCATCAGGCTGAAATTTTCTTTTGATCTTTACTGGTGCCGATTAACAGACCATGTTTTTTTAAATATACCAACAACAGCGATACAGCAGCAGGAGTAATCCCAGATATTCTGCCGGCTTTTCCGATAGTTTCCGGACGTGCATCTGTTAATTTGGATACCACTTCATTACTCAGCCCAGAAATTTGACTGAAATCAAAATCCATAGGAATAAGAGTGTTTTCGTTACGCAATGTCTTAGCAATTTCGTCTTTTTGGCGCTCGATATATCCGGCATATTTAATCTGTATTTCTACTTGTTCCGCAGCTTGTTTATTATCAATTTCAGGTCCAAATGCAGCTATTTGCATTAATCTTTGATAGGTCATTTCAGGACGACGGATCAAATCTTCTAAGCTGTTTTCTTTAGTCACTGGATTCTTTAATAAAAGATTTAATGCTGCGGTTGATTCATGTGAGGGATAAACCCAGGTTGACTTAAGCCGTTGTCTTTCTAATTCGATGGCTTCTAATTTTTGATTAAAAGCCTTCCAGCGTTGTTCGTCAACTAATCCTATGGCATGACCTTTGGCAGTCAAACGTATATCCGCATTGTCTTCACGTAATAGCAAACGGTATTCTGCTCGACTAGTAAACATACGATAGGGTTCTTTGGTACCCATAGTGGATAGGTCGTCAATTAATACCCCCATGTAAGCTTCATCACGGCGGAGAATAAATTCATCTTTTTGTTGTACTTGTAAAGCTGCATTTATGCCAGCTATTAAACCTTGTGCTCCGGCTTCTTCATACCCTGTAGTACCGTTAATTTGACCAGCAAAAAATAAACCATCAATAAATTTAGTTTCTAAGGTTTGCTTAAGATCACGAGGATCAAAGAAATCATATTCGATCGCATATCCTGGACGAACAATGTGAGCGTTTTCAAAACCAATTATTGATCTTACAAAGTCCATTTGCACGTCAAAAGGTAAGCTAGTAGATATACCGTTTGGGTAAACTTCAATGCTATTTAATCCTTCAGGCTCAACAAATATCTGGTGTGAATTTTTATCCGCAAAGCGATGAATTTTATCTTCAATTGATGGACAATATCGCGGCCCGATCCCTTCAATCACACCCGTATACATGGGTGATCGGTCTAAACCACCACGAATAATGTCATGAGTTTTTTCATTGGTGTGCGTGATGAAGCAAGGGATTTGTTGAGGATGATCGCTAGCCTTTCCCATATATGAAAATACTGGTACTGGGGTATCGCCATGTTGTTTTTGCATTACATCAAAGTTAAGGGTGCGTGCATCCAATCTAGCTGGGGTACCGGTTTTTAAACGATCAACTCGAAAAGGTAATGCGCGTAGACGATCTGCTAATGCGATCGAAGGAGGATCGCCAGCACGGCCTCCTTTGTAGTTTTCCATACCAATATGTATGGTGCCGCCTAAAAACGTGCCTACGGTGATAACAACGGTCTTAGCATGGAATTTTAGACCCATCTGTGTGATTACACCAACTACGCGATCCTGTTCAACGATTAGATCATCACAAGATTGTTGAAATAAGGTCAGATTTTCTTGATTTTCAACCAGCTTACGAATTTCAATACGGTATAGCGTTCTGTCTGCTTGAGCACGTGTGGCGCGAACCGCTGGACCTTTACTTGAATTTAAAGTTCTAAACTGAATACCGGCTTTGTCGGTTGCCATAGCCATAGCACCGCCTAAGGCGTCTATTTCTTTGACCAGATGACCTTTGCCTATCCCGCCAATAGCTGGATTACAGGACATTTGACCTAGGGTTTCAATATTGTGTGTTAGCAAAAGAGTACTTGAGCCCATGCGTGCAGCAGCCAATGCGGCTTCTGTCCCTGCGTGGCCACCACCGACAACGATGACGTCAAAATGTTGCTGATAAAACATGATTTTCCTCAAAAGCTAAATGATCAATGTGATCAATTTCAACCACGTAAAATGGGCCGCATATTCTATATACATTTTAGCGTAAGTAAAATGGTTAAAAACTATTCAAATATTGTTTTTTAGATCCCTTAATCTTTATAAGATCTTTTAGATCTTTGTTTATTATTACTATTATTAAGGAGCCACTTTTCTGTTGGTAAGTCTCTATTCTTTATTAATAACAATAAGTTACACTCAATGAAACTATGTTAATAAGGTTTGATCAAACTGGTATAAGTTGGGTGTAAGTATGTCTTTTATCCACAGGCATATTTGATCGTAATTTTATTCAGTGGATATAAAGCGGTTTTACATGAGTTATACATAAAATTGTCCACAGCTGATAACATCTTTTGATCTAACTGTGTATAAGTTGTGATCAAAAATTTATGTCTACAAGGTTAGATCATGATTTGTAAGGGAAAGATCTAAACTTATGTTGTTAGCCTAATATAACAGGCTAAAACTTAATACTTCACATAAAAATATTAGTCTTTCGTGAAATTAATTCTATTTAAATAATAAATTTGGTCAATTATGCTTATTTTATGATTTTCGTGGCAAATTTGTGAAGTAATTGACGATTATTACTTCACAAAATTAACCACTATTAATGTGATTGTAGGTGTTTTGGATGCATTTATGTGGTGTTTAAGTGGTCAAATTTCTATGATACTGCCACCGCTAGTTTATATGATTAATTTAGGACCTTTAGCGTTTATAAATCGTCTAACAAACACTTTTATTTTACCTTTCCATTCACCTCAAAATCACTTTTTACTTGTTCTCTAGTATTTGAAGGTTTAAGCAAAAAGGGATGTGGAATAGAAGAGTATGAGATAAACCAATAGCGCGTTTAAATATATGGTCAATTTAATGGATTTTTTCATTTTTTAATATCCTCAGTAAATACCCAGTGAGTTAACAAAGGGTAAGTCGTAAGGAGTGCTAGGAAAGTTTAAATAGGCTAGTTATTTCACTTGATTAGGACGGTAACCAGAGGTTGTTTGGGGCTGTTGAGGTTCTGGTTGCGTAGGAATAATTTCTTTGCGTCTGCTAGGACCTGAGAATTTTACCTTATAGGTATCGTATTCTTTGATGGATTCAAAACAATAACGACCTAAGGCATTTTCAAACTCAGCCAGGTTATGATTGGTGATCATGATACAGTTTTTATTATTAGCCAACCGTTGTCTTAATACATTGCCTAGCCAACTTTGTGCATTTTTCTTTAAAACGCTTTCGTTAACACAGACTTCATCAAGTATCAGTAAATCTACATCGAGTAATTCTTGATTTATCTCTCTAAATTTCTGACCAACATTATCTTGTGCATTATAATCATAAGAAAAGAAGCGCATCTCTAATATGGTAGATAGTTGTCTGTATAAAACAGAAATTTCATATTTCTCAATAAGCTCGTGAGCTATAGCACCGGCAGTGTGAGATTTTCCGCGGCCATAGTCACCGTAGAAAATCATCATATGTGCACCACTTCTTCGCCAATTCATATCTTCATGTGCGGCGATAAAAGATTTCGCAATACTGACAGCTTCAATCACATCATTGCTGTCTTCAATGAGGTTAGCGAAAGTCCACTTTGGATTCAGTTCAGAGCGACCTTGAATCTCTTGGATACGTTGCTTTTTTCCTTCGCGTTGTAACTGTTTTACATCACGATTGGCCAAAGCTTCATACTCTGATCTTAAGTCGGCATATTGAGTGTATTTTTCAGGAACATATTGGCGACCTAGAGCTTTACCTAATCTTTGAATTTTGTCTTTAATACTGTCCACGATTTATATTTTCCGATTGATAAATATGAAATTTAATATGTTATTACTTAATATATAGCTGATTTATTACTTATTAGTTTTACTATATTTTGCGACTAGATTTTTAGCGTTCTCATCAGCATGAATACCTGCCTTTGTCTGGACTATTTGCTGACCTACTTTTTGTACATTTTTAAATCCATGGGCTAAGCGCATTTTTTTTAAATTAAATACAAACTTCTGTGTCCATTGATATTCGCTGAACTGTGACTCAGGTCTGCCTAACCAATATGCAATAAAATCACCTAACTCACTAGTTGTGTAATCATAATCAATAATACCCAGTAGTTTAGCCAAATCTGTGATTAATTTCTTATTTGGTAGCCAATCAAGATGCATTGAATGCCAATTAAGATGTAACTTTGAATACTCATCTACTTGCATCGTAGTCAAAGGCAGGTGCAGTGTTTTACCATTAAAGCTGTGGTTAAGCTCGACCTCGTCCACAAAATTAACTAAACCCACACTTAGTAGCTCTTTTATTAAGCTGTTAACTTGTCGACCTAAAGTAAAATTTTCTTCTTTGGCATTTAAAATGGATAACATAGATTTATAGTTTAATGGTGAAGTTACACCACTGGACTGACTGGCTGTTGGTTTTATTCCAAGGATATACAACACACGTGCGTCATTACTTAAGGGCTGAAGAAGGGCGGTTTGTTCTGCTTTATTAAATTGCATTGGTTCGTTATGCTATTTGTTGATTGTTTTTAAGCCAGATTTTAAGCCATTCAACTGCAGCATCTTCAGGGATAGGATGATTAAGCACATCTATATGCAGGGCAGGGAACAACAGTTCTGCACTTGCTTTGAGCATAATATTTTCTATTTGTATGGAGCCGTGACAGAAGGTGTCATAACTGCTATCTCCTAAGCCAACAACTAAAAAGGGCGTGCTTAAAGTTTGGATTTTTAATTGTTCAGCAAAAGGTTGGATATTGTCAGGTAAGTCACCAGCCCCATGGGTGGAAGTACAAATTAACCAAATGGCAGTTTGATCTAACTCTGATAACTGCGGGGTTAAATGAATCTCAGCATTATGCTCATGATTTAACAATATTTCTTGTAATGCGTCAGCCACATATTCACTCGCGCCTAATACACTGCCTACTATAATTTCAAACTTAGCCATTTATTTACTACGTAGTTTCTTTGGTTTTAGTATTGTACATTGTGATTAAGAGATCTCCATGCCTATTTCCATCCCTGTATCCCACCTACTATCACCATTTCATGGCTGTTTACCACTTAACTATTTCGGTCACGTTAATTATTAGTCAATATTTTGCTGGTATTAATTTTGTAAATAGGCTTTTTATGGAACGTCGTTATGACTTTGATTGGTTAAGGGTATTCGCTTTTGCAGTTTTGATTTTTTATCACGTTGGCATGTTGTATGTAGAGATGACAGCAAAAGGAGATTTAGATGTTAATCATCTTTGGTATTTACGCGAGTTATGGTGCTTTTCACTAATATTGCTATTCATTCATCCTATTTTGTCTGTAGCTAAAATAAATAACATTTTTGACTTAATTGGGCACCATTTTGGTTTTAGCGCAATATTAATTTTACCGAACATTTTTTTGTCGGTTTCTGCACTATCAATATTTCCTGAAGCTGCTGAGGGTATAAGAATAGCCCGTGGGTTCATTTTATTTTTGTTGGGATATGTTGTTTGGCAAAGAGAAAGTTGCTGGCAACCTATTCTTAAGTATAGAAGATGTAGTTTGGGTTTGGCCTTAACAAGTTATGTAGGGCTGTTATGGTATTACCATACTATTTTGTCATCACATACTGAGCTACTAGATGCTATTTATGAGGGTATAGAAACGAGTTTGTTATTAGTTAATCGTTGGGTATGGGTATTAGTCATTCTAGGTTATGGTTATGCTTACTTAAATAAGCCTAGTTCTGTTTTACGCTATCTTTCCCGTGCGGTCTATCCCAGTTATTTACTGCATCAAAGTGTGCTAATTGTCGCTGCTTTTTCTTTAAGTTCACTGATGTTGGGATTCTTCTTAGAGATATTTTGGGTTTCAGTAATAACTATTATATTTTGCTTAGTAAGTTATGAAGTATTTAAAAGAATAACTATTATTAGACCGTTAGTAGGCATATCACTTTCAAAGTTCTGAAGCAGAAAATTCATTAATTCATAAAATATTTGGATTGATGGGGTGGTTATTAATCCTAGCGCTTGGATATTTAATCATTTTTTAAAATTGTTATTTTGAATATTATTTACCGATACAAAAAGAAGAAAATATTTTAGTGAGCAAGTCATCGGAGCTGAATTCACCAGTTATTTCATTGAGATGTTGTTGGGTTAAGCGTAGTTCTTCAGCAAGTAATTCTCCCGCAAGGTTTTCTTCTAATTGATATTTACCTAGGTATAAGTGTTCTGCTGCCCTGTCTATGGCATCTAAATGGCGCCTGCGGGCGATGAACTGGCCTTCAGAGCTCGCATTAAATCCCATGCAATCCTTTAAGTGTTCAGTTAAAAAGGAGAGTCCCTGCTCATTGCTGGCAGAAATTGAAATAACTGGGTAGTCACCACTATCATCAAAACCAATAGACTCATCTGACAGATCTATTTTATTTCGGATAACACTTAGCCCTATATTCTTGGGAAGTTGTTGGTAAAATTCTGGCCATATTTTTTCAGGGTGAGTTTCTGTTGATTCAGTACTATCCAACATAAATAATACGCGATCAGCTTGCTTAATCTCTTGCCAGGCTCGTTCAATACCTATTTTTTCTACTTTGTCTGGGCTATCTCGTAAGCCAGCAGTATCAATTATATGTAAAGGCATTCCATCAATATGAATATGTTCTTTGAGCACATCACGAGTCGTTCCTGCAACATCTGTGACTATGGCTGCGTCTCTCCCTGCCAATGCATTCAGTAAACTGGATTTACCTGCATTTGGTTTGCCTGCAATCACAACTCGCATACCTTCTCTGAGTAGGGCTCCTTGTTTGGTTTGTTGACGCAAAGTCTCAAATGATTCAATAATATTTTCTAAGTCTTTTTGAATTTTACCATCGCTTAAAAAATCGATTTCTTCATCCGGGAAATCAATCGCGGCTTCGACGTACATACGCAAATGAATTACTTGTTCAACTAAAGTATGAATATGCTGCGAAAACGCACCTTGTAATGAACGTAATGCACCTTTTGCTGCTTGTTCAGAGCTGGCATCAATTAGATCAGCGATGGCTTCAGCTTGGGCTAAATCCAATTTGTCATTTAAAAACGCACGCTCACTGAATTCGCCAGGTCGAGCAATGCGTAATTTAGGTATTTTTAAAATAGCATTAAGCAGCATATCTAATACAACTTGACCACCATGTCCTTGTAGTTCAAGCACATCTTCACCAGTAAATGAGTTTGGTGCTTTAAAGAATATGGCTATTCCTTGGTCGATAAGATTATCGTCTGTGTCCGAAAAAGGTAAATATTCTGCTTTACGGGTTTCAGGTAATTTACCTAATATTGTGCGCGCAGCGGCACCTGCTAGATTGCCAGAAATTCGGATTATCCCAACACCACCTCGTCCTGGTGCTGTGGCTTGTGCAACAATAGTATCTTGTTGTGATAATAAACCGGTCGCAGTCATATTTTATCAGTCTCTAAAGTTAGTAAATTGTAATGGTTGTTCTAAATCAGCCTCTTTTGCCAACGCCATAACTTGTTGCAAGTCGTCTCTTTTTTTACCCGTGACTCGAACTTGTTCACCTTGTATCTGTGCTTGCACTTTTAGTTTGGCATCTTTAATAAGCTTGATAATTTTTTTGGCTACAGGCTGTTCAATACCTTGTTTAAAAGCGATGGCTTGTTTATAGATTTTACCAATGTGCTGTACATCTTTTTCTTCAAAAGCTGCCGTGTCTACATTACGTTTCACACATGTGCCACGAAGGATATCGAGCATTTGTTTGAGTTGGAAATCATTGTCTGCAGTCATGGTGACAATACTTTCCTTTAACTCAAAGCTGGCCTCTACACCTCTAAAATCGAATCGTGTACTTAATTCTCTGTTAGCGTTATCGACAGCATTGAGTAATTCGGGTAAATCAATTTCTGAAACTATATCTAATGATGGCATGTTGATTCTCAAGCTTGATGGTTGGATACATTATTGTATGCACAAAAAAGCCCGTTTTATACGTTAATTAGGTATAAAACGGGCTTTTAATCATTCGGATTTACTTAGTCTTGAGACCTCGTTTTTCCATTGAAGCGTAAATTATTTTTGCTTGAACTAAAGTAATAACGTTACTTATCAGCCAGTAAAGCACTAGGCCTGCTGGGAAGATAAAGAAAAATAAGCTCATAGCAACTGGCATAAACTGCATGATTTTTTGTTGCATGGGATCTGTCATTGTCATAGGTTGCAGCTTTTGTAATAGATACATGCTGACACCTGTCAAAACAGGTAATACAAAGAATGGGTCTTTTGCACTTAAATCGGTTATCCAAAATATAAAGTCAGCATGTCTTAGTTCAACACTTTCAAGCAGTACCCAATACAAGGCTAGGAAAATAGGCATTTGTAATAAAAGAGGGAAACAGCCACCCATCGGGTTAACTTTATCCTTCTTATACATTTCCATCATGGCTTTTTGCATTTTTTGTTTGTCATCGCCAAAACGTTCTTTGAGTGCATCCATTTTGGGTTTAAGGGCACGCATTTTGGCCATAGATTCGTATTGTTTTTTGGTAAGAGGATACATAGCCCCTTTAACGACTATGGTAATAAGGATGATAGAGAATCCCCAGTTACCGACTAGGCTATGAATGAATTGCAGGAATGTGAAAAGTGGCTGAGATATCATAAACAAGAAGCCGTAGTCTACTGTTAAATCAAGACCTCTAGCTATGCCTGCTAAGGTATCTTGATCCTTGGGTCCAAGGTATAATATACTATTAATCTGTGCTGTCTCACCTGCTAGAATAGTCACAGATTGACCGGTAAACCCAATCACACCATTTGTTTGTTGTAATATTCTGCTAAATAATTTGTTGTTTTGGTCTTGTGGCGGTACCCACGCTGACACAAAATAATGTTCTATCATTGCTACCCAACCTGCAGCAGTAGTTTCTTTTAAATTGTTGTCAGCCATATCATCGAATGCATATTTTTCGTAGATGTCTTCTTCGGTACCGAAAGCACCACCACGATAGATAGGCATAAACATGCTGCCTTCTTGTTCAAGCATACTTTGCTTCAGCTGAGCAAACTGCTGAACTTGTTTAGGATCACTGGTGTTGTTTTTGATGATATAACTCACATCAACTTTGTGACTGTCACGAGTGAACGTGAAGTTTTTTGTGACTTGTAAACCACCAGGTGTTACTAATTCAAGAGGTACCGTCAGCGAATCACCTTCTAGAAAGTAACTATCTTTTGCTACAGTATAAGTTGGACGTCCTTTACTGTCGGTACCATCTCGTCCAATTAAGCCGCTCTGTGCAATAAATAATTTGTCACCACTAGGTCTTAGTAAACTATATGATTCACTTGAACCTTCCTCTAAAGGAAACTTAGCTAAGTCGGCTGAAACTACATCACCGCCTTTTGTATCAATGCTAAGAATTAGTGTGTCAGTAATTACTGATATAATTTTTCCGCCGCTTGTAGATCTTGCTACAAATCCTTGTTCTAGTGAAGTAGCAGGGGGTACACCATCCGAATTAGGCATATCTAGTTGAGTACTAGCCGGTGCAGATGTTGTTATTGGTGCGACTGGCTGTGGGCCATAATCTAATTGCCATTGTTGCCATAATAAAAAGCCGACCATTGCGAGGCCAATTAATAAAAAACTGCGTTGGGATTCCATAAAATACTCTAATTAACTACTTATTATGTGTGTGACTTATTCATGTCAAAACATTAAACCACGGCGACGTTACTGTTTTATTTATGTCCAGACTATTTAATCGGGCATAAGTATAAAATTATTCTTTATTTTTTTTTTCTGGCACTGGATCATAACCACCAGCATTCAGTGGGTGGCATTTTAGTATGCGTTTGATGCTTAGCCAAGAACCTTTTATCATTCCATGTTTAGAAATAGCGTCAATTGCGTAATAAGAGCAACTTGGGTGAAACCTGCACGTTGGTCCTAACATCGGAGAAAGCACTATCTGATAGAGCTTAATTATACCGATTGGGATTTTTCGCAGCGTGACGCTAACTTTTTCCATAATTTACTCAGCAAAGAAAACAATTCTTGATTCGACAACTTATCTAAACCTGTTTTACCGACTACGACTATATCAATATTTGGAAATGATTGGCGTTGTAAACGAAAGCTTTCGCGTATTACGCGTTTCAGTCTATTTCTATCGTGGGCATGTTTGACCCTCTTTTTAGCCAAAGTAATGCCTAACCGAGGATTATCTGAATTATTATATCTGGCTAGTAAGGTAAGTTGGGGTGATACAGATGGAATTGCTTTACTGAAGACATATTCAAAGTGGGTGGGAGTAAGTAGCCTTAGCTCCCTAGAAAAATGATTTTCACCCACCTTGGATAATTAAGCTGATAAGCGCGCACGGCCTTTAGCACGACGATTGGCAATAACCTTGCGGCCATTTTTAGTCGCCATACGGGCACGAAAACCGTGTGAACGCTTACGTTTTAAGTTGCTTGGTTGAAAAGTTCTTTTCATGACCTAGTCTCGATATACATAAGGTTTAAACAAAATGAACATTTATATGATTACTCTACTTAGTAATCACCGTGCTCAAAAATGACGCTGAATAATAGAGATCACTTAGCATCTTGTCAATCATTTACTCTAAGTTAAAACATTCTATTTTATGGATTATCGAAGGTTTTATTCATTAATATTTGGTAACTGTCAAAACATGATAACTTTATCCACAGATAACCTAATAATTCAATTCGTTAATTATATTTTATCATCAATATTTGCAATAAATATGTTTCAAGTATATTCATGTTTATACAATTGTATTATTAAATAATCTCATTAAAACAATTAGATATAAGTAACCTTGAAGTTATTGCTATTTAATCATAAATGTATGTTGCGTTAGTATGCTGATTAGCGAGATAATTCACAGCTAGTTTTAGGTTTGCTAATATCTGACTAATAATAATACAGCCATTACTCTTCGCTTTTTGTTTTGTAATTTAGCTTTTATCCCATTTTGGCCCTTATTTATAAGGGTGGAGTTGTTTTTTTCGATGTCTATATGGAATCAGTGTCTAGATAGGTTACAGCAGGATTTACCTATACAACAATTTAGTATGTGGATAAGACCACTTCAGGCTGAACA
>JAWUXT010000122.1:0-7595 GCA_034111205.1 Paraglaciecola sp. | reverse complement strand
TCAATAACCTTATATCGATTATGTCGAAACAGCTCAGCATCAGCCCAAGTTTCAGGAATGCCAATAGATAATTGTTGAAGCTGCTGTGGTTGTTTAATCTGAGCAAATTTTGTTAAAGACTCATCTGTGACCAAAAGCAATCGGAAACCCAGTAACCCCTTGGTTAGTGGTTGCGGGATCACTAACGTTTGTTTGTCTATAAATTTCACATTTCCGGCTACAGTCACCAGAATATCTGCGCCCTTAGTAAAAATATTAGCTTCGTCTTCAGCGCAAGGATAATCCGTGTTATCCACTCTTACCTCCACTGAACCATATTCTGCATTGGTCACATTCACACATGCTTGAAGCAAAGCCGTTTCATAACGCTGCCTTGCTGGAGACTTATTGCCATTCCAAAAATATACGTTTTGCATCCGCTTAATCCTAACAATGACCCGATTGGCCGATTTAAATCTTGTTTATCTACGCAATGCTCAAGACGTATAATACAATTTATTTATCAAAAATATTTACTTAACAATACTGTTTAGCAGTTTATGGACACAATATGCAATCTCATGTCGTAATGATCTCACGTTTACTTTCTTCAATGTTATATTTGGCTCTGAGCAGCTTATTAGTATCATGTACCCATTCGAATCAAACCCCTTCAGTGGTAAAAATAGTCAAACACAACAACCAATATTCTCTCACCGTAAATGGCCAACATTATGATGTAAAGGGTGTGGGGCTGGGCTACAAAAATGATGAAACAGTCATAGCCTTAAAAGAAGCCGGAGGAAATTCCTTTCGAACCTGGGATTTAAACTCTATCGAACAAGAATTAGCCATAGCAGAAAAACTGGGACTAATGATCGCAGTAGGTATAGTAACAGGTAAAGAATTATTGGGCTTTGATTATAACGATGAAGCAGCGGTGGCTGAGCAGTTTAAACGTGTTACCAATGCTATCGAAAAATATAAAAATCACCCAAACATATTGTTGTGGGTGATTAACAATGAACCCAATTTATTGTATGACGAACAAGGGCAATTAAAAAACGTCAACCCTAAGGTTTATGCCGCTATGGGTGACATCATTGATCATATCCATAAAATTGATCCCAACCATCCTGTTACTTTCAGTCTAGCGGGTCACAATCCGAAAGATATCGCGCAGGTGCTAAAGTATGCACCAAACATCGATATTTTAGCGGTTCAGAGTTATGGTTCTTTAGTTACGTTACCCGCTAGTATTGCCGAAAGTAACGTTGATAAACCTTATATGGTGACCGAGTTTGGTCCCGTAGGACATTGGGAATTACCCTCCACCGATTGGGGCAGAGAGATTGAAGAACCCAGTGCAGTCAAGGCCGCAGGCATGGCCAAACGTATGCAAGACGTCATCCTTGATGACAAAACAGGTAAAATTATAGGTTCATTCGTATTTTTCTGGGGCCAAAAACAAGAACGCACACCTACCTGGTATGGCATGTTTAACGAATCAGGTGAACAAACAGCACGTATCGACGAACTGACTCGCATTTGGACAGGAAAATATCCGGATAATCGCGCACCGCAGTCTAAAGCTATCACCATCAATGATACTCAAGCGGTTAAAAACATTCGTTTAAAACCAGGTCAACCTGCCACAGTCAAAGTGCACGTTTCCGATCCAGAAGGCGATCTATTAACGCATAAATGGGTATTGATGAATGAAGTGGAAACGCGAAGCCAAGGTGGGCACTTTGAGGCAAAACCTGCAATACTGACATTACAAATAATCACTTCTGACATTCAAACAAATTTTGTAGAAATGACCTTTAGCGCGCCTGATGAAGCTGGGGAGTATCGTTTATTTAATTATGCTTATGACGGAAAAAACAAAGTAGGTAATGCAAATATTCCATTTATAGTTGAGAATTAGCAACAACGAAAGACTCAAACAAGTCGCTGCTTGAGTCTTTTCTTTTTCACACTATCGATATTTGGATCATTCATGTCAGACACCCTAGACAATATTACGCAATTTACACCAGAACAACGTCTCTCTTATCTAGTAAAAGAATGCATCTCGCATAAACAAGTATGGATACTGACCGACCAAGATGGATGCGTGATGCTTAACACTGAAGATGAAGATTGCACCCCCGTATGGCCAAGTGAAGCCTTTGCTCAAGCTTGGGCTACTGGAGAGTGGTCAGAGTGCGAGCCTAAAGCGATTGACTTAAAAACCTGGCACAGCCGCTGGACGCATGGTTTAGAAGACGACGATGTCGCTATTGCTGTTTTCCCTAGCGAAGATGAAGAAGGGCTAGTGATTTCAGCACAAGAATTTGATTTTGAATTAAAGACAAAAG
Organism: Paraglaciecola sp.; assembly: GCA_034111205.1. Classification (GTDB taxonomy): domain Bacteria; phylum Pseudomonadota; class Gammaproteobacteria; order Enterobacterales; family Alteromonadaceae; genus Paraglaciecola. The sequence continues at coordinate 5,253 of JAWUXT010000122.1, read as the reverse complement.
CGAGAAAATAAAGCATTTCTGGATTAATCCTCACTCGCTCTACCAATGATTATGAATGGGACTTCATCGAGTTGACAGACTGCAATGAGCGCAGGCTGTGTGAAAAACCATATCCTTGACACAAAATTAGTCTTGTGTGTTTTTGGCTCAGATTCAAAATATCTGGACGTGCTATTTAGGTTTAGGACTATCTAAAAATGATGTTGGTTTTTTAAGTCGTGTTTCTAAAATTGATTATAAATAGGCTTGTTGACTGCTTTTTAGAGGGAGATTTGGCGATAACGAGCCATTATTCCTGCATGGCGGCTAGTAGTGTGGGTATACCGACTATCGACATCATTCGTTTGAGATTGTAGGCCAGCACGTGCAGGCTCATTTCGGTACTGACATTCTTCTTACGTTTCATTAAGAAATGAGACGCTCCCATCCACATTTTGATAGTACCAAACGGTGGCTCGACAGTCTGCTTTCTGATGACGGTGGTTTCAGGCGCAGCATCTAATCGCGCTTTCATCGCGTCAATATCGGCTTCATGTATCCAACGCCGCATTTTCATTGCTTCAATTTTTGATTGGGTGCATTGAGTGCGAATTTCACAGTCCCTGCATGCGATATGGTCTTTGGCTTTCTGGGGAGTGAAGTTATTCTTTTGGCGTTGACCGCTTTGAACTTGCTGCCATCAATCGCCACAACAACATCGGTAAACATGTTAATTTGGCGACAAGGTGTATGCTTTGCTAGCGGTTTTGGTTACAATCATGTGTCAGCTTGTTGAATTACTATTCTAAACATCTCGCAACTCTTTAATAATAATACTACTTTTAAAGGATTTTTTAATGCAAGACGCTAAAACTGCATTACTGCTTATCGGATTTCAAAATGATTACTTTTCTAAAGATGGCCTTCTGTATGGGGCGATTGAAAATCCACAAGTGGTGGAAAACGTTATTACCAATACGACTAATTTACTAGAAGCGCTGGTTGATACCGAAGTATTGATTGTGGAAACCCCTGTCAAATTCACCTCTGATTACCGTGAACTTGATGAACCTGTCGGTATTTTAAAAGTGATTAAAGATTCTGGGGCTTTAATTAAAGACACTTATGGCTCCGCCACTATTGAAAGAGTCAAAAAGGCTTCTGCGAATATAATTACGTTGACAGGTAAAAGAGGGCTTAATTGCTTTTCAAACACAAACGTTGATAGTTTACTAAAAGCACACAATATTGAACATGTAATTATTGCCGGCGCTATTACTTCTCTTTGTATCGACACAGCGGGAAGAGAAGCTTTGGATTTAGGCTATAAAGTATCGATACTCTCTGATTGCATTTTAAGTCGAACTCAGTTTGAGCAAAAATATTATATAGAAGAAATTATGCCTTTATACAGTACAGTGCTCAGCTCTGATAAACTTGTAGAGTCACTGGCGCCATAAGTGTCATCATTAAGCAATCAGCCAGGGACTAATGAACGTCTGGCCCAAGCGCAGAATCGACTGATTGAAAACTTGCGCAGTTCTGAAAAAAGATACTCAGATTTAGTAGAGCACTTAAGGGACGTTGTATTCCAGTTAGATACTGATTTTAAATGGCTGTATTTAAATCAGGCATGGACAACACTGTCGGGTTACTCTTTAGAAGAGACCATAGAAAACAGTTTTATGGATCATCTCGACTGTGATGACCAAGTCAAATGTGAACGTGGTTTCATACAACTGATTAACAGTGAAATTGAAGAACTAATCTTACAAGTAAATCTAAAAACAGCAGACAAGTCATTGATAGTAATGGAACTATCTTGTCGTGCATTTGATAATGAAATAGGCGAAAAATTCGCCATAGCTGGGATTCTTAGTGATATAACCGAACGGGTTAAAGCCGAGAGAAAAATTACCCATTTGGCATATCATGATGCTTTAACAGGATTAGCTAATCGTCGTTTATTATTGGATTATATAAATAATAAAATAACGGCATGTTCTGACTCAATTAATCATAGCGGTTTAATTTTTATTGATGTCGATCGATTTAAACAAGTAAACGATATCTATGGTCATGTTACAGGTGACTTAGTACTTTGCGGTATTGCCGACAAACTGACCAAATTACTATTCTCGGCCAATTGCATGTTATCGCGCTTTGCAGGTGATGAATTTGTAGTCTGTATTGAACTTAACAGTCCCGATGAAAGAATCGCTAGAATTGAACTGCTGGAGATGTGTGATCTGATATTGCAAAATGTTAGAGAAAAAATTGTATGTGAACCAGTCACGCTTAGTGTTACTGCGAGCATCGGATGCATATTGCTAGACTCACAAGTGATGGATCAAGATGTGGCATTGAAATTTGCTGATGAGGCCATGTATAAATCTAAGCGTAATGGGCGTAATGCTATTCAATTTTACGACCGCCACCTTAGACAGGAAGAATTGAACAAAAGACAATTTGAAAATGAAATCCAAGAAGCTATTCAAAAGCAAGAATTTGTTCTACATTATCAGCCACAAGTCGAAATTAAAACCAATAGGATCGTCAAAGTTGAAGCATTGATTCGTTGGCAGCATCCCGTTAAAGGTATTATTTCTCCAGATAAATTCATTCCTTATCTAGAGTTAAGTGGCTTAATTATAGAAGTTGGCTTTTGGGTTTTAGAAGAAAGTATCAAGCAGCTAGGTGAGTGGATTCAAAAAGGCGTAAACGATATCGGCATGTCTGTTAATGTCAGCGCCCATCAATTCATGCGCGCTGATTTCGTTGAGAATCTCTCTATTTTGTTAAATAAATATGCCATTCCTGCACATTTAATTGAATTAGAGTTAACAGAGAGTGTTGCAGTTACTGATATAGATCTGACCATTATTCGCATGAAAATGATTAATCTTCTAGGGGTCAAAATTGCTCTTGATGATTTTGGAACAGGTTATTCTTCATTGGCGTATTTGAAACATTTCCCAATAGATACCCTAAAAATTGATAAATCATTTATTAGAGGTCTTCCAGATGATGGTTATGATGCGGCTATTGTTGAAACAACTATGGTCATGTCGCGTCATTTAGGCCTCACAGTGGTTGCTGAGGGGGTGGAAACCAAAACTCAATTAAACTTTTTAATGGCGTTAGATTGTCAACTTTACCAAGGCTATTACTGCAGTAGGGCAATGAAAGAAAAGCTTATATTTCCATTACTCTATAATAATTTTTTTGAACATAAAGTGTCGCATAACGTTCAGTATTAGTGATACTAATAAACTAGCCACACATGCCGATTAATTAACTTTAAACAATCATATCTACTTGTTGCACTGAGCCAACTTCGCCGTCCTTTTTTAAGTAAAAACTTGAGGCTTTAAATTGGCCGCGAATTGATTTTTTGCCCCTTTAAAATCGAATGTTGTATCGCTAGCCCTTAGATAAATGACACCGATATCCATACTAGAAAAATCAGCTAGGGAATCAAATGATTTTTCCTTGGAGCCAGTCCGGGTAATCAACAGATACATCTGATCTTGCCGATAAAATTATTGCCCACAAATGAATTTAACAAGGCCATCAAAAATTGACCTGCAATAAAAGGGGTACAAGAAAATTAACAGGACAGCCAAGTTAATTGTTGCTGACTATTTATAAATAACAAGAGCATATTGATCATGTATAGGAAAAAATTCATAAAGTACCTTCCCTTAGCCTTTGTTCTAATGTTCATTCCAAACACCGCTATTTCTGATGCTCTCACCAATGATGATCCTCGAATCGAAGTATTTGAAACAGGGCTGATTGATAGGATGAAGCGAGGCAAAAAAGAAGCTGAAAATTGGTCAATAGAACAACGTTTAACTGCGCATGAAGTGCCTGGTGTTAGCATAGCTATTATTGAAAAAGGAAAAGTCATCTGGTCTAAGGGATATGGCACTCGACTCAATGGATCGAACCTACCAATAAATTCACAGACAGTTTTTTCAGTTGGTTCGGTAAGTAAAATGGTTAACGCAGCTTTAATTTTACGCCTAGTCTCAGAAGGAAAGCTCGATCTCGACAAAGATGTAAATATATATCTTAAATCATGGAAAGTGCCGAAAAACATATTTACCAATCAAAACAAAGTGACACTCCGTGCAATTCTTTCTCATACAGCGGGGTTCAATCAGCATGGATTCAGAGATTTTCAACCTCATGAAAAACTCCCTAGTACAATCGAAACATTAATGGGGATATCACCCGCTAAACATAAAGCAGTTCGACTTCAGTTTGTCCCTGGTGAGCAGATGGCTTACTCAGGTGGTGGTATCACTGTGAGTCAATTATTGGTTGAAGATGTGACGGGTTTGTCTTACGAAGAGGCGGCAAGTAAATACGTTTTCGAACCTTTGGGGATGACAAGAAGTACTTTCGTAAATCCGCTACCATCCAACTATGGAAACATTGCAAGGGCGCATGACGAGTTTGGTAAGCCTGCTGCATTACCGCGTGGTTGGGAATCTATGCCTGAAATGGCAGCATCAGGACTATGGACAAGTGCTAGTGACCTTGCTGCTTTTAACATTGCTTTACTCACAAGCGGCAAAACTGAGACTAGTTTTTTATCGAATTCTATTGTTGAGGATATGATGACACGCGTGTCAAAGAGCTGGCACGGCCTAGGGCCTAGATTAAACGGGGAGGAAAAGACTCGTGTATTTCACCACGGGGGAGCTAATGACAGCTATCGTGCTTGGATCGAAGGGCATCCATATAGCGGAAATGGCATTGTGGTTCTTACGAATGGAACCGACGGTCACTGGATACACAGTGAAGTACGCAAGTCCGCTGAAGATGCTTTTGGTTGGGTAGTTAAGTCAGATGGAGGCTTTGAGGAACCTGATTTTAGCAAATGATCAATACATAGGAATTTGAAAGTCCCTCTTTTTAATAAAGCGAGTTTAAGCTTCCTGTTTCAGCTTTGGAGTAAAAGTTAGCGTTTTAAGATAAAATCCCACAGACAAATATGAGCCTAATAGCGGTCAGTCAATGCTTCCTCTCAAATAAACAGTAGGTGATATAAAATTTGTTACAATTTCAGTCAATCCGTGTGTATATTTCTATGTTTTTTGATGCAACTCTTCTTTCACTTTTGAAACCTCGCATTTAGTAGTTCACTCAAAGCTTAAATAACCGAGTGGACGCATGTCATATCATAAAAAAATAGTCTTAATTCCTGCTGTGATCCTGTGCCTTCTTTTATTTCAAGTTAACCATGTTTTCGCAGAGACGCTT
>JAWUXT010000121.1:0-7930 GCA_034111205.1 Paraglaciecola sp. | reverse complement strand
TTTCGAACTTGATAACGGTTACGACGGTTATTTCAATGCATCTGTCAGCTACACAGGTGACCGTTTAGCCGGAATGTCTATGGATGCTTATGTTACCGAAGACGCGACACAATTGATCTACGGTACTGGCTCAGGCTTACCGATTCAAAATGAAGCGGCAACATATGACGGCACCTCATTTCAAGACTCGAATGGCGATGTTTTCCAAGGTGGACGTTACATTCAAGAAAGCTATGCGATTGCTAATATATCTGTTGGCATCACCAAAGACGACTGGAAAGCTGAGCTATATATAGATAACCTGACTGACGAAAGCGCTGTGCTTTATATTGATACACAGCAATTTACGCCAAAGGTTGTGACTAACCGTCCTCGCACATTAGGATTGAGACTGTCTTACGATTTTTATTAAGATAGTTATTTAGTTGTAAATAAAGGCAAGCTTTTAGCTTGCCTTTATTATTATACCCATACCACCTCAAAATGACGGATTCAGCGGGAATTTAAAGCGGTTTAGGCGGGGCCTCCCAGGCAAGGCGGACATTTGTAGGCCTAGTAATCTAAGTCAAAAATGGCCAACGCAGCGCTCGGCGCCCGACATAAATCGCTTTAAAACCCGCCCTAAAGGGAACGACTGGGGCACTCCACTTCTGCGTTGCGCCAATTCAGAAGGTGGTCGACATTCAGTCATTGACGCGCCTTTAATTGAAGCGCCCCAGTCGTTCTGAAACGCGCATTTTGAGGTGGTATGGGTATAAGTATTGAAAAACCGCGCAGCAATCACAATTTGATCGTAATATAGAATTAAATCATTTGGAGTTAACACGTGGCAGAAAACGTCAGTAAACAAAGCAGCAAAAACCACATTAAGATTGACGAGATCAAACGTGCACTTCAATCCGGCGACACAGACAACGCCATATCACTTTCAAAGCAAACACTAAAAAACCTAGAAATATTTTTTGAAAACCCTCAAGAAGACACTCAAGAAAAGACTCAAAAAAACACCCAAGAAAAAGCTGAAGTATTATATATTCTAGCTGTTGCTCAGCGTACAAAAGGCTTGATTGGTGAGGCAACTGAAACAATCAAAACGCTCATCGCAACTGATCCAAATCACGCACGTGCCCATCAAGAAAATGGCTATTTATCTCTAAGCGCAGGCAATAAGCCTAACGCAGCAACAGCGTTTGCCAGAGCCACTAGGCTTAATCCCGCATTATTATCCAGTTGGCAAAAATTAGCGCCACTGTACAGTGAGCTGAACCATCCTGAAGCGCAAACATTCGCGGCACAACGGATCGATTACCTCACTCAACTGCCCGTTGAAATACGTGGCGCGCAAGATCTTATGTTTGAGGGAAAGTTAGGAATAGCTGATAAAGTTTGTCGACGTTTTTTACAAAATCATAAACATCATGCTGAAGCCATGCTACTGCTGGCTGAAATTGGTATTAGACTAAAACTCTATCATGAAGCCGAGTTCCTCTTAGAGAGTTGCGTTGAAATACACCCAAGCTACGAAGCTGCAAGAGCAGAGTTTGTGCAATTATTATCTAAGCTAGGTAAATTTAGCCAAGCCAAACAACAGGCCGAAATTTTACTTAACGAACACCCTGATAATCTCCAATATCTAGCAGCAAAAGCCAGCGCAATGGTGGGAGTAGGTGAAGTTGAACCAGCCATCATGCTTTATCAACAAGTCATAAAAGACGCGCGTAACGAGCTTCCCGGTATACAACTACTACTTGGACATGCCCACAAAGCAAACGGTAACATCGAACAGGCAGTAGCCGCTTATCAACAAGCTTATAAAATTCGCCCTGACTTCGGTGATGCCTATTGGAGTTTGGCCAATACTAAAACCTATCGATTCATAGATAACGAACTAGCTTTGATGCAGGCGCAGCTGGATAAAGTCGATATTGAACAAGACGACAAAGTCCATCTGGAGTTTGCGCTAGCGAAAGCCTATGAAGATCGTCAACAATTCGACACAGCTTTTAGTTATTACCAAAATGGTAATACTTTAAAAAACCACAGCAGCCATTATTCTCAAGCCACGATGAGCGAACAAGTCGCAGCTCAAAAAACGTTCTTCAATGCAGATTTTTTCAGCACACACCAAAATGTAGGCGACCAAACACCTGCCCCCATTTTTATAGTAGGGCTTCCTAGAGCTGGTTCGACATTATTAGAACAAATACTCGCGTCTCACTCGCAAGTAGATGGCACCATGGAGTTACACAATGTGATGGGGCTAGCAGCAAGATTAAGCGGAAGTAAAAGCGGTTACCCAAACATTGTTAATGAACTAGACCATGAATACTTTGCTCGTTTTGGTAAACAATTTATTGAAGACACCCAATGCTATCGCCAAGGGGCTGCCTTTTTTATAGATAAGATGCCAAATAACTTTATGCATATTGGATTAATCAAAGCCATGTTGCCCAATGCCAAAATAATTGACGCTAGGCGTGATCCCATTGCGTGTTGTTTCAGTGGTTATAAACAACTGTTTGCTGAAGGTCAGGAATTTTCATATGACTTAGACAATCTTGTTCACTATTACCAGTCTTATCAATCTTTAATGACACATTGGGATGAAGTATTACCCGGTTTTGTTTTAAAGGTTCAGCACGAAGACGTAATAGATGATTTGGAGACGCAGGTTAGGCGCATATTAGATTTTTGCCAGTTACCCTATGAATCATCTTGTTTGCATTTTTATAAAACCAAACGCACTATAAAAACTCCTAGTTCAGAGCAGGTTCGCCAACCCATTAATTCTTCCGCAAGAGAGCAATGGAAGAAATTTGAGAGCCACCTCGCTCAATTAACGAATGCATTTGCAGCTAAATAACACGTCCCAAAGTGACGCTTACATAGAGCAATTATGTTTTGGTCTATAACTAAACATATATCGTAATGTTCTTTTTGTAATATTTTGCTTAAAATTCACTACTATTGAGAACGCCAACAGATGTATAAACAAAAGCTTTTTTACTTTGGGCTAACCACTGCATTTATTTTACTTGTGGCATTAACCTGTACCGCGATTTCTGCCCACTTTACGCGAGAAAACCTCAAACAAAGTACTATTGCACAATCATTACTGGTTGAGCACCAACAGCTTTCAAGCATCTCCTATCGATTATTCAAACAACTGACTGATGAAGTCATTTTCGGTCAAAATGCTAATCAAGCTAATGTCCGCAAGAAACAGGCATTGATTGGGCAGTCATTGACCAACATCAGAAAGTTAGAATTAGAACAGCGTGAAGCGCTAGGTGTGGATTTTACTCAAGGTAGTGTTGAAGATACCGACGAGCTAGAGCAACTTTTATACGAAATTATTAAGGAGTTTAAACTAGTAGTGGTAAGTATGAGTACCGCTCCCCTTAATCAGCAAGAAAGGCTGCGTAGCCTGCTAGAGGTGACTATCGACGACCAGTTTAGGGAAGCGATAAACTCGGCAGTGTCTCGCCAAAGTCGAGTGGTTGCGGCGATAAATGCCAAAATTGACACCCTTAATACCGCTATGGTGTGGTTTACGATTGGCCTCGGTGCGTTGTCTTTACCATTGATAATTTATGGCTGTTACTGGTTATTCAATCAGCTTTATCAACCGCTGATACTCATAAGAAACGCTACCAACGCCATTGCATCAGGACAATATCAACAACCCATTTCAGAAAAATTAGACGATGAATTCCAAGAACTTGTGGAATCAATTAATCAACTCGCAGCCCAGCTTCAAGAGCATAAAGCGAATGAGACGAAATCAAGAAAGCATTTGGAGTTTACAGTAGAGCAGCGCACCAGTGAGCTTACTAATGCTAACTTAAAACTGACAAAAATTGATTCCCGGCGTCGCCAATTCATAGCTGATGTATCCCATGAACTCAGAACACCATTGACTATTATTCGTGGAGAAGCACAGGTCACACTGAGGCTTAAATCTGCATGCGAAGAAGATTATCAAACCACATTGACAGCCATATTGGAACAGTCGGTCAACCTAAGCAGATTAGTGGATGATTTACTGCTCTTAACACGGGCAGAAATGAACCAATTGAATTTAGAAGTTAGCATTACCAAAATTAAACCTCTATTACTAACAGAGGTACTAAAATGGCAAAGGCTACATCATGATCGCAATATTTCATTATCTACAGACTCAATCTCTGACACTTCAGTGGTGTCTATTGATACACCTAGAATTCAACAGGTGTTATCTATTTTGCTCGATAACGCCACCAAGTACTCACCCTCAGGTTTACCCGTAGAAGTGAGGGTGAAGCAGAGTAACAGCTTTATTAGCATTTCTATAAAAGACACAGGTAAAGGCATTTCAGCAACTGAAATTGAAAACATATTTGAACGCTTTGTGCGTTTCAGTAAACATAATCAAGGCCTTGGATTAGGCTTACCCATCGCCAAGGCAATTATAGAAGCCCATGGCGGAAAAATAACGGTAGAGTCTGTTCTAGGCGAAGGCTCTATTTTTTCATTTACATTACCTGTAGAACAAACCCAATGACAATTTTATTAGCCGATGATGAAAAGCCCTTATTAAATTTTTTAGAACGTGGATTACGGGCAGAAGGATATAAATGCTCGACCCTGAGTGCATTGCACGAAGTGTTACCTTACATCAGCAAAAACACCCCTGAAATTGTAGTACTTGACAGACTCTTTGGCTCTGAAGACAGTTTAATTATCGTCGAGGCTATAAAAGCCCTTCCCTCCCCACCCATGATATTGATTTTAACCGCACTAGACGACGTCACTGAACGAGTCAATGGATTACAAAAAGGGGCGGATGATTACTTATGTAAACCCTTTGATTTCGACGAGTTGCTGGCGCGTATTGCCGCACTTCGCCGGCGTGCAGATAAATCTGCACAATCTACTCGTAACACGTTGGGTATTGGCTCTCTTGAATTGGCAATGGATGAGCGCATTGCAAGAATAAACGGGACTGAGATTTCATTAACCAAAATAGAATTTGAATTGCTGGTTTATCTAACAGAAAACCAAAAAAAGGTATTATCTAGAGAACGGATTTTAAGTCGGGTTTGGCAAACTAAAAGCGATCCCCAAACAAATATTGTTGATGTATACATTAGCCGCTTAAGACGCAAACTAGAGGACGATCCTAAGATCACCATCCAAACATTAAGAGGTAATGGATACAGGCTTGGCTTATTAAACCAAGCCTAATCCATCAGAATTAATGATAATTAGTTGATTGATGACAATAGCTTGGGGTTCGTTACCAAGTTACGCACACCATGGGCGTGATCTTCTTTAAATATATTATCATCACACCACTTACCAACTGAATTTATATCGACCACTGCAACCTTAGGCCTCACACTCCAACTTACCTGAAGTGGAGAAGCTTTCTCATTATAAGATGGTCCTGTAGTTGAACCTAAATATTCAACAGGCACGCCCATATTATTTGGCACATTTGGGGCTTGGTAATAGCCATTCACTTGTTCAACCATTGCTAGGTCTTTAAAATCTAGGGCATTATTATCATTCGCAAGAACCATCACCTGCCCCTCAACTCTAAGACCCGGATTCATTGTACTCTCAGCCAGACAAGCCCCTAAAGTTGGGCCCGGCTGAATTTGCGCCGAAGAGTATACATAATGAACTTCAATGGTATCACCTGATTGTAAAGTGTCGCCTTTAGCCGCGCAGATTTGTCCACTGACAGGTTTCATCTGTGCAGATGAAAGCTTGCCATCATAAACGTACCCAGTATTTGAACCTTTGCCATCGCCATTACCCGCATGAGTAGTGAACTGACCACCACTATGCTCAGCATTTTTATGGAAATGGATGTTACATAAATTAAGTTGGCTACGATTTGGCCCCATTGAAAAATGACGAGTATTCGAACCATAATCTTGGTCGATATCACGAGGAGATTGAGGACCAAAGCCTTGGCCATCAGTATTGGCTTCTAACGCGGCTCGTTGTTTTGCAACAACGCTATCGCTAACTGCTTTTGCACTCACTGATGCAGACAACAAAAAGGTGCTTGTTAAAGCCAAAGCTAAAATACTTTTTTTGTTTACTATTTTCATTTTGTTCATTGTTATTCCTGTTTAATAGAATATGAATCATATAGAAACCAGCACTTAAACGTCTAAACTGCTTATTTGGATCCAGCTAACGTTTATTCTTATAGACTATGCCAGAGTTATGAAACATAAGTTTGTTAACTTTATATTTAGTATTCTAGAACCGATAACCAAGAGTTGCTGAGTATACCCAAGGGTCGATCTCGATACTGTCCACTGAGCCTTCTGCACCATTAAGGTTAAATGATGCTTCGGTATCAATATCTATCCAACGAATTGACCCGTTTATAAACCACTTATCGTTGAGCATGTAATCGGCTCCCACCTGAGCCGCTAAACCAAAAGAATTATCTAATGACAAATCTGTTAATCCGGCTGCATCGTTTGCTGAAGTAAACTCTTCATCAAAGAATATGGTGTAATTTAAACCTGCACCTACATATGGCTGAAACTTACTAGAAGCGTCATTAAAATAATAGTTAACGGTAATTGTTGGGGGTAAGTGTGTGACTTCACCCAATTGGTCACCGGTACCAAGCGGATCACTGACTCCAAAATTTACATCATGAACAAAAGGGGTGGCAGCCAGTAGCTCAACATTAAGATTATTTGTTAAAAAATAAGCAATATTAAGTCCTAACTGGGTATTGTTATCTACTGCGACGTTTACCCCTAAGTCACTTCCAACCACAATATTTGATGAAGAGTCGTCAGGACTCACGGTTGCAAAGCCAGCACGAAGTATCAGGTCACCTTGTTCGAAAGCTGCGGCGAATTGGGCTGTGGTTAGTGACGCAACAGCAAATAATGTCAGACTACTTTTTTTCATAACTTCCTTTCTCTAATAGTGATTAATCAACACAAGACAAGTGTAAAGAAACAACCTAAAAAAGACTTTACACGAACATTAAAATTAGATTAACAAACTGAAGTGGTGCTTTTTCTTCGAGAGGGAAAGGTAAGAAAAAGAGAGGGAAATAGGCACAGATACCTAAAATAAACCTACAGCTAAAAATCTATCGACTCTCCTATCTTGTTGATTAATGTCGTTAACTAATAATTGCTTTAAATATAAAAGATGTGTCAGTCTAACGAACAAGCATTAAATCTGCGTTTGATAGTTGAGAGAAAAATATGAATAACAAAATTATTGGCATTGTACTAATTGTTGTAGGTGTGGCTTTAGCCTTGTGGGGTTACGATGTGTTTGACTCGGCAAGCTCTCAGATTAGCCGTGCATTGAGTGGTGATACACCCATTGAGGCTTGGTTGGGCATGGTTGGCGGTGTTATTTGTGCTGCCGTTGGTATCTCCAAAATAAGATAATCTGAGGTAGAGTCAACCCTATCGCTGCCCTATATCTACTTTAGTCTTTTGCAAAATATGCAACTATCACATCAATTAATTGAAGATTTAATCAATGATCTTTATGACCATAAAATGGTCACTCAAAATTGTCTCACCTTCCCGTCGGTGAACAATAAAGTCTTTAACAATATAATAAAGTTGTTATACGCTCGTTGTGTATTTTGAGGCAAGCGAACAAATATTTCTTCGTAGTATTGATTTACAGCCTCTTTGTGCTCTTTGCCACTAAATGCATCGAGTACTGTTAAATGCTCTCTAGGACCGACGACTTGATTCATTTGTAAGGAAAATCTCCGCTTTGAATTTTTACTGTATGAATATAAGGGGTATCTTGTTAGCTCCACTACCCACTACATGTTGTGTTTAGCGCTTTTTGATATTTTCATAACTAACGGGCGGTGTAACCACCGCTTGTTCAAGCAATCTATAAAATAGTAAACCACGTGAATTAGATGCTCGAC
>JAWUXT010000120.1:0-16727 GCA_034111205.1 Paraglaciecola sp. | reverse complement strand
GTGTCTGCGGTCCTCAATAAACTTGGATTTAACAACCGCACTCAGGCAGGAGTGATGTTTAAAAGTGTAATGAGCACAGTCGAGGGTGCATATGAGTGACTTCTAAGATCTATTAATGTGCATGAAATAATACCATAGCTTCCATGCACTAATCATTACTTACGCTACATACACCTATCTACTTCTTTAGCACAGTGATAATGGGTCCTTTAATTAGCTAGCCCTGACTTGTTTACTTAGGTGTAATCGAAGAAAAAACAATATTGTCATCTACCACTGACTCATAGCTCAAACTCATCCGATCAAGTATATAATTTTGGTTAAGTCTCCAGGGTTTATTCCGCCCCTGTTTGGGCATCTTATCCAATGCCCGAGTAATATAGCCTGAGGTGAAATTAATAAAAGGCTCTGCCTCAATGCCATTAATGGGTAGGACAGGCTGACAGTAATGATGTTGATGCGTATCCATATAGTTAATCAAACGGCATACATACTTTCCGACTAAATCTGACTTCAGGGTCCAAGACGCATTGGTATAACCCATCGAAAACGCGAAGTTAGGCAAATCACTTAACATCATGCCTTTGTAACAATAACTATCAGCGGTATTAAATGGTTTGTTATCAACGCTTAGTTCATATGAACCGAGTATTTCTAAATTGAGTCCAGTAGCCGTCACAATAATATCTGCTGCCAGTACTTCGCCGGTCTGCAACTTAATCCCAGTAGCGGTAAAGGAGTTTATATGTTCAGTTACAACAGTGGCCGAGCCGCTTTTTATAGCTTTAAACAAATCACCATCGGGCACTAAGCAAGCTCGTTGGTCCCAAGGTTGGTAATTCGGTTTAAAGTGTTTATCAACGGGATAATCCTCTCCAAGTGCCTCAATTACGCCGTCTCGTATGGCTTTCTTTGCAGACTCAGGGCGTCGCCTAGCCATGCTAAACATAAACATGCCTTGGAGTATTTTGTTCCAGCGGCTAAGTCTGTAAGCGAGTTTAGCTGGCAGATAGCGACGCATCACATTAGCAAATGCATCCTCTTCAGGTCTTGAGGCAATATAGGTAGGTGAGCGCTGCAGCATAGTGACATGCCCTGCAGTGGCTGCCATGGCCGGGACAATGGTAACAGCAGTAGCTCCACTTCCAATTACAATTACGTTTTTACCCGCGTAATCGAGATTTTTTGGCCAATGTTGTGGATGAATAACTTTACCTGAAAAGTTCTCAACACCTTTAAAACTTGGGGTGTAACCATTATCATAATTGTAATAACCGGCACCAGAAAAAAAGAAGCCGCTGATATACTGGCAACTCTCCCCCGTTTTTAGGTTGCGGATCTCAGTATGCCATTTGGCACTTGGACTATCCCAGTTGGCCGAGACCACTTTATGTTCGAATAATATGTGTTTATTTATGCCATTTTCTGTTGTGGCTTCAGAGATATAATTTTTGATCTCTTGCCCAGGGGAAATGGCTTTGGGTGAGCGCCAAGGTTTGAAGTTAAAGCCAAAAGTAAACATATCTGAATCAGAACGGATACCGGGATAGCGAAATAGATCCCAAGTGCCGCCCACTTCTCTTCGGGCTTCAATAATAGCATATGATTTGCTTGGGCAATGCTTCTGAATATGATAGGCCGTCCCGATACCAGAGATGCCAGCGCCAATAATTAGTACGTCTACTTCGCTCGTGTTTATACTCACGCCATTAAATCTCTTTTGTGTCTATCGGTCACGGTGCGCAAGCGAAAAATGAAAATACACTATTACTATTAGTAACATTAGTCAATTCGATGCTGATTGCACAATGCTCAGTTATTTTTTATGTTAGCTAATCGTTTATTTATAGTTCCTCAATTAGATTGTTTTGCCAGCCTTGTTTAGTCTTGTAGACTCGTGATGGTTTAAGTATCGCTGTTTAACCTCTAAGGCGTGATGTCACAATGACCACCAATACTCATCTAGATAAATATCGACCCAAAGTAAAACATCGCTGATGTGCTTAAGTTTATAACCAGCCATCCTGGCTTGGCTGTTAGAACTGGTAATGATTACTCGTTACAACGGAAATCTATTAATTATGTGTTTTTGTATAATCATCAGACAACAAACGCCCTTATTTTACTACATGCCAATTTTAAGAGCTGGGTTAACACGAGTCATTAGGATAGTGCATTTAGTCTGCTTAATATCCCAAAAAAAACCCCAGTAAAATAGCTGGGGTCTGTTGACGTTTAGTAAAACCTGCCATGTGGCGAGTTTTTTATTGGTGTGACTTTACTCGTCTTCTTCTACCAATGTCATGAGTGAAGTATTACCGCCGGATGCAGTCGTGTCTATGCTCACCGTTTTCTCTGTTAATAAACGCTGGATCAAGTGGTCATAATACTCAGCGGTAATAACGGGTAGTATCGCCCCAGTCCGTTTAGCTAACATTTGTACCATATAGCTAGAACGATCACTTTCACTGTCTATTACTACACCGGCTAGCGCTTCCTCAGCCAACAACGCTTCTAAGTGATGTAGCTTAGCAACCTGGAATACGCCTTCAGGTGCGCCAGTTGCAATAAACTGTTCACGAAACTCTATCGCTTCAGCGTAAAACAGTTCTGATACCACTGAAATTACCACATTCCCAGTTGCCAAAGCGGTCACAATAGATAATACCCAATACTCAAAGGTTACATCTTTATCCGCAAAACACACTAGGACTCCTCTGGGTTCCAAATACAACACATTGGATTCACCCGTTGGCCCAGGTAAAAATTTGGGTTTTTTCAGACGTTTTTCGATGCTGATTAACTGCGATCGTGCAGCAGCTAAGGTGGAATTCAAATCATCAGCCAGTTCTTCTACTATATCCACTTTGGCAATAGTTGCGAGTAATTGACGTAATGACGATAGACGAGTATTTAAATCCGTTAAACGCCATTCATGCTCTGTAGTGATAGCATTTTTCATAAACGTTGCTGCTTCTAACTTACCTTCATCGTTGCTTTGCAGCGCTTTATCGGTGTTAGGCAATAATTCAATAATAGCCCGTGGCGTTGACTTTTCAAGCATTAGGCGTGTTAAGTAATTGGGTCCACCCGCTTTTGGTCCGGTTCCAGAAAGTCCACGGCCACCAAAGGGCTGAACACCCACAATGGCACCAATCATATTTCGGTTTACATAAACGTTTCCAGCGCGAGATAGCTTAACTAACTCCATTGCTCTGGCATCAATTCGAGTATGAATACCCATAGTCAAACCAAAACCTGTGGCATTAATTTTTTCCACTGTTTTTTCAATATCATCACCTTTGAATCGCACTATGTGTACACAAGGTCCAAATACTTCGCGTTTGAGTACTGATATATCTGCAATTTCATAAAGTTTAGGAGCAAAAAAGGTACCTTTATTAGCGGGCACTTTACACTCATATAACAAGGTCCCATTGTGTTGCATATCATCAGCATGGGCTTGTAAGTTAGCCATGGCTTTTTGGTCAATAACCGGGCCAATATCGGTGGCCAGATAGGCAGGGTCGCCTACATTTAATTCTTGAATTGCGCCTATTAACATTTCGGTTACAGAGTCAGCTATTTCTTCTTGCAAAAACAGGACTCGCAGTGCAGAACAGCGTTGGCCTGCACTTTGAAAACCAGAGGCGATGACGTCATCAACCACTTGTTCAGGTAAGGCTGTTGAGTCAACAATCATGCAGTTTTGACCACCTGTTTCAGCTATCAGAGGGACTTGCTCACCACCTCTTTGTGCCAATGCGTTAGCAATAACATTACCGGTGACGGTGGAACCGGTGAACATAACCGCCTTGATCCGCTCATCGGGTAACAGAACTTCTCCCACATCAGGCCCCGCAGCAATCACTGCCTGCACAACACCTGCTGGTAAACCCACATATTCCATTAACTGCAATGCGCGCAGGGCAATTAAACTGGTTTGCTCCGCAGGTTTGGCAATCACGGTGTTACCGGTCACAATAGCTGCAGCGACTTGACCTAAAAATATAGCCAAAGGGAAATTCCACGGGCTAATACATAACACTACACCGCGCGGTGCTAATCTGTCATCTTCTGCGAGTTCTTCAGCCCTAGCAGCATAATAGCGACAAAAATCTACGGCTTCACGAACTTCATCCACACCATCTGATGTCACTTTCCCCGCTTCTTTTATACACAGTGCAATCAATTCATCCATATGGCGTTCGAGGATGTCAGCGGTGCGGCGTAGCAAATCCGCTCTTTCAGTCATAGGCGTTTTTGACCAGCTAGCAAAAGTGTTGTGGGCAGTTGTTAACTTATCCGCCATCTGCTGTTGGGTATCGTAGTGATGAAAGCCAATAATCTCATCTAAATTGGCAGGGTTACGAACGGCATGACTGCCTTGTGGCACTTGTTCTTCAGTTAATAAATGTTCTTCAAACCAGCTATCAATGGCCGCTTTAAGCGGGGTGATATGATTTATATCGGTGACGTCAATACCTTTTGAGTTGTCTCTTTCTACACCGTATAAGTTAATAGGTTTTTGAATTTGATCATTATATTTAAATTTTAAGCGTTGGGTCTTTTCTACCGGATCTTCGAGTAAGGACTCAACCGGTCTTGATACGTCAACGATGGCATTAACAAAAGATGAATTTGCACCGTTTTCAAGCAAGCGACGCACCAAATATGCTAATAAATCTTCATGCTCCCCTACTGGGGCGTAGATACGGCATTGGATACTTTCCAAAGACACTATCTGGTCATACAGGCTGTCACCCATACCGTGCAAGCACTGAAACTCAAAGCCTTCTTTGTCATCACCGGCCAGTTCTATTATAACTGAGGCCGTGTAAGCATTGTGGGTGGCAAATTGCGGGTATATAGTGTCACGATAATCCAACAATCGGTTGGCACAGGCATGATAAGACACATCTGTAGATGACTTACGGGTAAAGACAGGGAAATGTTCTAGGCCATCTTTTTGCGCATTTTTTATTTCAGTATCCCAATATGCACCTTTAACCAGGCGTACCATCATTTTACGGCCGACTTTTTCGGTCAGTTCACGCAACCAGTCAATAACATACAGGGCACGTTTTTGATAAGACTGCACAGCTAAACCAAAACCGTCCCAGTCACTTAACTCAGAGTCACTGAATACGTGTTCAATAATGTCCAACGAGATATCCAGACGTTCTGATTCTTCGGCATCAACAGTTAAACCAATATTGAATTGTTTGGCCAGCAGACACAATTGTTTGAGTCTGGGTGGGATTTCTGCCATGACTCTTTCTCTGTGTGTGAATTCAAAACGTGGGTGAATGGCCGATAGTTTGACTGAAATACCAGGGCTTTTTCTGGGGCCTTTACCTTGTGCCGCTTTGCCGATCACTTTTATCGCTTTTGCGTAGGCATTAAAATAGTCGTCGGCATCTTTTTGGGTTCTGGCACCTTCACCGAGTATGTCATAAGAATACACATAACCTTTACGTTCTTTTTCTTCAGCGCGGCGCACCGCATCTTCGATGGTTTCACCCAAGACAAACTGTTGGCCCATAACCTTCATCGCTATGTTCATGGCTTTACGAATAACAGGCTCGCCAACTTTACCTAAGGTTTTTTTCAGGAAACCAAATTTATTGCGCTGATTTGCATAATTAACCAAGCCACCGGTCATTAGCAAACCCCACGATGAAGCGTTAACAAATAATGAGTCACTGTTGCCCAAATGAGAGCTCCACTGACCTTTGGATAGCTTATCGCTGATCAATTTGTCTTGGGTACGTTTGTCCGGTACCCGCAATAACGCTTCGGCTAGGCACATCAATACTACGCCTTCGGCGGAAGACAGGGAGTACTCATTGAGCAAGGCCTCAACCACCCCAGTACCTTCTTGATCGTTACGAATTTGCAGCACCATCTTGCGTGCGCGATCCCAAGCTCGGCTGCGGGCACGCATATTAACTTCTGCATCTGGCAAAATGTGTTCAACGGCAAGATTTTCATCAATTCGATAAAAATCGCGAATTTTTTGACGAGTGGCAGACTCAGTGACTAGGTTACCATTAAACAACATTATACAACTCCAAATAGCTGGAAATTAAATCTCTAGATAGGGTCTTTTTAAGCCTACCTAACATTTGCGGAGTATATAGACAGAAGTCAGTGGGGACAACGTTTGTAACAAGTAATTTTCATAATAATAAGTGGGGAGATCTGGGCTATTAAATCTATTAACCTAACACTGTTCGCAACTCTCTGAAAAATAAGATTTAACGTGTAATAAAAGCACATATTTTTGTCAAAAATGAATAATATATACGGTGTCTGCATAAGCAGTAAAAGGCATGGTTTACCTATCGAATTGCTAATGCTTGTCATTTTGGCATGTATTAGGTTGAGTGCTAATGCATGTATTTTTTAATACATGCTAATCAAATATATTTATAAGCTATTCCTTTGTATTTATATCTAAAGTTTAGAGGGACCAGTTTTAATTTGTTCATACCTGGCTAGGTAGGTATTGAGTCCGTTTAAAAAACCTAAAGTAAAGCTAAGAGCAACATCTTCGTATCAATTTGTTTACATTTGCATCTTGTTACCAGTATTCTCACGTTTTATTCAGTCTGCTCTTTTTGGCATTTTTTATTGAAATACCCTAAGCTGCTGGCGTCCAAATTTGGCGGTGTAACTGCGTTAAAAAACTTAATTCGCTGAAATAGTTGGGTAACATCAATTAGATTCCCTTAAAAGCACATACCTATTTTAGGTTTTAGACATGACTAAAGAGAGTAAATAATGGCAGACTTATTTGAAAATCCAGCGGGTTTAGACGGATTTGAATTTATTGAATTTTCTTCTCCTGAAAAAGGACAGTTAGAGAAAGTTTTTACAGTGATGGGATTTACTCAAATTGCAAATCACCGTACCAAGGATGCCCAATTATGGCGTCAAGGTGGCATTAACTTAATTGCTAACTATGAGCCAAAATCAGCGGCTTGGTATTTTGCTCGTGAACATGGCCCATCTGCATGTGGAATGGGTTTTAGAGTTAAAAATGCTGTTAAATCTTATAATCACTTATTAGCACAAGGAGCAGAGCCAGTTGTTGTTGAAACGGGTCCGATGGAGCTGCGTTTACCTGCTATTCGTGGAATTGGTAATGCTATTATCTATCTGATTGACCGATACGGTGATGAGCTTTCAATTTATGACATCGACTTTAACTATATTGATGGCGTTGACCGTAACCCAGTAGGTGCTGGCTTTAACGTAATCGATCATTTAACGCATAACGTTTATGGCGGTCGCATGAAATATTGGGCTGACTTTTACGAAACATTATTCAACTTTAAAGAAGTCCGTTTCTTTGACATTAAAGGTGAATATACAGGTTTGACGTCTAAAGCCCTTACTGCTCCGGATGGAAAAATCCGTATTCCTTTAAATGAAGAAGGTGAAGGTGGTAAAGGTCAAATTGAAGAGTTCCTACGTGCATTTAATGGCGAAGGTATTCAACATATTGCTTTCAGTTGCGACGATTTAGTGGCTTGTTGGGATCGCTTGAAAGAAATGGGCATGCCATTTATGACTGCGCCCCCGAAGACATATTATGAGTTACTTGAAGGTCGTTTACCTAACCATGGTGAGCCCGTTGATGAGCTGCAAACACGTGGTATTTTGATGGATGGAACCACTGAAAATGGCCCAAGGCTACTACTACAAATATTCTCAGAAACCCAATTAGGCCCAGTATTTTTTGAGTTTATTCAACGCAAAGGCGATGATGGTTTTGGGGAAGGTAACTTCAAAGCATTATTCGAATCGATTGAACGTGACCAAATTAATCGTGGTGTTTTGAATACCGATAAATAAAAATGATGTAAAAGAGGGCGCTTAAGAGCCCTCATTAAATTTCTGTCATTCTGATAACGTTATTTAACGTGGCAAAATTAATAACCGAGCACTTTATTTAGGTAGATTTCAATGTCTACTTAGATAAAGCCTTCGCTACATAATCTGTTATACAACGCTTTGATATGTGTTGGTCCAATTTCACAGCAACCACCAATAATTGATGCTCCGTTTTTGGCCCATGTCATAGCGTGATCTGCATATTGTTGTGGGCTCATGTCTTGTCGAACTTCTAGTTCTTCGACAGTATCGCCGGGATATAATGAGTCTACTGATAAAAAACCATTGGCATACGCTCCGATTTTGGAGTGTTTCTTTTTCAAAAGCGACCAACACGCAGAGATTGCTTCAGGTTGACTGCAGTTTAATAGGATTGCTTGGGTATCAAATGATTCAAGTGCTAGCAGGGTATCAACTAAGGATTCTCCACTACGTAATTGCCCAGGATGTTCATCACTGACCGTTAATGCCACCCAAACAGGTTTACCACTTTCAAGTGCGGCAGTGCAGGCAGCACGTGCCTCGGTTATTGACGACATTGTTTCGCATATAAATAAATCGCTAGCCGGTGCTTGGAGTTCAACAAGTTGACGGTAAGTAGCAAGCGAGTCTTCGAAGGATAAGGATACGTCAGGACGATAACTAGCAACCAAGGGGGGTAGGCAGCCCGCTATGGCTACAGTACTGAACTGGGCCAATTCTATTGCTTCTTTAGCTGCATTCATGGCGCGCTGATGAAGGTTTTTTAATTGACTGAATTGGTTTTCCCGTTTCAAGCGTTGCGGTGTCGCAGTATAGGTATTGAGTGTAATGACGCGAGCACCGCTATCAATAAACTCACGATGTAAATCTCTGACCAACATTGGCTCGTTTAACATGATATCAGCAGACCACATTGGCGTAATTGCACGTGAACTTCTGCGCAATAATTCTTGCCCCATGCCTCCATCAAGTAATGTGATTTTGCTCATTATTTTGTCCCTGTTCATATGTAAATAACACCCAATATATTATTTACGGTGTTTTAAGTATTCAAGTTTAGATTAATGAATGATCTGTTTTATAAATCGTTTTAATGCAGCAGGCTTAATTGGCTTAGGCAAATAATGCAAATGGGCATCAATTGATTGTTTTCGAACTTCTTCAGTTCTATCTGCGCTACTTAATACCGCAGGTATGCTTACTTGCCATTGATTGCGCAGTGCTGCCGATGCTTCAGGACCAGTTGCGCCATTATCTAAGTGATAATCTAAAAACAATAAATCTGGGCAAGTTGTGCAATGTGTTAATGCATCTGCAATTCTATTAAATGCATAAACGGTTGCTCCCCAACTACGTAACAATTGGCTCACGGCTTCTATCGTATCCACGTTGTTTTCAATGATCACGACAACTTTGTTTTTCAGTAAAACAGCAGAGTCAGCAATTGAATAGCTTTGTGTTGCCTCGGTATTAGACATTGCTAATCCTCGAGGCACCGTTATTTCAAAACAGCTTCCTTGATTAACTGCGGATTTTACTTCGATAGTATGCTTTAGCAGAGCACTGAAACGTTCTACTATAGTAAGACCTAGGCCCAAACCTTGGTTATTATTGTGTTGATCAAGCTGATTAAATTCCTCAAAAATGGCTTTCTGTTGATCCGCTGCGATGCCTTGACCTGTGTCATAGACCCTGATCTTAAGATGCTGGTTTTGCCTTTTTGCTACTATCAATATTTTACCTGACTCGGTGTAACGTACAGCATTGGAAATCAAGTTTTGAAAAATTCGTCTTAGTAGTTTTTTGTCTGATTGTATAAAACAGGAGTTAGCAACATATTTAAGCTCTAAGCCTTTGCGCTCGGCTAAAATGGTAAATTCATTGACTAAAGGTGTGAGTAAATCACTTAACTTAAAGTGTTGAATATTAGTATTGAGTATGCCTGAATCGAGTCGGGTCATATCCAGTAAAGTGGATAATAGCTCCTCTGCGTTGGCGAGTGATTGGATGAGATTTTGGCTCATTTCAGCCAACTCTTGATTAGGCGCCTTTTCTTTAATAAGTGATGCAAACAAACTCGCGGCGTTAAAAGGCTGCATTAAATCGTGACCAGCGGCAGCAAGAAATTTACTTTTACTGTCGTAGGCTTTTTCAGCTTCTTGGCGTGCTTCATCAAGAGCAAGATTAGCGGTTTGTAATTGTTCTGTGCGCTCTATGACTCGGCTTTCTAAATGTTGTTTCGATTGCTGTAATTGCTGTTGAATATTAATGTAGTCGGTGATGTCGCTATAGGTGGTAACAAATCCGCCACCGGGCAGGGGGCTTCCGTTAACTTCTATAGTCTGTCCGTTTTTTTGTTCGCGCACATATTTGTAATGACTTCCGATACGCATGTATTGAAGACGTTTTTCTATTTCTGCCTCTAGTTGCTCTTTTTTACCAAATAATCCTCTTTGCGCGTTGAATAAAAGTAACTCTTTAATCGGAATGCCGACTTTGATTAAACTTTTTGGATAGTCGAATAACTCAACATATCGTTGGTTCCAAGCCAAAAGCGCCAAATTTACATCTACTACACATATACCTTGTTGAATATGCTCCACAGAGGATTGCAATACTTCATGATTAAAATGAAAGGTTTGGCTTGCCTCTTCAACCAGTTCAACTAGCTCGGCAAGGGCTATATCTTTTTTCTCGGCAATAGCAGAGAGTAAGATTCTGGCGCTCACATTGCCGACTTGATTGGCTATTTCATTTTCTATGCTGGCGAGCAACTTTGGGCTGGCATAAGCCGAATGTTGATCGACTGGCAGATTATTAAGCAAAAACTGATGGCGGTCTTTATCTAACACTTTTTCAGTGACGGCGAGTAACTTAGATATCTTGGTTGCTTGATTGAGAATTGAAAACAGATGTTCCTCTTGATTGCCTAACTGCTGCTCTTTGCTCGCTGGTAAAATCAAGCTAAAAAGTACAAAACAAAACAGATTGACCAAAAGACTAAGAACAAACCCTGATGCAAGTTGTAAATCCTCGGGGGGAGGATCGAAATAATAACTAGCGGTAATACTTGGCCAAAGTAACCAGTAAGCCCAGCATAAAGCGCCTGCTAATAACGCTATCATAGCCGCTGTTTTATTGCGTTTTTGCCAATATAAACCACCAATAATAATCGGTAACGTTTGGGATAAAAGGGCGATAGCAATAATGCCACTTTTGACAAGAGGCGCGGATTTGCTGATGTCTAAGTGATACAAAAAGGCAATGCCCATCACTATTACCACAGTGGCTCGGCGAGTAAATAACACGGCTTTAGGAGTCAGGTTATGTTGTTGTAAGCGTTGTAATTGGATTTTAAGACGCAGCGGCGTGACTAAGTTATTCGATATCATGATCCCCATTGCTAACGTTGCAACAATCACCATACTGGTTGCCGCAGATAATCCGCCAATAAAAGAGATAAGAGCTACACCCGTGTTACCGCCTTGTATAGGTAATGCTAAGGCGTAGGTATCCGTGCTGACTTGCATTTTTTCGTCAAAAATTATGTGGCCAGCAATACCTATGGGCAAGATAAATACCGTCATAAGACACAAGTATAATGGGAACATCCAGCGAGCTGTTCTTAGTTCTTCGCTACCATTATTTTCGACAAAATTTATATGAAACTGTCTGGGTAAACAAAACATCGAACATACGCCTAACAACATATGGCTTAGGTATACCCATATAGCGGAGTCAGACTGAATTATTTGAAGACTTTTAGGATGTAATTGCGCCTGACCAAATAAGTCTAATACACCATCAAACATCACATAACACACATACACACCCACAATCAGCAAAGCCACTAGCTTGACCAGAGATGCAAAAGCGATAGTCAACATTAATCCGGGGTGTTTGTCGCTGGCGCTTAATGATTGAGTACCAAATAAAATCGCAAAAAGTGCCATTAAAATAGCGACATAGGCACCGACATTACCACTCCAACTTACGTCTATACCGACTAATATGGCCACACTTTGGCTAACCGAATCGAGTTGCAATGCAATATAGGGGATGACTCCGATTAAACACAATAATGTGACTAATGCTGCGAGGAGATAAGATTTTTCGAAACGCAAACTAATAAAGTCGGCTAGGGAACTCACTTGGTGCTGATGGCATAACAGACTAATTTTGCGTAAAACCGGATGCGCAAATAGAAAAACCAGTATCACTCCTAGGTAAGTAGGTACAAATGCCCAACCATATTGAGTGGCTTGCGTGGTGGTTCCAAAAAAAGCCCAAGAAGTGCAGTGTACACCAAGCGCTAGACTGAATATAAATGGATGCTGTTGTTGGCCTTTATAACGTTTATCGGCCCAAAACGCTAAAGCAAAAAGAACAAGCAAGTAGCAAAGTACTAGTGCTGAAACTGTCCAAACATTGATCATGTGATTGTTTAAAAAAATGAACGTCCAGTACTTTACCTTTAGCGAGTCAAATATGAAAGATAGCTGATTGGTCATGAGGGATTACAGGTAAATCAAAAAACATCAATTATCAGCCTTGAAGCTTATAAATATAACCCCATTATTAGTGGCAGATAAAATTTGCGTAAAGAGTATACGGAGTTAAGCATGTCAAATGAACAAACACCTCAGCAAGGTGATGAATTAGATATAAATGCAGAAACAGAACAACATGACGCGGATCAAGCGTTTATTGAGTTGACTGAAGACCAACAACGTATTGTTGAATTAGAAGCTGCCGTCATTGCCGCAGAAACTAAGGTGGTTGAACAAAAAGACTCAGTGATGCGCGCTATTGCTGATGCTGATAACGCTCGCAAACGAGCTCAAGGCGAAATCGACAAGGCCCGCAAATTTGCTTTAGAAAAATTTGCCGCTGAATTGTTGCCAGTAGCCGACAATTTAGAACGTGCATTACAAGTGGCTAATCCAGAAGACGAAGCCATTAAACCTATTGTTGATGGTGTTGAAATGACGCTTAAGTCTTTTATTAGCACTATTGAAAAATTTGGTATGTCAGTGATTGACCCGCAAGGCCAACCTTTCAACCCAGAAAAGCATCAAGCTATGTCGATGCAAGAAAACGCAGAGCTGCCACCTAATACAGTGTTGGCGGTGATGCAAAAAGGCTATGAGATAAATGGCCGTTTATTACGCCCTGCCATGGTGTTGGTTACTCGAGCACCAGAGAGCGCCGTTGATACTCAAGCCTAATTACACTTCATAATTGAAGTAATCAATTGGCAAAAATAATTACAGTTTTGTGAAGGTTTTTTTAATCAATATGTTGAAAAAATTATTAATAACCCCACAAAGTGTACAAGCTTTTAAGAACAATCTTTTGGAGAAAAACTAATGGGTAGAATCATTGGAATAGATTTAGGTACTACTAACTCATGTGTGGCAGTACTAGATGGTGGCGTAGCCAAAGTATTAGAGAACGCAGAAGGGGATCGTACTACTCCTTCCATCATCGCTTACACACAAGATGGCGAAATATTGGTAGGCCAACCTGCTAAACGTCAAGCTGTAACCAACCCACAAAACACATTATTCGCCATAAAGCGTTTAATCGGTCGTCGCTGGGAAGATAAAGAAGTACAGCGTGATATCGACATCATGCCTTTCAAAATTGTCAAAGCTGACAATGGTGATGCTTGGGTTGAAGCGAAAGGCGAAAAAATGGCACCGCCACAGATATCTGCTGAAGTCTTGAAAAAAATGAAAAAGACGGCTGAAGATTATCTAGGCGAAGAAGTAACCGCAGCGGTTATTACGGTCCCTGCTTACTTTAATGATTCTCAGCGTCAAGCAACGAAAGATGCAGGCCGTATAGCTGGTCTTGAAGTAAAACGTATTATTAACGAGCCAACTGCTGCTGCTCTTGCTTACGGCATGGATAAGAAAAAAGGCGATAGCGTTGTAGCCGTTTATGACTTAGGTGGTGGTACATTCGATATCTCTATCATCGAAATCGACGAAGCCGATGGTGAGCATACGTTTGAAGTATTAGCGACTAACGGTGACACCCACCTAGGTGGTGAAGATTTTGATAACAAAGTTATTAACTATTTAGTTGAAGAATTTAAGAAAGACTCAGGCATGGACTTGCGTAAAGATCCATTGGCCATGCAACGCTTAAAAGAAGCTGGCGAGAAAGCTAAAATTGAACTGTCTTCTGCCCAACAAACTGAAGTGAATTTGCCTTATATTACAGCTGATGCCTCTGGTCCTAAACACCTGACTATTAAGCTTACTCGTGCAAAACTTGAGTCTTTAGTTGAATCAATGGTTAAAGCAACACTTGAGCCACTAAAACAAGCGTTAGCTGATGCAGATTTATCTGTAGGTGATATCAACGATATTATCTTGGTTGGTGGTCAAACACGTATGCCTATGGTTCAGAAGTATGTGACTGAATTTTTCGGTAAAGAGCCACGTAAAGATGTGAACGCAGATGAAGCTGTTGCAGTAGGCGCAGCGATCCAAGGTGGCGTATTATCTGGTGATGTGAAAGACGTATTGTTACTTGACGTAACCCCTCTTTCTTTAGGAATCGAGACAATGGGTGGTGTAATGACTGCTCTAATCGAGAAAAACACCACGGTACCTACTAAGAAATCTCAGACTTTCTCTACAGCTGAAGATAACCAAGCTGCAGTAACGATTCATTGTCTTCAAGGTGAGCGTAAGCAAGCCTCAGGCAATAAATCTCTAGGTCAATTTAACCTAGAAGGTATTCGAGCCGCTCAACGTGGCGCTCCTCAAATTGAAGTAACCTTTGATATTGATGCTGATGGTATTTTACATGTGTCTGCCAAAGACAAAGACACAGGTAAAGAGCAAAAAATCACCATTAAAGCATCTTCTGGTTTAAGTGAAGAAGAAGTTGAACAAATGGTTCAAGATGCTGAAGCGAACAAAGAAGCGGATGCTAAATTTGAAGAGCTTGTACAAGCGCGTAACCAAGCTGACGGCATGATACATAGTACTCGTAAGCAAGTTGAAGAAGCTGGCGATGCATTAAGTGAAGAAGATAGAACTGAAATTGAAACCGCTGTAGTTGCTCTTGAAGAAGCAGTAAAAGAAGGTGACAAAGAAGGAATTGAAACTAAAACTCAAGAACTTATTCAAGCTTCTGCCAAGTTAATGGAAGTAGCTCAAGCTAAAGCTGCTGCTGATGGCGCAGCTCAAGGTGGCGCTGACCCAACTGATGCAGGTGCAAAATCACAAGATGATGATGTGGTTGACGCTGAGTTTGAAGAAGTGAAAGAAGACGACAAAAAGTAAGCATTGTCAGATAAATTGTTAGATAACTTGACTGTTGAGGTGACTCAATAGTGTAACTCGGCGCAGCAGCTCACACTGACTGCGCCTTGTTTGTTTTAAGAATTTACAAAAAATAACGATGTTTGTTATTTAAAATAAGTAACCATAGACCCCAGGGTAACGAATCGAGATGTCAAAGCGAGATTATTATGAAGTGTTGGGTGTGGACAAAAGTGCCGCCGAACGCGAGATAAAAAAGGCTTACAAACGCCTAGCGATGAAATATCACCCAGATAGAACTCAGGGTGATAAAGCTATGGAAGAAAAATTTAAAGAAGTGCAAGAAGCACACGAAATGTTGACTGACTCACAAAAGCGAGCCGCCTATGATCAGTATGGTCATGCTGGCGTCGATCCTAATCGCGGTGGTGGTGGCCAAGGTGGAGACTTTGGTGATATTTTTGGTGACGTATTCGGTGATATATTTGGTGGTGGACGTGGGGGCGGTGGTCGTCAATCTCGTGCTCGTCAAGGCTCCGATCTGCGTTACAACCTAGAGCTTTCTCTTGAAGAGGCGGTAAAAGGCAAAAGCGTCGAGATTCGTGTGCCAACACTTGCGGGCTGTGAAGCTTGTGATGGTTCAGGCGCCAAAAAAGGTTCAAGCCCAACGACTTGCCCAACTTGTCATGGACAAGGTCAAGTGCAAATGCGCCAAGGCTTTTTTGCGGTTCAGCAAACCTGTCCGACATGCTCAGGTAGAGGTAAAATAATATCTGACCCTTGTAAACCTTGTCATGGACAAGGCCGCGTAGAAAAAACTAAAACGTTGTCGGTTAAAGTGCCAGCCGGAGTTGATACAGGCGATAGAATTCGTTTGTCAGGTGAAGGTGAAGCAGGTGAAATGGGTGCACCAGCAGGTGACTTGTACGTGCAAGTGCATGTTCGTGACCACAAAATATTTACCCGCGAAGGTAATAATTTATATTGCGAGGTACCCTTAAGCTTCACTCGAGCTGCCTTAGGCGGTGAGATTGAAGTCCCTACATTGGAAGGCAAGGTCAAACTTAAAGTGACCCCAGAAACTCAAACGGGGAAAATGTTCCGCCTGCGAAACAAAGGTGTTAAGTCAGTTCGCAGTGGCAGTGTAGGTGACCTTATTTGTAAAGTGGTCATCGAAACACCGGTTAACTTGAGTGCCAGTCAAAAAGATCTGCTAGATCAACTGGAAAATTCCATGGGAACGGGTAAAGACACAGCCAAAAATCGTCCTAAAGAAAGTGGTTTTTTTGACGGTGTGAAGAAGTTCTTTGATGATTTAACTAATTAATATACAGTTAATACTTAGTTTAAAAGCCGCTTTTTTAGCGGCTTTTTTATGGAAGTTAAAAACAGACTAACGCTCTGGAGTTTTTAACCAGGTGACCTGGTCAACCTAATACGACCACCTTAGATAATTGGACTCCCCCACACACTGGAGTGTGGGGTAATATAATCGTTACCACACAAATATATTATAGAGAGTCCGCAATATGTATCGTACTAAAGTTGGCGTTGATTTAG
>JAWUXT010000119.1:0-11699 GCA_034111205.1 Paraglaciecola sp. | reverse complement strand
AAGACTGCGTGAATGCGGTAGGCGTGGATATCAATACTGCATCAGGTGCTTTACTTAGCCATGTCTCAGGGCTGAATCGCACTTTGGCCAGTAATATAGTCAGGTATCGAGACAAACATGGAGAATTTAAGCAGCGTAAAGCTTTGCTTGAGGTTGAACGCTTAGGGCCAAAAGCTTATGAGCAAGCAGCAGGTTTTTTGCGCATTATGGGGGGAGCTGACCCTCTTGATGCATCAGCTGTGCACCCAGAAGCCTATCCAGTGGTTAATTCGATTGTAGAACATGCTTGTGTTGCGAAGAACGATATTGTCGGTAATACCGATGTACTGAGAAAACTCAAACCCGAAGACTTTGTCACTGACCTATTTGGCTTACCCACAGTGACAGACATTATTAGTGAACTGGATAAACCAGGAAGAGACCCTCGCCCAGAATTTAAAACTGCTAACTTTAAAGATGATGTGCAATCTTTGAAAGACTTAAAAGTAGGTATGATTTTAGAAGGTGTCGTGAGTAACGTTGCAAACTTTGGGGCTTTTGTCGATGTAGGTGTGCATCAGGATGGACTTGTACATATCAGCGCTATGACCGATAAATTTATTTCTGACCCTAGAGATATTGTCAAAACAGGCGATATTGTCAAAGTAAAAGTGATGGAAGTGGATGTCGAAAGAAAGCGTGTGTCATTCACTATGCGAATGGGCGATACACCTAATCAGGTAGCAAAATCATCAGGGCAAAAAACCAATACAGAAAAAAGAACCCCCAACCCAGCGGCTAAAACCAAGCAGCAGCAGACTCACCCTAAACAGTCGAACCAAATGATGGGTAACGCTTTTGCTGATGCTTTTGCTAAAGCAAAAAAATAACAACCTATCTAATACCCAAAAACGAACAAGCCCTCTTTTGAGGGCTTGTTCGTTTTTGGGTATTACGCACTTTTCACTAGAACTTAAACAGATTGCTGCATCCCTTCAGAACGAGGGTTAGTCACTTGTTGATAAAAGTTTTCAATTACTGACACTCTACGAGTCATCTCTAAGTCTCTATTTGCGATAAATTGACTGGCAGCATCAGAATCAAGTTCGAATTCAGTCACATCCTGTTCATTGCCCTCTGACTGACTGATATCCATTGAACGAGTCGGTATACCCACATCTAAGGCGTCAACAATATCATCAATTAAAGGAGGCTCTCCAATAATTGAACTCTGCTGCTGTTGTTCGCTTTGCTTGGCATCCGGAATAGCTTGATTGTAGGACTGTTGCGCTTCTTCAGCTTTTGCACTGGCTATTTCTGTGCGTGCCTCAAGCGTTATTTGAGTGGCTTCGGTTGCAACTCTTAAATCTTGTGCACTTGGCTCTGCAGGAGCTAAGGCCGCGGCTTTAACTTGCTGCGCCTTGCGAATGGTATCCTCAGGTGTGGAGGCTTCAGATATATCAATTGAAACCTCGCCCCCTACTGCATAACGCCTACCATCAGGACCTCTTTCGTATTCATACTGAGGTGGGCTTGCATATTGTCCGCCCAAAGAAGCATGAGCTTGTTCATGGGCTCTTACTTCAGCATCTCGTTGTTTCAGCTCCGTCAGCTGTTGTTCGGCTTGTTGCTGTTGTTCTTGCTGTTGTTGCTGCAGCTGATCCTCGGCATTTTCTTTACCGGCACTGGCATCTTGGCCATTGTCTTTAGCGGCATCATTTTGGGTATTGAGTTGCTGACCCGATTGAGGAACCGGTTTTTCATAAGTAAGAGGCGGCGGTGCTTGTCCAGGCGTTTTAACCTTATCAGCATCAGAGCCCACGCCTGTTTCAGCTGCTGACTTTTCATTAGCCGCTAACGCTGGCACCGCCTCACGCTGAGTATTATCTCTACGCACCGCCTCAGTATTAACGGTACCGACGTTAAATACTGTTGGAGTGGGGACGGGGGGGAGAATATTCATAATATCTGTAGCCTAGTACTAGGCCAGAATATCCAATATGGTGCCAACAGTATCGCTAGCAGTATCTACTACTTTGGTAGAAGCTTGAGCGTTATTCAGGTTTATTGACAGCCCAACTAAATTTGAAGTAATACTATCGGGGGCTTGCGGAAGAACTTGTTTGATTGCATTTAGCTGGTTTAATGTAGCGTTTGCTAAAAACTCTTGAGGATCGCGCGAAGGCGCCGAAAAAGCTGACAAGTTGGCCAAATTGGATGTATTTTGTGACACACCATCATATGCCCGTTTAATGCCTATAGAGCCACTGACAATGGCAGAATTTATATTGTTACTAATGTCCATCTACCTTACCTCTACTACTTAACCTCTCCTGTTCAATTATTAACCATTTTCATGTTTTTTTAAAGCTTTTGCTTGATATATAAGTGATTTAAATCTTTAAACAAGTGCTTTCATTAAGCGTTATGCAAATTATAAACAAGTGTTAACTGTTGATGATTTAGCCTGTAACCCGTCATATCAATAGAGGTAATACAAAACTCACTCTTAGTAATATCTTGCAAGGGCTGCCAAACATCAGTATTTACGCACCAACCATGTGAACAAGACAAATTGCTTTCTAATGATTACAGTTGATACGTTTAATCTTTCTGACATTTCTCCTACACTTAAGTTTGAAAGACTGATGTTTCATTAAGTACCAGGATGATAGCAAGATGCAAATCGCTCTAAGTCAAAGCTGTTTAATCTGCAAACAAACCAGTAACAGCGCAATATGCCAATACTGCACTGATGATCTTACACTCTTTGATATTGACCGATACCATCACAATTTGATGTTATCGCCAAAAATAAACAAAGGATTGGTAAACGTAGACTTTCCACAAGTGCTGGCTCTTGCAGATTATCAGTGGCCATTGTCGAAATTATTGACGGGATTAAAATTTTCAAAGCAAATTCCAAATGCTCATGCTCTAGCAACACTTTTTGTGAAACACTGCTTACGTTCTAACTCTGTGTTACCGCAACTGATTATTCCAATGCCGTTACACAAAAATCGCTATTTGTTCAGAAAGTTCAATCAAAGCATGGAGTTGACTAAGCAGATTTGCCGCTTAAGTCAATTAGACATGGACACTTCGATCATCAGCAGATGTAAATCTACTCCAGCGCAAACTGACTTAACAGCCGCTCAAAGACGTAAAAACTTGCGGAACGCTTTTGCAATTGATGCAACAGCTGCACAGCGGCTAAAAAACTATAGGCACATTGCCTTATTCGACGATGTCATCACCACTGGAAGTACCATGAACGCAGCTTATTGCAGCATACGTAAGCACCATCCTAGTTTAAAAATTGATGTATGGAGTATTTGCCTCACCCTTACGCATTAACTTTGCCTTACCCTTATGCGTTAATAAAAGCAGCCATAAAAATGGCATTGCTCATCAAGCGGCTAGTGCCATACCAAACACCTCTGAAGTTCACGTTAGTAGCAAAACCAATCACTTTACCCTTGCCAAAATTGTGGGACACAATGGCAGCGCTGCCGCCAATGAGTTGTTGTAACTCATCAGCAGTATACCCTGCCATAAGCGGCGTTTTAGTGTAACTCGCTGCGGTAATAAACGGTTTGTCGGGTTGGCGCATCACCAATGCACTGTTTCTAAACATGGGCAATGTAGTAGAATTATAACCAAAGGCGAGGGGATGGCTTAGGTCCAACTGCGTCTCAAATACAGCTCCAGCAATTCTTTGTTTAGCTTTAAGTGCTTCCTGATCCTTATATTTCATGCCTGTAGTTTCAAACGCTAACTTAATCTCGCTGTTAGTTTTAAAGCCTGCTTTAAGCCATTTTTTCTCAGAAAACCAATTTGCCGCAGATTTTTGGCCAATGAGAATGCCACCTTTATTCAACCAGCCTTCAATTTTACTAACCGTTGTGTCAGACACATCTTTATACGTGCCTTCAACCCATATCATATGGGTGTAGCTATCCAATGAAAATTTACCCAGTTGCTCTAAATCTGTGATGGAAACAGGCATATCAACATGCTGATCTAAGTAGTGCCAGACTTCACCTAATTCATATTGGGAAGTACCGTGCCCTCCTACTAACAAAACTTTAGGCTGGGTAACATTGAGCATTTTACGACTACCTAAATCAATACCTTGACGGGTTAGCCCTGATGTTACTGAATGAATCGCAATATCTAGCCCCATATTTTGTGCGCTAATGATGTCTAACAAATTATCAGGTTGCTCTAAGGCGATAGGCACAATCACTGCACCAGCAGAAAAACTCATACCACCTTGTGCGGTTTGTGCAAAAAAAGCTTCACCTGCAAGTTTTACTTTCACTTTATTCGCTAATAAACGCTGTAAAAGTTTAGGGGCTTGATAATTCTGCCAAGAAAAAGCATAGGCATAAGCATCAGGCAATAATTCAGGATTAACAGTTTTGGGTGTTTTAACAGGCCGTTTATCAAACTTGGGTTGCCGCTCAACTGCTTGGTACTGGATATTAAACGCAAGTGGTAAATTCCAATTCGACACATCATAAAAAGTATTGTCATCAAAAGATTTGCGGGTTGAGAAAAGAGATTTTATGAGTCGATACTGAGGCTGATCGAGTGGTACAAACATACTATTGACTGTATCGAATATTTGTCCATCTGCTTTTATGTCCTTACTTAAAGGATAATATTGAATCTGATGTGCTGACAATATCCCCAGCATTTTTGAGAAACGGGCTTGGTCAAATTTCTCATTCAAAATATAACCCGCTAAATCATCATCTTTCACTAAACCTTTGGTTTGCTCTGCAAAATCTATTTGATAATCAAGAATCGCTTTTTTATTGGCTAATGCACCAGCAAAAGTAGAGAGGGAAGTTGTCACTTGATTTTGAATCGTATCGGAAAACTTCAACTTACCATTTACGGAATCTTGTAGATGCCCTCGGCTGCTAGCTTGCTCGAACAATATACCGATACTTCCGTGGGCATCCGGATAAGTTGAGCCTTTGCCATAATAAAAATCGTCAAAACTTTCTTGAGTAAAATAAAGCTGTTTTGTTTTGTCTAACGCTGCAGCATGAAAATCTCCCAGTGCAGCAGTCAGCTCAACATTTTTTAACGGTGTCCAAGGGTTTTTTCTAGAAAAAATACCTGGTTGGAAGAAGAAAGTGCTATTAGTGCCCATTTCATGGAAATCAGTTAACACGTGAGGACGCCACTGATGGAATTGATTAATACGGGCTCGTGACTCTGGATGGGTCAACAACAACCAATCGCGATTTAAGTCAAACCAATAATGGTTAGTTCGTCCTGAAGGCCAAGCCTGCTGATGTTCTCGATGATTAGGATCAGCCACTAGGTTCTTACTTTTGTGCATATTGGCCCACTGAGCAAAGCGTGATAAACCATCAGGGTTGATGCTTGGGTCGAGTAAAACAATATTGTCATTAAGTAACTGATCTATCATTTCACTCTGACCTGCAGCGAGATAATAAGCGATTAACAGGGCAGCATTCGAACCTGAAGGTTCGTCGCCATGCACGCTGTAACCCATCCATAGAATTAATGGGTCATTTTTATCAGTAGATTGTCCTAAATTTTTAATATGTCTGGCTTGGATGGCGGCTAAATTCTGCTGATTTTCAGTAGAACTAAATGCTAATAAATACAGAGGTCGGTTTTCGTGCGTACGCCCAGTTTCGACTAAGCTGACGCGGTCTGACTGTGAAGCCAACACTTGCATATAGTTAGCGATTTGATCATGACGCACGTGCCATTCACCTACTGACGCCCCTAGTGCTTGAGTAGGAGTAGTAATATCAGGCTTATATTGAGTACCTGCTGGTAAATAAGCAACATCGGCTACAGCATTAGCTTGTACACTGATAAATAAAAAACAAAAAGTAAAAATTCGAAACACCAAATACATCAAAACAGTCCAAACCATCAATATTAGTAAAAATAGTCGCACGTTTTAGTCAAAATTAACATAAGGAAAAACGATTACTTGAGTGTTTTAGTCAAGTAATTTTGTTATTATATAAATAGATTTTTTTAAGAGGAAGATAGCCCATGATTAACATTTCAGAAACAGCGCAAGCACATTTCTGTAAGCTGCTGGCAAACCAAGAACCTGATACCAATATCAGAGTGTTTGTGGTCAGCCCCGGCACACCCAGTGCAGAATGTGGCGTATCTTATTGTCCACCAGACGCGATAGAGAAATCAGACACTGTGCTAGAATTTAATGGTTTTGATGCAGTCGTTGATTTAGAAAGCGTACCTTTCCTTGAAGAAGCCGAAATTGATTTTGTGACCGACCAAATGGGATCACAACTTACACTTAAAGCCCCGAACGCTAAAGCACGCAAAGTAGATAGTGACGCACCTTTAGCTGAACGAGTGAGTTACATGATTGAAGCAGAAATCAATCCGCAACTTGCTAGCCATGGTGGTAACGTGACATTAGTTGAAATCACAGGAGAAAAAGAAGCGGTATTACGATTCGGTGGTGGTTGTAACGGTTGTTCACAAGTGGATCTCACCTTGAAAGAAGGCGTCGAAAAACAAATGCTTGAACAATTTCCTGGTGAATTATTAGCAGTTAAAGACGCCACTGAACATGAAGCAGGCGAGCACTCTTACTACTAGACTAACCACACAATACAAGTTCAGTGAGGATGGAAACATTAACTGGTTACAACGTTTAGCTAATGACCCAAGCAAAAGTTGGGCTTTTTTCAAACGTGGTCTAGGCATATTTTGCTTTGGCGCAATGGCCGTTTTAATAGGCGCAAAATATGCGCCTATAATCCAAATTCCTGGGCTCGTTTTATTGGCAGTAGGTAGCTTATATTCTTTTAGAGGCTACCTAGGCATTCTGGCACACCGCATGACAGCCAGCTTTAAACCGCCACCTTCCCATTTTGACAAAGATAAATAAAATAACCTCCCAAGCTTATTCCGCGCGACAGTAAAAAAAGTAACATCGCGATCCATAAACCCTGGTTTGCATGAGCTGAAAATACCCAAAAAGCGGGGAAATAGACAAGCAACCCACACAATAACATACTATTTCGCATCGCCTGTGCACGAGTCAAACCCACAAATACACCATCAAAAAAGAAACACCAATGGGCGATGACTGGCAAACAATACACAAATATTAAGTAGTCTTTCATTTCTATTTGAAGAGTCGCTTGGTTTGTTATTAAGCTAATAATCTCAGTTCCCCATACAATAAAAACCAATGAGTAAATGACAGCAACAAAGGTAGACCACAGCAATCCATGTAAAGTGACATGAATAATGCCATTAACACTCTTTTGCCCTTTTTGTTCACCCACTAAGGCTTCTGCAGCATAAGCAACCCCGTCTAATCCAAGGGCAATTAAGGTGAAAAACTGCATCAAGATGGCGTTGATTGCCGCTGACGTAGAGCCAAATCCTACGCCTTTAAAAATAAGAAACGCGATGCAGCCTTGTAATATAAAGTTTCGAAAAAATGTGTTGCCGTTAAGGGATAGTAGAGGCCGTAAGTAGACTCCTGAGAACCATTTCTTTTGTATTATTGGCTTACCAATAATGTTCAGAGCCACAATCAGACTCATTATTGAGATGGAATATTCAGCAACCACACTGGCCAGTGCCACACCAAACACCTCTAACCCTAGGCCAAACACAAACCAAAGATTAAGTATCAAGTTCAATAGATTTGCGAACACCTGAATCAGCAACACCGGTTTGGCTTTTTGCTGGCCTATCAGCCAACCAACCAAGGCTAGATTAACTATCGCAGCAGGCGCGCCCCAGATGCGCGTGGAGAAATACTCTGTTATTACCTCTTCAATAACGGGGGTCGCATCGGCAAAGTATAAACCTAAGGCCAAAATGGCATCTTGTACTAGTAATAAAAGGCAACCTAAAAAAAATCCAATCAATACCCCCTGAAACAAACTTTGATTAAGCTGGTTATTATCTTTACTCCCTTTTGCTTGGGCACTAAGGCCTGTACTGGTCATTCTTAAAAAGCCACATAACCAATACAATTGAGTAATAATCAATGCGGCTACTGAAGCGCCAGCAAGAAAATACACATCCTGCATATGCCCTAAAACTGCGGTGTCAACCAATCCCATCAGGGGAGTCGTGACATTGCTTAGGATCATAGGTATCGCAATAACAATAATTTTTTGGTGCAGACTAATCTGAAAAAAGTTTGATAGAGTATTGTTATTAGTCATTTAGTTTTCATTTATAAAGGAAAGGCATGAGAAAAACATGGGGCATCTTAGTGCTGACAATAACATGTGCGCTACTAAGCATAAACACTTGGGCGAAAGACAATGCAGTTATCCTGCTATATCACCACGTCAGTAATATTACTCCCAAGGTGACGTCAGTCTCACCCGATACTTTTCGTGAACACATGCAATATTTAGCCGACCATCATCAGGTCTTAACCCTTAAAGAAGTAATAGAAACACTACAGAACAAGCAACCTTTGCACGACAAAGCTGTGGTAATTACATTTGATGACGGTTATGAAAATATTTATGACAATGCTCATCCTATTCTTAAAGAATTTTCATTTCCCTATACCATTTTTATTAACCCGCCGCTGATTGGCAATGTGAGTTATCAACTTGATTGGCAACAAGTTAAATTAATGGCTAATGAGGGCGCAAGCTTTGCTAACCATGGTAGTCAGCATACCCATATGTTGACAAAAGATGACAGTGAGTCGGATGAAAGTTGGTTGCAGCGCAGCATGCAAGATATAGAAAACGCTGAGACTCTTCTCAAAGATAACTTAGGTTACAGCTTAAAATATTTTGCTTATCCTTATGGAGAGTTTGATTCAAAACTAAAAGCGCGACTTAGTTCACGTGGCTACATTAGTTTTGCTCAACATAGCGGGGCCATTGCTTCTTACAGCGACTTTTCTGCCTTGCCACGTTACCCGTCTGCAGGGATATACAGTAATATTAAAAGCTTGAAAGTGAAATTAAACAGTTTGGCGATGCCTGTTGATACTATTTATCCAAGCGATCCTAAGATCGAATTACCTTCTTACGATCAAGACCTTTTATTTAATGTTAAAACTGAAGACTTAAGGCCACAGCAAATTAACTGCTTTCAAAATGGTCAAGCTTTAAACAAGTCCCTGGAAGGAAATACTGTTTCAGTGGTTATAAGACCAATCAATAATCCCGGAAGACATAGAGTGAATTGCACGGCTCCCAGTATTAGCGAAAAAGGTAGGTTCTATTGGTTTTCACAACCCTATTTTATGCCAACAGCTGAGGGGAAGTGGCTAGACTAACTTTTTGCTAAGATGACAGTGCGAACCAATACCCAAGGTTCGCATTCTTTGGCTAATACCTGATTCACGTTCCTGAATAAAGCCCCAGCCTAGATAAAAATCTATTGCTTGTGAATTGGTACTTTCAACATCGAGGCATAGGGCAGATTTACCACAGACTAACGCTTTTTGTTGTGCAAACTTTAACAAATCAGTTGCCACACCTTGCCTTTGATACTTTGCAAGCACAGCAAAATGCCCAATACATAACTCATGTTTTTTAGGTTTGGGAATACAATCATGCAAAGCTTGGCTAGCTTGCAACACAGAAAATGCGTGAGCAATGCCATAAAAACTCGTTAAGTTGTTAAACGTGGCTTGATGGAAGGAATCAGGTAAATCACTGTGCCATGTACTTATACAGCCGGCGATTTGATTGTCGATTTCTGCCACCCAATGATTACCATAACCGAATTGACCGTCACAATTTAAAAGATTTGAATGTAGGAAATTTAACGACGACAACTCGTCGTTAATATCAAAAGTAGCGGCTAATGTAACAGCTGCAGAACTAAAAATTAATGGCGCCAAAAAGCACGCATCATTCTTTATGGCCGTTCTGTAATTCATTGCTTAGTGGTTTATTGGGACATAATTGCCGGCATATCGGCCAGTATTTTTTGTCCTTCACTGATCGGCAACTTGCCTACCGCAAAATCTGGCTTAAAGCGTCCTACCACTTGGGCTTTTGGATCCACGACCACCACAGATGAACTATGATCAACCAAATAGTTAGGGTTATCGGTGCTCTCAGACATGGAATACATCATGCCCATCGCTCTGACTAATGGAAATAATTGTACATGTTCTCCACTGACCGCAATAAAGTCAGGGTGGAAAAAATTAATATATTCGTTTAACCGTTCTGGGGTGTCACGCTTAGGATCAACAGACATCAGCACCACTTGAATAGGAAAATTCGTGGGTATTTTTTGTAGTTCTGGATAAATACTTTTTAACTCTGCCAAGGTAGTCGGGCAAATATCGGGGCAATATGTATAACCAACAAAAACTAGACTCCAATGTCCTAATAGGTTCTCTGGTGTGAAGCTTTGATTATTATGATCTACTAACTGAAAATCAGGCAGTGCTCTAGCCTGAGGATAAGTACTTACATGTTGTGTTTTACTGGTGTTGCTTGGAGGAGCTATATTAATTGCTAC
This sequence comes from Paraglaciecola sp., assembly GCA_034111205.1. Taxonomy (GTDB): domain Bacteria; phylum Pseudomonadota; class Gammaproteobacteria; order Enterobacterales; family Alteromonadaceae; genus Paraglaciecola. The sequence goes on along the minus strand of JAWUXT010000119.1, from coordinate 1,211 downwards.
AACGACCCCAATAACCAGCGCAACAAATGCAATCAGGCCTGCTTGTAATCTACTCATGCCTAAAACCGCACATAATGATCAACTAGCAGCACTACAAACAGCACCATCAGATGAATAATGGAGTATTTAAACGTTTTCATAGCTGTTTGTTCAGTTGCAGTAAATTTCAACTTCCATGCGTAGAATAAAAAGCCTGCATTTAACAAAGATGAGCCGATAAGGTAGATAAGACCAGACATACCCACTAAATAAGGAAGCAAACACACTACACAGAGTAAAACCGTATACAACAGGATAGAGGTTTTAGTAAAATCAATACCATGAGTCACAGGTAGCATAGGCACTTTGGCTTTGGCATAGTCTTTTTCGCGATGAATCGCTAACGCCCAAAAATGCGGTGGTGTCCAAATAAACACAATCAATACCAACAACAATGCATGGGCGTGAATCTCTCCTGTTACTGCTGTCCAGCCAAGCAATGGCGGTATGGCACCGGCTAAGCCACCGATAACAATATTTTGTGGTGTGGCTCGTTTTAAATACATGGTGTATACCACCGCATATCCCAGTAAACCTGCGAAGGTCAATACAGCAGTTAAACGGTTAACCCAAAGTTCAAGGATCACATAACCTACAACCGTTAATACTGCGGCAAAAATCAGTGCTTTTTGCGGAGTCACTTTACCTTTCGCTACTGGGCGATTAAATGTGCGCGCCATTTTTCCATCGATTTCTCTGTCTACGACATGGTTCACAACAGCTGCAGCAGAAGATAAAAAACCAATACCTGTTAAGCCAGCAATCAAAATTTGCCAACTGATCCAGCTATCACTAGCCAAACACATGCCAACCAATGCGGTTAACAACAGTAATAAGACCACTTTTGGTTTGGTTAATTCATAATAATCTTGGCAAGTAGACCATAAATTAAATTGATTGTTTTGTTGCTCTACGGCCACGACCTTACTCACCTTGTTCTCCTAAATTTTTCGATATAGCGTGTAACTAATGGTGACTAACACCAACATTAAACACGCGGCTACTGCGTTATGCATCACCGCAACCGCAATGGGTAAACTGTACACTACATTGCTTACGCCTAACATAATTTGAGCGCCCAAAACCAATACCATTACCGCAGATAACCTTTTAATCAAGCTCGAGTGAGCTGCAGCATACAATCTGATACCAAACCAACATAAATACAAAAA
>JAWUXT010000118.1:0-8889 GCA_034111205.1 Paraglaciecola sp. | reverse complement strand
TGATTGAAGGGTTAAACTGTTGATACTTGTTGAACTAATTAAATCATCAAATGTCCGTATTAAAACTAGTTTTATTACCAACGTACAATTAAATAAAAGCGTTTAGACTTACAGCGTTATTTTTGCTTAGATTGGCTTTTTCAATATTCGTTTTTTGTCTTAAATTTTACTGAATTCACAAAGGGATTTATGAATTGAAACACTCTTTTCCTGATAAAAAACTATACCTAGCGATTGTTTCTTTTTGCATATGTTGTGGAATTTTTATTACCATTTTTTGGAGAGGTTCAACACCTATATCTAGTGAAACACACGTTGATATTTCCCCAACTTTAGTCATTACAGACATCAACTCTGATATTCCGCCAAAAGCGACTACTGGAACTATTCTTGAAAACGATAATAAAGGGTTAATAGTATCTTGGGTGACAAGACCAAATCATCGACTAACTGGAAAACTGATTGATCATATTGCCACACTTGAAGATAGTTTTGCTAAAGGAAATAATAATGCGGGATACATTCTTGCAGTCAAATTAAAAACTTGTCGCTTGGCGCCCCTCACGAGAAACCAATTGGAAGATGATGTTGATAGCTTAATTAAAGACAATATGCCACAAGATATGATTGAGCGGAGGATATCAAACTTTGAGTTTTGTGAAGGTATTAAAGCGAGCGATAGAGAAAAGCACTTTGACTATTTTACTTTGCTTGCTGAATCAGGTTTTACTCCAGCTCTTGAAGTAATAGGCATTATGCCAGATTCCATGTATATGAAATTTAGTAAAAATAGTCACCTTCAAAGGGATAAATATATAGAAGTGAAAACAAAATTTCAGATGAATAAATATCAATATTTATCCAAAGCTGCATCACAGGGAAGTATGAAAGCATTGCTAGCGTTAGCAAATAGAAATACGCACAAAGTGAATAGCGCTTCTCTAACTCGCTATTCACCGATCTCATTGGCATTAGCAAATGCAATAGCGCTGAAATATTTTACAGAAGACAATCGTACATATAGTGATGCTAACAAAAAATATAACAGACTTTTTAAAACTGCGACAGCTGAAGAAATCTATATTGGGGAGGAGCTAAGTCTGGAGATTATTGCTAGCATAAAAGACTTTGGGCAGGCCTATGAAATCAGAGATGCATATGGATACGGCCCAGGATATTAGTCACAAAATTGTGATAAGTTTTAGCTCGGCTGTACGGCGGCTTTTCGCTCAAACCGGACGAAACCACAATAAATCGCTACGTCCGCTTTCTTAGGCATTGCAGACGGTCGGCTATGGTGGTTTCAATTGATGTTAATCGCTCGAACCAGACTAATCTAGGATAAATAATATTACTCACCCACCCACAGTAAGGACTTCTTTATTGTTGTTTACTATTAAACCTGTATATGACATTAAGTACGCTAAATTTTTTAAACATAAAGCGTCTTGACGGTATATCGATATGAGTTATCTGGGGATCTAATGACTCAATTAATTCAAGTTTGTACTACGGGCAAGCATTAACGGCTACGGATAATTTTTATTGTCGCTACATACCAAAGTAACCTGTGCTCTGGTTAAGTAGCAAAACAGGCATTAGTCACCGAGGTCAAAGTGGGTTTAGAAGAATATTCACGATAACTAATCGAAGACTTGAGTTGCTTTGAAAGCTAATGTTTCTATCATAAAAAATACTTCCATAACGGTCGAAGTCCCCAAAGTAACAAAAATACTATCGACTGTAAGTGTTTCTTTTTTCGCCAAAGAAAGCTGAATTGGCCTCTTAAAAAATCAGCGCCGAAAAATCGGTTAGCCAGCATGATTGATTCGCGTTTATTAACCGCCTGTAATTCTGATAAGGTAATGCCACCTAAAATTTTGCGGCTACGGCCATGGGTAACCCATTCTTGAGCAATTTTTTGAGCTTCAGTTTGGAGCTGATCTTTTGGCACAACCCATTGGACCAAACCCGCCTCAAGAGCTTCTTCAGCATTTGGCTTCCAGCCTTCATTTCCTAACATACGTTGTGCATTCTTTTCTCCCAGCAGTGTTGCAAACTGAATGCTAGAACACCCTTCTGGTGTAATCCCCAGTGCGCCGAAAGGGGTTGAATATGTTGATGTGTCAGCAGCAATGATAGCGTCGCACAACGTTGCTGAAGTCACGCTGGCACCAATGGCAGGGCCATTAATTGCGATCAATAGAGGTTTGGGAAAGGTCAAAAACCTATCAAACAACTTTTGATTATGCTCCACAATCAACTTATGCAGTTTTTTAGGTGCCATTAGTTTTAAAGTGCCACCCAAATTGACTCCTGCTGAATAATAATCCCCAGCTCCGGTGAAAATCACGGCTTTAGTGGGTTCATCTTTAGCGGCGTTTTCAAACGCCGTCGCAAAGGACTCCATCATTTCGGTTGTCCAGCCATTTAATTTCTTTGGCTTGTTCATCATGATAGTCAGTACGCCAGCTTTCAACGAGCTTTGTATGTAAGCAGAAGAATTTTCACTAAGGTTTAAGTAATTCAAAAAAGGCACTCTAGTCATTCTGGTGTGTTGATTATTACCGAGTTTTAAAGGGATAACTAGCGCCGTATGTAACCCAGTGCAGGTTTTACTCAAAGAGGGTATTCAGTGAGCTCGAGAATGTTTATTATCTAGCGTATTCTAGCAATAATTTAATTCATGAACGTTTAGTATGATTGAAGTAAAAAATATCCCCCCCACAGAAGTGACATGTTCCAACTGCAAGGCATGTTGTTGTAGTTTAGAAGTGATGCTCATCTCAGATACGGGTGTGCCTAGTCAACATATTCATGTTGATGAACATGGGAGTGAAACTATGCTGCGCTTAGACGATGGTTGGTGTTCCGCTTTAGACCGAGATACATTAATGTGTTCTATTTATGAAAATAGACCATGGATTTGTCGAGAGTTTGAGATGGGTTCTTATGAATGTATCAATGAACGTTTGGAGAAAATGTAGGTTTTTTTTCAAGGTAAACGGTACCAGCTTTTAGCATTACTGAAAGTGATTTTTTCAAAACATTGAGCTCTTATTTCAGGGAGTGCTGCGTAAGTATTCCATAAGTCGGCGTAGGACATTGATAATAAACACAGTGGAAAGTTACTGGCTAACATCACTCTTGTATCGCCCAATGTTGCTATGCAGTCTTGTACTACATTCGCGGCATGCTCTGGTTGCCAGGCTCTATTCGACATTTCCCAGCCTGATAATTTAATCGCGACATTTTCACACTTAACCAGTTTTTGTAGGTTTAGCTTCCATTTTTCTTGGTTGTTTACATCGTTGTTGGCGGGTGGCGACCCTCCATGATTAATGATGATACGCATTGCTTTATGCTTGGTTGCCAATTTAGATAACTGTTCGATAGCGGGTGCATCTGTCAGTGATAATTGCGCGTCAAAACTGAATTCATATTTCGCTAACAGAGCAAAGTGTTGATCTATTAATTCAGACGTCAGAATTTGTTCAGCCTGCTCATTGAGAATATGCCGAATACCTACTACTGATTTTCGTTGTTTTAACAACTCGATATGTTCAGCGAAAGTTGTAGCGGTAATATCGGCAAAGGCCACAGATGAAAAGGGAAGGGAGCAATATTGCTGTAACCAGTCAATTTCTCTCCAAGGCTGCTGATTATCAAAGCCTGCTTCAATGTGCACAAATCCTGCTAGTTGATTTGGTGACTGAAGCAATATATCTGTTTCGACAAAACTTTTATTTATCAAATGTTTATCGGGCCAAAAAGGCGGGGTGTGAGGTTTTAGCCAAGCGTAATCGCCTTGTTCCAAATTGAATAAGTGTAGATGCGGATCGATGATTTTGTGGTGTGACTCAGTCATATCGATAGACGCACTATTGCGCCGTATAACCGCCATCAATAACCTGCAAACTGCCAGTGATAAATCGTGCCTCATCAGAGGCTAAAAAATAAGTTAAAGCAGCCACTTCACTAGCTTGGCCTAAACGGCCAATAGGTTGCAGCGCAGCTTCTTCAGCATGTACTTGGTCAATATTGGCACCAGACTGGGCGACATAGTTATTGATAGCTTTGTGATAAAGAGGGGTTTCTATGGTCCCAGGGCAGATAGCGTTAGCTCTTATTTGATATTTAGCGTAATCCAGGGCCGTGGTTTTAGCCATCGATGCCAGTGCGGCTTTGCTCATGTTGTAGGCAAATGAGTTATGTTTGGCAATCAGCGCTTGGTCAGAGGCCATATATAAAATCACCCCGTTTTGTTGTAATTTCATTTGTGGCAACACCGCCTTAGTCGCCGCAATAGCACCTTTTACATTTAAGCCAAATACTCGTTCAAAATCCTCTTCACTGGTGTCTTCAATGTTTCCAGAGAAGTGCATGCCTGCGTTTGAAACGAGGCAGTCAACTCTGCCGTATTGCTTAATAATGTGTTGAATACAGTGACTCACTTCAGAAGAGGCTGATATGTCACATTTAAGCCAGTCTATTGCTTTTGATTGTGCTGGATTGGTTTGGATATCAAGATTTATTACGCTGTAACCTGCAGTATTAAACTTTTCACAAACGGCATGACCTATGCCAAAACTGCCTCCAGTGACAATACAAACTGGTTTATCTAATAAATTGGGATTCTTTGGGGAAGACATGTGAACTTAATTTAAAGTCAAAACATCATACAAGAGTAATTCAACATGACTGAGCAACCAAGTGTAAATTCTATTTTTGTGCAATACACTGGCGCGGGGCTATTGTAGAATGCCAGTTGAATTATTTTGTAACTTTAGGGCTGTTGATATTTCAAACGTTGCTCTAACTTAAAAGCGAGAAGTTTTGTCCCTTTCTATCCTCTTTTTTAGAACACCATTTTTATTATTCCTGTTGTTTTTGGTTTTGTTTGAAGTACACGGAACTGAAGTCGAGATTAAAGGAATTGAAGACGAGCGCGTGTTAAAAAATATCAGAGCGCATATCGACAGCCTAGATATGCCTAGCGCCGCTTATCAATTTAGGCAATATCAAGCAAGTTTACAGTTAAAAGTGGAAGCAGCCATACAGGTCTTTGGCTATTACCAAGCAACCACTGTGGTTATTGCTCCATATGTGGAGTCGAATAATTTAACCAAAAGCAAAAACTGGAGCCTGCAGATTGAGTTAGGGCCAATAACCCTTGTTAGGCAATTATCAATCAAAATTGGAGGGGAGGGAGCACAGGACAAAGAAATCCAAACGTTACTTAGCTCCTTCAATCTTAAGCAGGGCAAACCTCTTGAACATTCAGTCTACGAAAACGCAAAAAATGAACTAAGAAGTTTAGCCTTGTCACGAGGATACTTTGATTTTGAATTTGAACAAAGCACTATAAAAGTATACGAGTCGCTAAATGTTGCCGATATTACCCTGCATATTCAAAGCGGCTTACGGTATAAATTTGGTGATTTGCGCTTTGGTCAGGATACACGCTCGCAAAGTTTAACAAAAAGTTTAACGCCTTTTAAAACTGGCGATTTATATCAAGCCAGTCAGTTAGGTTTACTTAATCAAAGACTTAAACAAACCCAATATTTTCGGCATGTGATTGTTAGACCTTTGGTGGCAGACGCAGTCGATGCGGTGGTGCCTATTGAAGTTATTTTAACCCATAAGCCAAGTGACAACTTTGATGTGGGGGTTGGGGTGTCGTCAGATGTTGGCCCTCGATTTACCGGCAAGTGGAAGCGTCCATGGGTAAACGAAAGTGGTCATTCTGTTGGGGCCGAAGTCTTTGTTTCATCTCCGGAGCAGTATGTGTCTTTCGATTATAAAGTACCTTTGGAAGATGCCATCCAAAACTATCTGAGTTATCAGGCGGGGTATCAAGCGCAAAACGATAATGATACCAGTAGTCATAAATGGTCTGTATCCGCCTCTCGGCACTGGACAGTTGAGAGCTCAGACTGGCAACGTTCGGCTTTTCTAAGGCTTGAGCAGGAAACCTTCATCCAGGGATTAGAGCCAGAACAAACAACGCTTCTTTTGACACCAGGTTTTACCTTTAGCCGATTACGCAGTCAGGGCGGTTTAGATATTAATTGGGGTGATAAACAAACCATTACTACCGAGTTTGCCTCCGAGTCACTATTTTCAGATATCAATATGTTTAGGGTTACAGCAGCCTCAAAGTGGGTCAGAAGTTACGATGCACATCGTTTTTCATGGCGCGCTGAACTTGGCGGTATATTGACTAACGATTTTGACCAAGTCCCCTCGAGCTTACGCTTTTTTACTGGTGGTGATCAAAGTGTACGTGGCTTTGATTACAAAACCTTATCGCCATTTGAACTCGACACCGATGGCGAACGCGAACTTACAGGAGGCCAATACTTGGCAGTCGCGAGTATTGAATATTCTTATCCAGTTGCCGACAATTGGCGCGCAGCCGCTTTTGTGGATGCTGGTAATACCAGCGATGAGCTATTTAAAGATACTGCTATCGGTGTTGGATTTGGCGCTATATGGAGCTCTCCCATCGGACCGGTACGCTTATATCTAGCGAAGGGTAAGAGTGATTTTGGTAGTACACGTTATTTCCATATTTCCATGGGGCCTTCTTTATGACCTCAGTATCCAATGCTCAAACAAGTAATGAAAAACCACAACGAACACCTAGTTTAATCCGCAAAATTATTACCGCTATAATCAAGTTATGGCTAGTGTTAATAATTGTTGTATGCCTGTTGATAGGACTTGTACTGACACCTTGGGGCACAAAAGCCGTTGTAAGTATTGGTAATAGCCTAGTTGAAGGATTGACTGTTGATTATCTAAGTGGCGGTGTGGGTTCTGAGTTGCACTTGTCTTCAGTGAAATGGAAGCAACTCGGTAGCAACGTCGATATAGATAACTTAAAACTATCAATTCAACTGTCTTGTGTATGGAGGCTTGCTCTGTGTATTGACTCATTGAGTACAGGCAAAGTGGTTGTGCAATTACAACCAACGGCTGCATCACTTAGTGCTGAACCTGCAACGTCAGCCATGACTTTACCTTTTCCTGTTTCCGTCCAAAATATCAATTTAAATAAATTTTCACTTGGAATTCAAGATACAGCAGATATCACTTGGCAGCAGCTGACAGGTAAATTGGACTTCTATAAGCGGCTTCGCATTGAAAAAATGCAGTTGGATGGATTTAATTTAACTACCTATGCCACACCAACAGCCCCCGTCGTGACTCAGACTGAGCCCTTTGATTGGACTACATTTCAGTATCAACCCCTTACTCCATTGACCATTGTGTTGCCTATTCATTTTAATGTGTTGGCATTTAAAATGTCTACCGCTAGTCTGCAGTTGGCGGGACAAGAGCCGTTTACTCTTAAAAAGGTCAGCCTAAAGGCCAAAGGCAGTAAGAAAAAGCTGCAATTAGATGAACTACTAATAGATCATGAAAATGGGAAATTATTAGCCAAAGGTAACGTGCAATTAAGTGGTGATTTTGAGCATGTCTTTTCTGTAGATGCTAATGCTCAATTGCTCGAACAACCACCATTAAAACTAGTATTACGCTCATCAGGTAATATTCATTCACTATCTTCACAAGTAGAATTAACTGAATTAACGTTAGCTGCTAAAACAGCAACACTGACTGCTCAAGCCAAGCCGATAAAGCTAAAAATGGCTTTGTCGGCTCAACTTTCCAAAGCGACCTTACCGCTTAAAGTAAGACTAGATTGGAATCATTTAGAATGGCCTTTAGCAGACCCTGAGTTTAGTTCCGAGAAGGGTGAGATTGACATTCATGGCGATTTAAACGCGCTAAAAATGACGATTCAGACTATGTTGACGGGTAAGAATGTCCCAGATACCCAAATTAGCCTCAGTGCTTTTGCTGCATCAACCGCACAAAATAAAAGCGTTGAACTGAATCAGTTTTTGCTAAAAACTTTAGGGGGGCAATTATTGACTGAAGGCAAGCTAACCTTTGCTGAGTATATCGATTGGCAAGGCAACGCTACTATTAGCCACATTGACCCAAGTGTTTTTTGGCCTGAACTGGTGGCTGATATCAATGGAGTGGTGTTGACCCAAGCCAATAATAGCCAAGGAGTTTGGAAAGCTAAATTAGATAAGTTAGACATCAAAGGACAATGGCAGGGTTACCCCTTAAGTGCATCAGGCAGTGTAGATTATCATCAAATTGACGGTTTACAAATGCATACATTGTCGTTAAAAAATGCTGACAATATATTACTTTTAGACGGCGCAGTATCTAAGCAACAGGCACTTGATATTAAGTTCACGCTGGATGCAACTGACCTAGCTAATTCGCTTCCTCAACTTGGCGGGGCTCTCAATTTATCTGGCACGGTTAACGGTAGTGCTGAGCAGCCAGAAGTCAGTTATGCACTCTCGGGTAGTAATTTGGTCTTTTCAGAGGTGTTTGTTGAGCAAGCTGTAGGTAATGGTGATATCAAGTGGAATGAGCAAAAACCGATTGCATTAAATCTAGAGCTAACGGGTATTCAAGGAATTAATAACCAAGTTGATAGTGCAAAAATAGTATTAAGGGGTGATGCCAGTGATCATCAATTAGATTTAACAACCAGTGGGCAAAGCACCCGCGTTAATTTAAGTATTCAAGGACAGCTTAATCAAACGTCTTGGCAAGGTAACTGGCTAACGGGGGACATTGAGTCTTCTTACGCCAATTTAACGTTACTTGAACCTTTTAAAATTGAGTCTGACTGGGGCAAGCAGCAATACTTTATTGCTCCTCACTGCTGGCGTCACACCGACAATGAATTGTGTGTTAAAAAGGCTGAGTTTAAGCAAACTACAGCTGTTTGGGATGTGTCACTTAAAGATTTTGATGTACTGTCAGTTGTTCGCCGCTTAATGCCAGAAA
>JAWUXT010000117.1:0-14601 GCA_034111205.1 Paraglaciecola sp. | reverse complement strand
TAACTGCCCATTTTGCGGGGATGGATATCATCTGTCCTAATCCACCTGGGGTATTCATTCCCAAATCATAACCAAATACTAATACTTCATCTCCGGGTGAAAATGTGCCAGATTTATCGCGAACTACGACGCCCGCAGCATCTATGCCTGGGGTGTGAGGAAAGTAAGCGCTAACTCTTTTGTTGCCGCTAGCAGATAAAGCATCTTTGTAATTCAATGAAGAGTAGTGAACGTTAACGAGTAAATCATTCTCAGGTAAGTCACTTACCGAGCGATTGACTATATTCAACGTAAATTGTTTGTTGGCTGTTTCTTCTACCAGCAAAGCTTTGAAAGTATTTAGCTCAGACATAGGTGCAAGTTTCCATGAGTATTAGTGTGTGAATTACTTTAACAAATAGCGAGTGTTACGGCTAGAATTGTTGAATACGATCTGATGATGAACAGCTGATGCGGATAATATGTATGGATATAGGGTTTAGAGGATAAGTAAGATAAGTGCCACACACTTTTAAGTCGTGAATGAGATACCTGATAATGCAAACTATGGCGACTTTCATTATGAACTCTAAGCGGTGTAGGTATTTAGAGCAAATTGTTAATCAAGCTTCGACAAAACATTCTTTTAGCCATTACATCAACAGGTATCTACTCAATTATCTGATTTCTAAAAGCTCAACTTCAAAAATAAGCAAGGAACCAGAGGTTATTTTCCCGGTTGATCTGTTGCCATAGCCTAATTCAGATGGAACAAAAAATTTAAATTTATCACCCTCAACCATCAATTGAACCCCTTCGGTCCAACCTTTGATCACTTGATTTAAAGAAAAACTAATCGGTTGACCACGGTCTACTGAACTATCAAATATAGTGCCGTCTAATAACGTACCATGGTAATGCACTTTTACCGTTGTGTTGGCACTTGGGTGTTTATTGCCTGAACCTTTTTGTAATACTTGATATTGCAAGCCAGAAGCCGTTTGAATGACATCTTGGTTAGCTTTGTTTTTTGCTAAGAAATCTTTTCCTATCGCAATATTTTCAAGCGCTTCTTTTTTATTAACTGAGCTTCTAGCAAAATAGAATATCGCCAATGCAATCACTACAGCTAAAATAATATATTTCATAATTTGTCCTATTAATGTTTATAGATTTGTATTCTAACACTCGAATTTTCTTGAGGGTGAGATAACTCTGTAGCGTAAGCAAAATAACACTAATTCTTGAATGAGTGGTTTGAACCGTCCAGAGATAAATGATCACCTTTGCCGCGAGCTCAATTGCTGACATCATAAAAATAGCTTAACGGAAATGGAAACTATTCAGTTATGTTTAGATTAAAAGTTGCAGTGAGCATAAATGACAACTTTTAATCGAACTGAAAAAACTTTGCGTAAATCATCCTAGATGAGCAACAGCACTCACAAGGCAAAACAAAGCTGTAATCAAGCTCACTATATCAAGCTCTATTAGGTTCATGACTTTCACTACTATGCTCTTCTGGCGCATCTAGCACCTCTAGCACTTCTTCTGATTCTGGATGCATGGGCAGTACATTCGATGATGTGCGAACCATCGCGACGTAATGACTTTCATGGTCTTCTGGAAGTTCAACAATGCGCGAACGCAGTAATTGTATGCTAAGAACTACGCTAAAGATTGCTAAAACGATCAGGTAATAAGTGGGTAGTGCGCCAGCACCCATGTACTCTAATGCAAATCCAGCAATGGTTGGTCCAACAAACGATCCCAAACCGTAGATCATCAAAAGGCAACTGGAACCCGCTACTAGATGATCTTTATTAATACGTTCCACAAGATGTACTACTGAAATGGGGTATATAGCTAACACTAGGCCGCAGAAAATGGCTGACAATCCCGTAATTAGACCTCGTTCAACGGCTAAGTACTGAGCACTCAGAGCCATAGCCAATGCCAACAGGCTACCGAGTATCAAAGTAAATAAAATGACACGTCGACGATCCATATAATCGGACCAACGGCCAACCGGATATTGCAATAAAGCGCCCCCGAGTATAGAAAGTGAGATAAAGGCCGCGAGTTCATTTTCGGTATAACCTAAGCCACTCACAAATAATGGTGTCAGGCCCCAAAAAGGTCCCATGATCAATCCAGACACTAAGCAACCTGTTACTGCAACAGGTGCAGCATCAAATACCTTTCGAATGCTCATAGACGGCATATCAACATCCACATTGGGTTGTTGCAGCCTGGTCCAAGAAATAGGCATGATCGCAGCAGTGACAAGCAGGCTAGCAACTATGAAAAGTGTATAACCAGTAGCATTGTCAATTAGCAGAAGTTGTTGGGAGGCGGCAACAGCTAACAAGTTGATCAGGGTATAGATGGAAAATACACGGCTTCTATAATCATCTTGCGTTTGACCGTTTAACCAACTCTCGACCACTGTATACATAGCAAATACGCCAAAGCCAGTAGCAAACCGAATAATCAGCCACGCATATGGAGAAATGACCAAGGCATAAGCCAACGTGCAACAGCCGAGTAAGGCAGTGCAGAACGTAAAGCAGCGGATATGACCCATGCGCTTGATCATCTTCGAGGCCATCAAAGTAGCAATGAAGGCGCCTAAAAAATAGACCGAGGTAAGAACACCTAAAAATTTACCTGAAAAGCCCTCTGCAATTCCGCGCAGTATCAAAAGAGTGCTCAGTAAACTGTTACCCAATAACAGCAAAAAAATAGCCAAAAATAAGGCCATGATGGAAACAAGAATTGAACGCATGAGATTTTCGATGAACTTTTGAGATGTTTAACAAATGGATTATAGTCGAACAACTTTATTCGTAAACAACTCTTTTTATGGATTTTGATTGAGCTGAGCGCGATGCTTTAGATAGATGTTTTTTTGGAATGTTTCTATACATGCATTCAACCATTTATACTTAAATGACGTTGCGAATATTTGGGTTGTAAAACGTTTGTTTAACAACATATTCATTATTAAAATCAAAGGGCTAAAGGTTGTGAATGATTACAATAGAAACTACCACACAGATATTTTTGTTGTTAGATGGTTTCATATAGCGGTGTTTATTTTCAGCAATAAAATATATGAAAAAGAGATAACGCTTAAAACAAAAAACAAATGATGGGTAATGCATATTCATTTTACCCAACTACTAATATGAGGGTAATGTCGATAATGAACAGAAAACTGAACTGTCAGTCTAGTTGGGTTTGTATGTTTAAAGGGTGGGAATACCCAAGTTCAGCAAGCGATCGTAGTTAAGCCGAGAATAGATGATCTTGCGCGGCGGCAATAACGGTCGTTTTACTACGACGCCATCAGGCTCGAATGTGAAAACAATATCTGGGCAATCTATGATCACAATCGACAAATTATTAATCTTAAATGAATGACCTGTGAGTTTTAGGAATTCACGGAACCCAAGAAAATATTTATTGTTCAACTAGTACTCCTAGTTCGCTGTGACTCAAGATATTGAATGAAGTTTAAGCAATAATTAGTCATTTAAAATCATATATAGTTCATTCTTTGCGTCAATTTAATTTTTGCAGGCTGTATTTTGCCCAACACAATTGATGCAGAATAAACTTAGAGTGTCATCATCGTGCGAAACGGGCTATTGGAACCGCTTTGATTGATGATAAATAAATAAATAAATGAATGACTTAACTGGTCTAGACTTGATAGTTAACTCGTAGTACATGATCAATAATCATAATAGTTAAGTGTGCAAGGGCAGTATGGATTCATTAACACAAGTAGTATTGGGAGGTGCGGTTGGTTACGCGGTACTAGGCAACAAAGTTGGGCGTAAAGCCGCAGTTTACGGTGCCATTTTAGGTACTTTACCTGACTTAGATGTGTTTCTGCCTTATGGTGGTGAAGTAGAGGCTTTTACTTACCACCGCGGGTTTAGCCATTCTGTATTAGTGCACTTGTTAATCAGCCCGTTGATCGTATGGCTAATAACGACTTATCATCACACAACCGCAGTGTATAAGAAACACTGGTTTTGGTTGGTTTTTTTGTGCTTATCTACGCATGCTGTTTTGGATAGTTTCACCGTCTACGGTACTCAATTGTTATGGCCTATCACTGAGTATCCCTTTGCGGTATCAAATTTGTTTATCATTGACCCAATGTATACCTTGCCTTTATTGTTCGCTTTTATTGCCGTTCTGTTACCCAATATTAAGCCCAAAATCGCATCGACAATTAATCTATTTGCAATAGTCATGAGTAGCCTTTATCTATGCTGGTCTTTGGCGGCAAAGGTTTATATAGACGACAAAGTCGCAATAGCGCTTAAGGATAGGCACATTCAAGCTAATCATTATTTGAGTTCACCTGCGCCGCTATCCACATTACTTTGGCGGATATTGGTGATGTCGGATGGCGAGTATTATGAGGGGTATGTATCTGTTTTTGATTCGGCATCTGATGTTAGTTTAGATGTTTATCATTCCTCAGATTACCTGCTCGATAATATTCAAGATGACTGGAGTGTGCAGCGACTGCAATGGTTCACTAAAGGATTTTATTCAGTCAAGCAGGATGATCAGAATATCGTGCTTTCTGACTTGCGCATGGGGGCAGAGTGTAACTATGTTTTCAACTTTATTGTTGGCAAGAAAACAAACAATGGGGTTATCACAAGTGATGTTGAGAAGTTCAGTGTTCGGCCAGATTTAAGTCAAATTGGTAGTATTTGGGATCGAATTTGGGACCCTTCTACTTCATTAACTCCTGAAAAAGAAAACGGAGTGTGTGCAACCAACTCAAATTGATTTTATGAGATAGTTGTATGCATGTTGATGATAGGTCAATACCCACAAAAAACGTCAGATACAGATGGGGAATGTCAAATTAGTTCCGTTAATTACTCAATGTGGCAGGGGCGCATAATGCGTATATTCATAATGGGGTAACTTATATTTAGGTTGTAAAAACGTGATTAGATTGACTAGCTCGGTGACGGTCATCACATCACTAAAGACCAACATTTTTGATATGCCGTCTTGTTGGATAAGCGCAAGTTGGTAGTTTTGAGCTAGTTTGTGTGACGGGTTAATAACTGAGGTTACTAATTCAGCATAGGTTTTAAACCGTGTTGAGGTGCCGCCTAATAATACTGGGGGTTCGAATTCTTTGTTAAGCATATCGTAAGCAAAGCCTTCAAGATTATGACAGGCTAGGCACTGATATTTCATGAAAACCTTTTCACCCTCAGTAGCATCTCCTTGGGGCAGTCTAAAACCTTTTACTGAATCGGGGCTAGGGATACAAGCTTGCAAACCAAGGATTAAGATGATGCTTAAGGCGACCAAGAACAGTACCTTATTCATATGAACGTCGCCCTTATGACCGACCCTATTTAAGTCCTCCCAAGATAAACGAATTTTGTTGCAAATAAAGCACCTAGTTTATGTCTTCTTGATACACATCAAGTCTCGATAGATTAAGGCTTCTTAGGATTAGTAAACATTTTATTTTTGGGGTATTTTCCTCAGGTTAAATTTACGGTAAGTCATCTTGAAGCACTCTAAAACCCATAGCCAATCTGAACATCTTGAACATGTAAGACCTGAAGTCGCTGCGGGTTTACCTGGTGCTCCGTCCGCACTTCACAAATATTTACGAAAAACAGGTATCGATCCCGACCGATTATCTATCTTACATTTAGGCCGACCTGCCTACCTGCGCAAGCACAAAACCCCACCTTGGGTAGTGCGGATGATTGTAGGCTATGTGTTATGGGTAGCGTTATTTGTACTCGACGTGTATTCGATTGAGCTACCTCATTACCTTGAAGCCGTTTTCTCACTGGTAGTTGGACTGATTATTATTCAGGTGGCCTGCCAGGTTTTAGTGACCGCCACTGAGCGTTTTGCTGCGCGCATGGGTTGGACACACTATGTTGCAGGCACGGCGTCAGAAATCCTGTCTACTTTGCCTGAACTTGTGGTTATCGGGTTTCTTGTGCCGGTGAGCCCTTTGACTGCATTTATTGTGGCGATGATAACTATCTACAACAATGCCTTGGTGTTTAGTATTTATTCTTACTTCCTACCAAAGGACTACAAGGGCAAGTATCTTATGCCTAAACCTATTACCGATGCCGGCACGCAAGTGTTGATTGCTGGTGGTGCATTGGGACTGGTTATGGGTATCGTGATGTTAATTTTTTCTTCGAACGGACACCCAAAACAAGCTTTCGAAGCAATTGATTTAGCTGTAATTGCTTTTTTATTGTTGGCGATTTTTGCAGCGTATCTCTATAAGTTGGTCAGAGACCTTGGCAAAGAAGAAGATGAAATTCAGTCCACATTAAAGTTAACTGAAGACGAAATGGCAGAACGGCAACAACTGGCATTTAAGAATGTCGAGCGAAGCAACCTTAGTCAAATTATGTTATTGCTAGCTTTAGGTATTTTAGGGGCATTTCTTGGAGGGGAAAGTATTGCCGATTTTGCGTCAGTTGCTGTAGAAGAAATGGGACTGAGCGGAATTGTCGCTGCAATGATCTTAGCAGGTTTTGCTGGTATGAGTGAATACGTCATATTGTGGACATCCCATCGTAAAAAAGAATATGGAATAGCCTTGGCTAATGCCTTTGGTGGTATTGCACAGTTACTCTTTTTTATTGTGCCTTTTACGTTTCTTGCTATCGCTTATTATCAGGCATTTGTTAATCCAAGCCATCCCGATTTGCCTCTTTTTTTTTCGGTGCCTAATATTTTATTATTCATTTTTCTGTTTCCTACCTTACACACCTTGGCGTCGTTATTAGAAAATGATCATACAATGGACATTCTTGACACCACCATAATGGTTGCGCTGGTGGGGCTTTTACTAATACTGCTGGTGGCCTACGGGACAGCTCCAGGGTAATTAGTTTGAAACAAAAGCATCAATAGGCCAATTCATCACTAAATTGGCTCAGCATGTATATGTTTTTTGATCGCCGCTGATTTCCACAAGACATAAACGGGAATAAAACTCAGCATCAAAATGCTTAACTGATCAGTGGCACTTATAGGTAACATCTGTAATAAAAATACCACAAGAGCTGAGCCACTCATTTGGATAAACCCGAGCATGGCTGATGCTGTGCCTGCATTTTGACCAAAAGCACAAAGCGCTTGGCCTGCACATGCACCCATTAACATCGAGAACCCTAAAGAACTCAACATTATCGGTAACATAAAGCCCATTGGATCCTGCCAGTCACGAAGCGCTAACATTAAAAACCCTGAGCCAATCAAGGTGACCATGCCTGTACCAATCGTTAACCTTGCACCCCAATTTACCAGTATTCTGGGAGCCACTACGCAGCCAATAATATTCAGTACTGCATTGATGCTAAACCAATATACAAATGCTTCTCGGTCCAAATCTAGGGTCACCATCAACCAGGCTGGAGAGCTTGTTACGTACGCCAATATAATCGACATTGATAACATAACAATAATGGAGTTAAACAGAAAAACCGGATTTATTAGTACCGCAATGTAGGGCTTAACGCTAAAGAGTTGCTTACTGACGACAGTATTTTTTGGACGGCTTTCTGTTAGTGAAAGCATGATAATAACCCCAGCAATGCAGGCATACAGAGCCATGAAATCAAAGTTGCTGCGCCAGCCAAAGTGCTCCGTTAATACATTACCTAAAATGGGGGCCATGGCGGGAATACAACATATTGCACCATTGAGATAGCTATACATCATGCCGCTACGTAGCGCGTCATATCGGTCGCGCACACATGCAAATGCTGCTACAACAATCGCACAGGCGCCAAGGCCTTGTAATAATCTTGCTGCTAACAGAAATTCGAAATTATCTGCGTTTGCCGCTAATAAAGACGATACCCCGTAAATTAAAATTCCCATCACTGCAACGGGTTTTCGACCATACTTGTCTGCCAGCGGTCCACTTATCAACTGCCCAAATCCCATGCTTAATATAAACGCACTAATACTCCACTGCATTTGAGTCAATGAAACGGAAAGTTCAGAAGCCATAATGGGCAAGGCGGGTAAATAAATATCTATTGCGAGCGGGCTAAAGATAACCATTAATATCAATAAAGGCAGTGGATTTGAGGTTTTCATTAGGCGTCCAATTCTGGTTTAAAATCATTATACAAACTTAGTGTTATGAGTGAAAATGAATTGTTGTTATTCCAATAATTCCAATATGGAATAATGTAAAAAGAAACAATAAAATAGTATGAAAATTCAGGAGTCATGCAATGACCACACCCCGTCTTAAACCGGATTTAAATCTGTTACGAGTGTTGGCAATATTGATTGAAGAGAAAATCGTCACCGCTGCTGAGTTGCGAGATTGATTTAGGCATTACATCTAGGGAGTGGGATGAGCGTTCGCCGGTTCATGTACGGAATATTCCGTCAGCGTTAAATCATGCTGAACTACTCCGTGAGGTACCTGTATGTTTATTGAGAGATGGCAATCTGCATTAAGCAAAAAGTGGGATCTCACCGCGTTTCTTGAATATCGACACATCCAAGTGACGTTTGTTGCTATGGAAATTAATACTGCCATCAATTTCACAAACAGTAATATCTTAATCAAGCTCATAAACTGCTAATATCTCTGCATAAAATTATATATGTAATGAAAAAATGAAAAATAAAGTATCTCCTGAAGTTGAAGCACAATCGATGAAAATGGCCAAAGGCACCCAAAAAATCGGTCAAACAAAAGAGCAAACTAAGTTGGTTGCTCAAGGTATTGAAAAGGGGATTGCTGAATATAAAAAGCAGCAGGGTAAAAAGTTACGTGAAATAGATAAACAACGTAAACAAAAGATAAAACTACGAGAGCTCGACAATACCGAAACCCAAGAAGAGGCACCGAGTCATTATCCTATGCACTATCTACCATGGGTATTGCTGGGGTTAAGCTGGTTAGGTTTTAGCGCTTACATTGTTCTGTGACATTTAACGTTTAAGCCGTTCACTTGAA
The DNA here is from genome assembly GCA_034111205.1 of Paraglaciecola sp. GTDB lineage: Bacteria > Pseudomonadota > Gammaproteobacteria > Enterobacterales > Alteromonadaceae > Paraglaciecola. The sequence continues at coordinate 5,600 of JAWUXT010000117.1, read as the reverse complement.
ATAATTGTTCTTATTTTGACCAAATTTGACATCGTTATTGTTTGGAGTATATTATTTGTATATACGTTGCATAGCGTATTTGACGTTCGTAAATTTTTTCCTATAAGCATATAAATAAAATGATCAAAAAACAGCGGACTAAGTTAGGAAAAAAAGATAGCCAATTGGTTATCCGTATTAATGGCGAAGAAAGGGATGACTTCGTTGCACTTTGCGAAGACTTAGACACCAGTGCAGCAAGAGAATTAAGAAAATTTATACGCCGCTTTATGAATGAACATAAAGCGGTCAATTAAAACATGCAATTTTACAATTCTGTGATTTTGCACATAGGAGAAAATAAAATGGCTAAAGCATCAAAAAAAGCAACTAAGATCAAAGATGAGATCAAATTAAGAAAAACAAAAATGAAAAAACAGGCAAGTAAAATAAGCAAACTTAAAAAAGCTTTGAAGAAGGCAGCCTAACGCTGTTTTTCTAATAAAGGAAAGGGCGGAGAATTATCACGCCCTTTAGACTTCACTTTTTTCTTAAACCCTTCTGAACATTTAGAGCCTTACAATGACTAAAAAAATAGCAAAAAAATCTGCAAAGAAAGTAACAGTAGAAAAAAACAAAAGTGCAGCTACTTTAAAAGAAATTAATAATAAACTTACGTCGACCAAAAAAAATCTAGAAACTCAAGTAGAAGACTTAAGTGCTCAAGTAAAAAAACTGCGTAAAAAATCAGGTAAAAAAGCATCGAAAATGCTTAAAAAGTTAGATGCAAGCTATCACCGAAGATTAGTTCATTTGCAAACTGAATTCGAACAAGGACTTGCGACGTTATCAACCGTGCAGGATAAGGTGCTTGAAAGTTTACCCAATATTTTTTCTGTCAAAAGCAGTCCAACTAAAACTGGTGTAGCCAAATCCACTAAACCTGTCGCTCTCAAAACTAAAACGTCAATATCAAAACCTCGACCTAAATCGCCTGTTAAGACTTCGACCATTGCATCAATCAAAGGCATTGGACCGGTCATGCAAAAAAAGTTAGCTGAACAGGGTATTACGACCCTTGCAGATATTGGAAATACCCCGAAAAGTAAAATTGAAGCATTAAAGCAGTTTGAAAAGGAAAGAGGATTTACTACTTGGAAAGAACAGGCAAAGACACTGTTAGCCAATAATGAAGCTAAAAATAGTTAATTGTGAGCAGACTCTTTGTTCCTTTGAATGATAGTTTTTATTTTGGCCATGATTAGGCTGAATGTTGATAAGGCTTTTGGTTTTATCCAGCCAAATGCTGGTGGTGCGGATATTTTATTCATAAATCGGCATTATTTAATAGAAAACGTACTCCACAGATTAACGACATCATTACCTTCTCAATGACTAAAGGTAAAGGTAAAGGTAAAGACGGAAGAAGTTGCGCAAGCGATGCGACCTTTTCAGGTGAAAAGCTAAAAAACTTGCAGTTAAAAAAGAACACTTCGCTCTCAGCGTTCTCAACTTATCTATCATTGTTGTTTTTAGTAGTTATAACAGCGGCTCATTATGCCGGTCAACTCCCTCAAAAATTGTTACTGAGTTATTTTTGTCTGAGTATCATTACTTTCCTAGCTTATGCTTTTGATAAATCAAAAGCTCAACGCGGCGCATGGCGAATTAAAGAAAGCAGGTTACACTTTTTTGCTATTATCGGAGGCTGGCCGGGTGCTGCAATTGCACAGCAATTATTAAGGCATAAATCCCAAAAACGAGAGTTTCGGATAGTATTTTGGTTCACCGTTATGACTAATATTAGTCTATTGATATTTTTGTATTTGTCGGTAGGTGGGAAATACTTGGATATATTATCTTAAGCTTAATATTTGGCTGCCTGCGCGTTGATGTCTTCTAGGACATCACTACTATCTTAGCTGTTTCTACTTCTTCATCATCTTCATCATCATTTGCAAAGTTGACGTTAAGAACTGGAAAGATTAACGTCTGTATTATACTCAAACTCAATAATTAAACTTTATGTTAAAGGTATTAGCTTGATTACATCAATCCCAACTAAGTTTTTCGACATGTTACCACTGCCAATTTTAGTTGTAGAAAACAGTGAAGAGACTCTTAATCATTCCACAGTGTATATAAATCCAAGTTTTATTAACATTATTGGTTGGAGTCTAGATGAAATACCGGATAAAGAGCATTGGTGGAAAACGGCATATCCAGATCCACAATATCAAAAAGTGGTTGAAAGACTTTGGGAAATAAGTATAGAGTCTAGAAATTCGAACAACGATAACTTTGTTCTTTTAACCGTTAATATTATGACAAAGCATAATGGCGTTAAGCGCTTTAAAGTGTATACAGAATTGAAAAGTGCCCTATTGGAAGGATATTATGTGGTTGCATTTGAAGAAGTGAGTGGATCTGATTATTTGAGCTAGAGAAAGATTATGTAATCCCATCCCTCTCCTTCACTCTCTGGGCATAGATTGCGCCAATAAACTTCGACACTGCCAAACCCAAAATCAACGACATAATCTGTTTTTATCCTCCAGGATTAGAATCAACAGCTAACCCCCCTAAAATCACGATAACAATAATGAGCTCTATAAGAGTGAAACCGCCGTTTTTATTATCGGGCTTCATAGAAAACTACCTGAGTTGTAATTATTTTAAATCTTCTTTAAGTTTGAATAAATTGAATATGTTGATATGTAAAATAATAAAAAACATGTTTCAGATTATAAATAAAAGAAAAAAATAACCAGAGTGATTAAACAACTGATGAACTAGGATACCTTTTACATTACAATCCTCGGCCTAATTTTTAGGTGACGAACGGCGGATATGGCAGCAATAGGTATAGATTATGGGACTTCGAACTCCGAAGTGGTGTATTTTGATGGTATGCAACATCATTTTGTAAAACTCGATCCTAGTCTAGAAGCAGCAAACAAAATTCGATCTTCGGTCTTTATTTATTATAAAGACGAATTGCCGACACCTCCTATTCCCATGATTGAAGCGAAAATCGCACAAATAAAGCGCGCTATTTCTGACAAAATTGATAAGGCCAAAGAAGGTTATTACGATGCTTCAGAACCAAGAGAGCAGCGCATACACAGTGATAGAATAGATGAGTTGCGGGCGGAATTTCATGATGTTCCTGCTTTGCAAGAGCGTGCTATTGAGCTTTTATTGGAAAATATGACGGTGCAAGACTTACCTCTGCAACAGTTAGTTGAAACGGGTGAGTTTGCTTTTGGTGAAGAAGGGTTTAGACGTTATTTGAAAACACCTGAAAAAGGCCGGTTGATATACTCGCCCAAAAATTTTTTAGGGGCCAATTTAGTAACAGGTCAACATCAGGCATTTGTTGGTTTGATAGCCAAACAGTTAGAGTTTTTCCGATTAAGTGCTGAGCAGCAATTAGGCCAGTCTGTCGACACTGCCGTGATTGGCCGCCCAGTGCGCTTTCATGGCACACGAGGGCAAGATGGTAACAACCAAGCCATAGATATTATGACCCAAGCCGCAAATATGGCAGGTTTTACTAAGGTCGACTTTCTTGAAGAGCCTATAGCGGCTGCTTACAAGATTGAACGTACCCTTGATAAACACACCAATGTACTTGTGGTGGATATTGGTGGCGGTACTACGGATATTTGCTGCATTAAGTTGTCACCAGAAAAGCTAGCCAATGTTGATCGTCAACAGGATGTCATGTCGGTAACCGGCACTCGCTTGGGCGGCATGGAATGCGACAAAAACCTGATAATAAAATCTATTGCGCCAACAATGGGGCAAGGTTTATTAATGTATAACGGCTTGCCGGTGCCACCTGCTTATTTTTCTGATATGTGTGCGGTCGACGACATTCCGAAGCTGAACCGTTTTTTCTCAGAAGAGTACTGGTTGGACATTGCAAATACCAAGTCTTTAGTCAAAGAGCCTAAGTTATTAGAGCGGTTGTTAGAAGTACAAGAAGAAAAGCTCTCAGCAAGACTCGTGAACTCATCGCGATTAGCCAAAGAATTACTTTCTTCAAAGGATGAAATCATCCTACCGCTGCATTATATCGAGGAAGATTATGACGTTAAGCTGAACGTTGAGGAGCTTAAGCGCTCAATGCAATCTTGGCTAGCTAGAGTGAAGGGTTTAGTGACCGAATGTTTAGAAAACAGCTCTGAACCACCAGAGATGTTATTTATTACCGGCGGCATGAGTTTGTCGCCTATCGTTAAAAAAGAGTTATTGGATATGTTACCCGGTTTGCCTCTTATGGAAGGTGATGCATTTAACTCTGTTTGCGAAGGTTTAGGCATTCAAGCTGCCAAATTATCTAGTTCCAATTAATTTAACAATCGATGGCTAACCAACCCCTTAACTTACTAGTGACAAGCTAGGTAATAGGGGTGTTTTGCCGGATGTTAACTCTTTGATTTTCAGGTTTTATTGAACTTCAGTCAAGTCACTCTTATTTCCCAAATGCGGATGACCTGTATTATTGCATTGAAAACCATTTGCTAACAACACACCTATTTTACGCTTACGCCAAAATGCTGCGCCACCGCTGTTGCATTTTAATGAAAACTCTCTTGGTATGTCGCCTAATGCCTTATCAGCAGCAAAGTCTGCCATTGAACATTATGGTAACCGTTACCCAAGTGCATCCGTTGATGAATTCAGAGAAAACTGGCAGATCATCATCAGATTAAGTCCGAACAGTTAATCTTTGGCAACGGTTCAACCGAAGTCTTACAAGCCATTGCTACTTTTGCGGCCAGGCAAAACGCTACTATGATTGAGCCTTTACCTACATTTTGTGCACTAAAAGGGTATTGCAAATCAGAAAACCTGAATGTTATTCAAGTCCCTGTTGGCCAAAACTTCGAAATGAATATCGCTGCTATGAAAAAGCAGGCAATGGCAATGTAGTCATCAGCCGAACTTTTTCTATAGTACATGGAATGGCTGGTATACGGATGGGTTATGGTATTGCTACTATAAAAACAGCCAATAAAATCAAGCCTTTTACCGCAGGTTTTAACTTAAGTGCAGCGGGAATAGCTGCTGCATCTGCAGCACTTGATGACAAGTTATTTTATAATAAAAGCATTGAATACAATCAGTTATCTAGAAAAACATTAATCGCTACCTTGAATGAATTGGAATTAGAGTATGTCCCCAGTGATACTAATTCTATTTTACATAGAATTGGTACTCCATTGGCTGATTACGCCGAACATATGCAGCAAAACGGAATACGTGTTGGCAGAAAAATGACCCTTGATGATCGCTTGCATCGTATATCCTTAGGCACGCCCCATGAAATGACGATATTTACTCAAACATTAAAGGCGTTCAGACAAAAGGGTTGGATACAGACGGAAATTAACAATAAAATGTAAGTCTCGATTGGTGATATTCAATTTTTCAATGATATTGACTAGTCAGTCATTTATGTCTAATATTTGTTCCTCCTTGTCAGTCTTTTCAAAACTGAGTTTTAGAGTAGCCGTTGGTCAATAACATCAATAATATAAAAAATGAAAACATTCTTGAGGCGGCAATCAAGTTGTTGTCCGTTCACGGAACATCGGTTCCTACAGCCAAAA
>JAWUXT010000116.1:0-10759 GCA_034111205.1 Paraglaciecola sp. | reverse complement strand
TTGCTGTTGCTTAACCGCCCTTGGTCGACAGCCTTTCATCGACCAAAGGCGTGTAGTGGTATTTTGCTGCCCTATTCTAGCTTCATCCTGAAACCAAAAATCCACCTTAGCTAGTGCAATATGTCCGAGGATCAACTTGATCGGTTTAATTTGCAGTTTTTTTAAAGTTTTCTTGAGCTTCTTCAGGTTGCTTAGGGTGTTTCGAGCGACTTGTCGTCCAAGTGATGTTCAATGATTTGAGTAATTTATAAATCGAGTTTTGGTGATAGCTAATCGAAAAGGCACGCTGAATATAGGTTTGTAGCATTTCACAGTTTAGACGTTCCCCACTTGCAGACTGACTTTGTTTCTCGATGTAATCGATCAGTTCGGCTTTTTGCTTAGAGGACAATAGAGAGGGTCTTCCTGATGGTTTTTTACTTTCAAGGGCGCTAACACCACCTTTAAAGTAGTTGGCAACCCATTCATTAACCATCCTTCGGCTAACGTTCAACGTTCTGGCGACGTCAGCTTTATTTTTACCCGCCTTAAAATGCGCTACAGCCAATAAACGCATGCGCATTCGATAATCTTTAACCTTGTTAGAGAGTGCTTTTAATTGCTGTTCAGTATGATGATTCAAAGAAATTATAGCGTGATTATATGATAGGCACATTAGATCACATATTTAGACGTATTGGTATTAGACAGAATGAGTTAGCGAATCGGTGTTTCGAAGGCCATGAAGATATTGTGGAGCAATGTTGTAGAGCATGGAACAGCTTTATCAGTGATAGCAAAAGGGTCGCAAGTCTATGCTCCAGAGATTGGATTGAAGTGGAAAATTAATTATGGTGATTGGTATAAGAGCTAGAGAATGCTGTGGGTTCTTTTACTTTTTAATATTGATATTGGATTTTGTTTACTTTGACTTAGTTTTGCAAAGGCTAAGCCAAATAGAGCAATGCGAAACTAAATTACTCAGATGTTTGGTCTCTGCCTAGTAGTGTTAACGCGGCTTGTTTGGCGGGTTTATGGTTGTAAAGTACTTCATAGACTTGTTCACAAATAGGCATTTCAACTCCCATGCGTTGTGAAAGTATATGCACTTCTTTGGTGTTTCTATATCCTTCGACTACTTGTCCTATCTCGTCCATAGCCTCTTGAATACCTAATCCATTACCCAATGCCAATCCGAAACGTCTGTTTCGTGACTGATTGTCTGTGCAAGTCAGTACTAAGTCACCCAAACCTGACATACCCATAAACGTGGTCTGTTTTGCACCCATTTTAACTCCTAGTCTAGTTAACTCTGTTAACCCTCTAGTGATGAGTGCTGTTCTGGCGTTAGAGCCAAAGCCTAGACCGTCCGACAGCCCTGCACCTATGGCTATAACGTTTTTAACTGCCCCGCCTAGCTGTATGCCTATGAAGTCATCATTTCTATACACTCTAAATGATTTAGAGCAGTGCAACTTGTTAGCAAATTCAATGGCTAGTTCTTCATTTGTCGAGCTTAGCGATATGGCTGTTGGAAGTCCTGCCACCATCTCCTTAGCAAAAGTAGGGCCTGATAGAGCTGCAATAGGTGTTTCGTGACCTAATATTTCCAAAGCAACATCTTGTAAAAGCCTACCTGTTTCAGGCTCTAACCCTTTAGTTGCCCATATAATTCTATGCCAAGATTTTAGGAACGGTTTTGCTTGTTGTAAGGTGCTATAAAATGCGTGGCTTGGCACAACTACTAGGATGTCTTGACTATTGACTATCGCTTCGCAGAGGTCAGATTCGAGTGACAGTTCTTCTGGAAAAATAGCATTGGGTAGGTATTTTTGATTGCATCTGGTTTTGGCCATTAATTCAATTTGCTGTTTATCTCGCCCCCATAAGACGGTTTTCACGCCATTGCGAGAGAGACAAAAGGCAAGAGCAGTACCGTATGATCCTGCCCCTAATACACAAACTGAATTCATTTTTAAATCAGCCGTATTATGCGTCTAATTTTTGTGGAGCTTGTGCTTGTTCTTGAGCTTGTTGAGCACGTTTTTGCATGTAGGCTGCAAAAATCGAGTTGAAATCAACAGGTGCCAAGTTTAATGGTGGGAAAGTGCCACGATTCACTAGGTTTGAAATGGTCTCCCTAGCATATGGGAACAAAGTGTTTGGACAAAAAGCACCAATCATTTGAGCCTTATTTTGCTCTGGCATTTCGCCAATCATGAATATGCCAGCTTGTTGTACTTCACATAGGAATGCTGTTTCTTCACCGATTTTGGCTGTAACAGTCACAGACAATGTCACTTCATACAGGTTTTCACCCAGTGGATTGCTCTTTGTGTCTAAGTCTAACTGTACTTCTGGTTTCCATTCTTTTTGAAACATTGCAGGTGAGTTAGGTGCCTCAAAAGAAATGTCTTTAGTGTATATTCTTTGAATTGAAAACTGTGGGCCTTGTGCCGCTTCTGGCTGCACTGCAGCTTCGTTTGGTTGATTCTCGTCAGCCATGATATTTCCTTAAATTATGTTGTTAGTCAGCCAATAAACTGTCTAGTTGGTTTTTTGCTTCTAATGCAAATAATTCATCACAACCACCTACGTGATGATCTTTAATAAAAATTTGTGGAACAGTGGATTTACCCAGAGCTCGTTCGATCATTGCGCTGCGTAGTTCAGGCATAACATCGATTTCAATCTCATTAAAACTTACTTCTTTTTTGGTCAACAAAGCCTTTGCTCGATGGCAATAAGGGCAATGTCCTTTAGTATAAATATCAACTTTACTCATATTATTTCCTGCAATTTATTTGGTCAGTGGAAGATTTGCAGTTTGCCAAGCACTAATCCCACCTTTTAACGTTACAACATTTTCAAACCCAGCTTTGAGCATTTGAGATGCGGTTCGTTTGCATGTCATACCCATAGAACAGACAATAATAATGGGTTTGCCTTTAGATTTTTCAAGGGTTGAAAAGTCGCCTTTCGTTACTAACTCAGCCTTGATTTGTTTAGAACCTAAAATATGACCTTTTTTAAATTCCGCAACTGGGCGAATATCCAAAATATAGGCATCTTCTTTGTTCATCAATAATGTCGCTTCATGGGTACTTAATTCTTTTAATGATGAAAGCTGACTTGCCACGACGGTGTATATCAATGCCGCTAAAAGTGCGGCGAACAAGCCAGATAAAATATAGTGATTAGTAGCAAATTCTATCATTTGTTCCATAACAGGTGACCCTTAGAGGTGAGTAACTTAAAAAAAGGAGGCCAAAGTATATAGATTTTGTGTGCAGAAACCAGTCCTTGAACGTATTCATCCACAACACAAAGAATAACTTATTGTTATACATTTGGTTTTTAAAATGATTTAGCCGTGACGTGCAATGCCAGTAAGGATAACATTGGCCTATTATTGCGGAATTAGAGTAGCGCAGACGATGACAAGCTACTCTAGAATGATCAATACATTAACTAATAGTTTACCCACAAGGATTAAATAATGACTCAAACCAAAAAGACCACGGCATTGATTATTTTAGACGGTTGGGGTCACCGCGAAGAACAGGAGAGTAATGCAATCGCTCATGCTAATACGCCCGTTTTAGATGGTTTGTGTAAAAACCACAGTAATACATTGATATCTGGATCAGGTTTAGACGTTGGATTACCACCGGGACAGATGGGTAATTCTGAAGTAGGTCATGTTAATTTAGGTGCGGGTCGGGTTGTATACCAAGACTTTACTCGCGTCACTAAAGCCATTGAAGACGGTGACTTTTTTGAAAATACGGTTTTAGTAGACAATCTAGACAAAGCTATCCAAGCAGATAAAGCCATCCATGTCATGGGGTTATTGTCTGCCGGCGGTGTTCATAGCCATGAGGACCATATTTTTGCTTTCTTGAAAATGGCTGCAAAGCGCGGCGCGAAAAAATTATATCTACATGCCTTTTTGGATGGTCGCGATACACCACCAAGAAGTGCCAAGGGTCCATTGCAGTCAGCTGATGCTGTATTTGCTGAGTTAGGCTTAGGTAAAACTGCCAGTGTCATCGGTCGTTATTATGCGATGGACAGAGATGCTCGCTGGGATAGAGTCGAAGCTGCCTACAATTTAATTGCACAAGGTAAAGGAAATAAAGTTGCTTCTAGTGCTATCGAAGCCTTAGATGCTTCGTATCAACGTGAAGAAAATGACGAATTTATGCAAGCCACAGTGATTGGTGATGCAGTGCCTTTAAAAGAGGGTGATGCGGTTTTCTTTATGAATTTTAGAGCCGATCGTGCCCGCGAAATCAGTCGTCCATTTGTTGAAAGAGACTTTAATGAATTTAATAAAGGCAAACACATTGAGCTAAGTGCTTTTGTTACCCTCACTCAATATGCTGAAAGTATTGATGCTCCAGCAGCCTACCCACCTGTACCTTTAGTCAATGTTATGGGTGATTGGTTAGCTCAGCATCACAAAACTCAGCTACGTATATCTGAGACTGAAAAATATGCACATGTCACTTTTTTCTATAGTGGTGGTCGTGAAGATTTATATGAAGGTGAAGAGCGTATTTTGATCCCATCACCTAAAGTTGCTACTTATGATTTACAACCAGAAATGAATTCAGCTGAACTTACCGATAAATTGGTAGCAGCCATAGATTCTGGTAAATTTGACGTTATTGTATGTAATTATCCTAATGGTGACATGGTTGGGCATACGGGTAACTTTGATGCAGCCGTTAAAGCTTGCGAATCTGTCGATGCTTGTGTTGGCAGAGTCGTTGATGCGATGAAACGTAACGGCGGTGACTGCTTAATTACGGCTGATCATGGTAATGCTGAAAAAATGCAAGATGAGCAAACAGGTCAAGCTCACACTGCGCACACCAGTGAATTAGTTCCCTTTATTCACGTAGGACAAAAATCAACTGTTAGAGCAGGAGGCACATTGAGTGATGTTGCCCCAACAATGCTGCATCTAATGGGGATGGAACAGCCTAAGGAGATGACAGGAACTCCTATCGTTACAGTGGACTAATCAATTGAGATTGATAGCGCACACCTTATTCCAAGAGAAAAACCGAATTCACAGGTTTTTCTTCTTGGTAGTGTTATGTATTGTTTCTTTTGTGTTTGTTGCAAACGCCCAAGAACAGTCAGATCTTGAAAGTATTCAACAACAGATAAAAAACAAAAAAGCGCAAATTAGCCAACAACTGGAAGCTGCCAAGAAGCTCCAGGATAACCTAAAGATTGTTGAAATACAGATTGCTAAATCAGCTACAACACTCAATAAAACAGAGAAGTCACTCGACACTAATCAACAACAACTCAGTGAATTGCGTAAACAACAAAAGAGTTATTTGGCATCTTTAGATCAGCAAAAATCGGTATTAGCTAAACAGATCCGCAGCGCTTATATGACAGGTAATTATGACTTTGCAAAAATGTTGTTGAATCAGCAAGATGCCGCGAACTTTGAACGCACTATTACCTACTATCAATATTTAAACAAAGCCCGCAAGTCACAGATCGATAGTTTTAATCTGTTAGTTAAAAAGCTACAAAAAGTGAATGCCAAGTTGATTGATAATCAAAGCGAGCTAGAGCAGCTAAAAGGTAAACAACTTGAACAACAACAAACCTTAAAAGCAAATCAAGCTGAGAGGGAAGGGACGCTTATAGCGATGCAAAACGCTATCGAATCTGATGAAGCAAAAATTGCGCAATTACAAATCAATGAAAAGAATTTGCTTGAAGCATTAACCCAAGCCCGACAACAAATCGACCAACAAGACGTAACCTTAAGTGGACTCAGTGCCCTTAAAGGTCGTTTATTAATGCCTGCTAAGGGGAATCTTAGGAAAATGTTTGGTAGATTTAGGCAAGGTCAAATTAAGTGGAAAGGAGTAGTAATTAATGGCACTGCAGGTGACGCTGTGATTGCCATTCACCATGCTAAAGTACTTTATTCTGATTGGCTTAGGGGTTTTGGTTTAGTAACTGTATTGGATCATGGTGATGGATTTATGAGTCTTTACGGTCATAACCAAGCATTATTAAAGCAAGCTGGTGAAGTTGTTCAGGCGGGTGAAGCTATTGCTCTTTTAGGGCAAAGTGGTGGGCAAAGTCGGCCTAACTTGTACTTCGAAATTCGACACAAAGGAAAGCCTATTAACCCCGTTAATTGGTTAAAGCTTTAAAACCTTTGTGTATTTAAACAATTCAATCCTAGTAAAAATACTTGATGTGATTATAATAAAATCAAATGCGGTCGAGTAAAACAATAATAAAAACATGCGTTTATTAATAATTAGTTGCCTGTTGTGTATCAGTTGCTCTGCTAGAGCGGCTCAGATCGCCTTAATCATTGATGATATGGGAAACAACAAACAAGATGCGCTGGCCTTTGCTCTTCCGGAAAATGTGGCATTTGCGATTTTACCTAATAAACCCCTATCTACGACTTTTTCCAATCGTGCTGCCGCTCAGCAGCGTGAAGTGATGTTACACATGCCAATGGAATCGTTGGCGGGCAATAATCAAGAAAAAAATGTTTTACTATCTAGTATGCCACCCCATCAAATTGTACGCGTGTTAAAAGCAGCTCTATCTACGGTACCTGATGCCGTGGGTGTTAATAATCATATGGGGAGTAGGCTAACTCAGCTTTCTTTACCGATGTCGATAACGATGGAGTTTCTGTCCGAGCAGGGGTTGTTTTTTGTTGATAGCCGGACCACTAGGTACAGCAAAGCAGAAATAATTGCTAAAAAAAATGGGGTGCTAAGCACCAAACGTAATGTATTTATCGATCACACTCCGAACACTGAGCAGATTGATAAACAATTTCATCGTTTACTGAGTCTTTCCAAAAAGCATGGTTACGCGGTAGGTATTGCCCATCCCTATCCGCAAACACTTGAATATTTGAAAGTGCATTTAGACTCGCTCCAACAGCATGGTATCCAACTGGTTAAATTAAGTGACTTACTGTCTTCTGGTGTCACTTATGCCTATCATCCTAAGGCTGAATCAAACCCCATCCCTCCTGTTTTTTAAGCGCATATTTAAGGAAATATAATGCCTGCTGCTAATTTACTTGCCCTTATAGACGATATTGCCACCATACTGGATGATGTGGCTATTCTGTCGAAAGTGGCTGCCAAGAAAACAGCCGGTGTGTTGGGAGACGACTTAGCTCTGAATGCCGAACAAGTCTCTGGGGTAAAAGCAGAACGTGAATTACCTGTTGTATGGGCAGTAGCCAAAGGTTCTTTTTTAAATAAATTAATTCTAGTGCCATCTGCGTTGTTGATAAGCGCATTTTTGCCATGGTTAATAGTGGTATTGCTGGTAATAGGAGGCTTGTATCTATGTTATGAGGGGATCGAAAAACTTGCGCATAAGTTTCTCTACTCCAAACACGATTTGGAACAAGAACACGCACAAAAGCTGGCTGCTGTGGCAGATCCCCATGTTGATTTAGTCGCGCTTGAAAAAACTAAAATTAAAGGCGCCATCAGAACTGATTTTATCTTATCTGCCGAAATTGTGGTGATTGTGCTCGGTACTGTTCAAGAGGAGTCCTTTGCTACCCAAGTAACGGTTGTATCTTTACTCGCCTTGGCTATTACTATCGGTGTGTATGGTCTAGTCGCTGGCATCGTAAAACTTGATGATGCGGGTTTATATTTACTTAGAAAGTCTGTGAGTGGCACTTTTAACCGTATCCAACGAACAGTGGGAAGAGGGCTATTAATTTGTGCTCCACTTTTGATGAAAACACTATCTGTAGTAGGAACTGCAGCCATGTTTTTGGTAGGAGGCGGCATTTTGGTCCACAGTATTCCCATCATCCATCATGCACTAGAACCCATTTTACACAGCGTTGAATCAATAAAAATTGCGGCATCCGTAGTGCCTATTCTGCTTGATGGTTTAGTGGGTATTATTGCTGGTGCACTGGTTTTATTAGTGGTTACCTTAAGTCTTAAGCTTTTAAAAAAGCCTTAGTCGTTCTCTATTACCTTATCGAACATGTGACTGGGAGCATGTTGAGTATATTTTTGAGGCTCTAATTCAAGGTTTGTGCTGCTTATAACTAGACTGTGAAAATTTTAAGCATCAAATACTTGTAAAATACATGAAATGTTATATTATAACGATTCATGAGATTGAGGTGAATATTGATGGAACTTAGCAAAGATAAGACGTTATTAGACAGACTAGGCATTTGGGCCTCCAGTTTGTGTGCGTTACATTGTCTGTTGTTGCCTATTCTTATTCCACTCATTCCTTTTGTTGGTGCCTCATTTTTTGCTCAGAACTGGTTTGAAAGAAGCATTTTGTCACTTTCTATGATCATAGGATTTTGGGCTTTGTTTTCAGGTTTTTACCGCTACCACAGACAACTTTATCCATTATATAGTTTAGTATTAGGTGGTTTGATTTATTGGAATAAGGATATGTTCGGCGATTCCTACGAGCCTTTCACTATTGCTGTTGGTGCTTTATTGATTGTTGGCGCGCATGTAGTGAATTTGAAATTATGTCAGAGCTGTCAGGATTGTGATTCTGGATGTGCTAGTTCTTAGGCCTCAGTTTATGCCTATACCGCTAGCACAAATTTAGCTGCTGCTGGCCCATTACTGAATACTCCATCTACCCCCCAAGCTTTCAACCTATGCAAGTCTTCAGGTTCATCAACGGTATACACAAACATTTTCAAACCACGGTTGTGGGCATCTACTACAAAATCTTGATCAACAAAACTAATATCAGCATTGACTGAATATGCCTGTAAGTCTTCGGCGAAACGCGCATGATCTAAAGGGTTACTCGCAGTCAGAGCCCCAATTTTAATATTAGGCGCTGTGATTTTAAAAGCCAATAAAAGATGGTGGTTGAAAGATGAAACTATAAATTGCTCAGTGATAAAATTTAACTGACTGACTGCTTTGTTAATACACTCATTGATTAACAACACATCACTCACACCCTTAACTTCAATATTTATCAAACATTGCCCTTGTACGCGCTGCAATACTTGCCAGAGTGTAGGTACAAATTGCCCTTTGCCTGCGTCTAATGTTTGTAATTCTTCAAGACAATAATCAGTTAACGAACGAGTGCCGTTGGTTGTTCTGCTTACCCATCTATCATGGATCACCACTAATTCATTACCGAGTTGATAGACATCTATCTCAATGCCATCAGCTTGTTGGATTAAGGCTTGTTCAATTGCGAGTAAGGTATTTTCAGGTGCATCGGCACTTGCACCTCTGTGGGCAAATATCAACATTCGTTTGCTCTTTAACTATTATTTACGTGAAGTTTCTGAGCGTTGATGGTTTCATAAATTGCGGCAGAAATCACTAACAATCCACCGACTAAGGTTTGCCATCTAGGCTGTTCATCCAACACGAGTATTGCAAGGGTTACACCGTAAAGCGGTTGCATACAGGCGATTAATGAGAAGGTTTTGGCACGTAAGTGTTTAAGACTTGCAGCAATTAAAGCATGAGGCACAGCCGTTAAAAATATACCCAGTATGATCAGTCCGATATAGGTTTCTTGGCTAGCCTTAAATAACTCATCACTTGAAAAAAAACTAAGGGAGATAAAAATCACTAATGTTTGGTAAGCCATAGCATGAGCACCTGAGTAGTGAGAAAAGTGTTTGCGGTGCACCAAGTTTCTAAAAGAATACAAGACGGCTGAACAAACACCAATCAACACACCTTGAGTGGTCTCGTTTTCTAAAGAAATTTCTGGGACTATCAGGAAAATACCAAAAAGCACAACGATAGCGCTGACTAAATCTTGCCAAACTAAACGTATGCCTTCAAAAAATGGTTCTAATAGCACTGTCATTACGGGGAATGTAAATAAGGCTATCATGCCCACTGATACCGATGAATACTGCATAGCAGCAAAATAGCTGACCCAATGTGCTGCCATGAGTAGACCTAAAAACAGGGCCACAAAATAGTCTTTTTTACAGTCTAAAAATATTGATTTTCCAAATAATTTAACAATGCCAAACAACATGATGCAGGCAATGGCTGCACGGCCAAAAGTAATGTCTACAGCAGATAAGGGCAAAAGCTTAGAGAATAATGCTGTGGCACCTAGCAGTATCATAGTGACATGCAGTGACCACAGGCTTTTCTTGACGGGATCCACTGGTTACTTTGTTATTGTTGCGAAAACGTCGCCGAGTCGCGTTACGTCTGCTGCATCCAGATCGGCAAATTCAATAGAGTCAGTTTCAAAGCAAGCAACGATGGTTGATCCAAGTTTAAATAAACCCATCTCTTCGCCTTTTTTGATAGAGACTGAATTATCACCTTGAGTAGGATATTGCCAATGCAACACGTTTTTACCTGCTGGAGGTGAAATAGTACCTGCCCATGTTGTTTCGATGCTGGCAACAATTGTCGCGCCTCCTAAGACCATCGCCATCTGCCCTATCTCAGTCTCAAAAATGGCCACGACTCGTTCATTTCTGGCAAATAATCCACGTACCCGTACTGCTGTAAGAGGACTCACTGAAAACAGCTCACCAGGTACGTAGATCATATCTGTCAGCCGTCCGTCTATCGGCATATGAATACGATGATAGTCTTTTGGAGAAAGATAAATCGTTGCAAATTTACCATCCAAAAAGGGCTTTGCAAGTTCAGGTTTACCACCTAATAAAGTGGTCAGACTGTAGTTATGGCCTTTGGCTTGGAAAATAGCATCGTGCTTAATATCGCCTAGTTGACTCACTGCGCCATCA
>JAWUXT010000115.1:0-18613 GCA_034111205.1 Paraglaciecola sp. | reverse complement strand
CGCAAACTCGTCTTGTGCGGATTGTTTGAAATGGGGTAGACCAAAAATAATGGCCAGTGAGGCGAATATCAATAACAACATGGGGTACCAGGTGTAGGGTGTGATCGCTAAGGGTGAAAGACCCGCCAAGGCAGAAACCGTGAGCATTTGACTGCCGTAGGGCACCAGTCCCTGACAGCCACAAGAAAATATATCTAAAAGGCTGGCGGTTCGCCTTGGGTCAATTTGATAGGTCTGGCTTAAGTCTTTGGCAATAGGGCCAGCCGTAACAATGCTAATGGTGTTATTAGCGATAGATAAATCTAACAAGCAGGCCAATGAAGCAATGCCAAACTCTGCTTCTTTTTTAGTTTTTATTCTGGCGCAAATCATATTCATTAACCATGTCAAGCCACCATAAGCCTTCATCAAACTGACAATACCGCCGATAGTTAGGGCGATAATGGCGAGATTTTGCATCCAACCAATGCCTTTTTGAATGCTTTGTAGCGCTTCCCAGCCGGTAAACGTGCCGTTACTTAAGCCAATAATTGCCGCTGTCAAGATCCCAAAACCCAATACCACAATCACGTTTATCCCTAGCAGCGCCGTTACGATGATCATTAAGTAGGGCAGCATCAACCAGGGATTATAATCTTGCCCTGTCATGGCTGTTTCGACCTTTACCTCAATAAAAAATAAAGCCGCTATAGTGATAAGGGCAGCGGGAAGGGCAATGATCAGATTGGCTTTAAATTTATCCTTTAATTTCACACCCTGGGTCCGAGTAGCCGCGATGGTGGTATCCGATATAAAAGATAAATTATCCCCAAACATGCCGCCGCCAATGACAACGCCTAAAGCCAATGCCGGCGGTATGCCAAGACTTTCTGCTAAACCAATACCAATGGGTGCAAGGGCAGTAATGGTGCCCATTGAGGTGCCCATGGCAAAGGAAATTCCGCAGCAAACTACAAATAAGCCAGGTAATAAAAATTGCGCAGGAATAATATCTAAGGCCCAATTCACCGTAGCGTCTCGAGCACCAATATCGATGGTTAAGGCGTATAAGGCACCCGCCATAAGAAAAATGAAAACCAACAGCACGATGGTTTTGTCGCCAGCGCCGTGGCAAAAAATATCGACCTTCTCATGTAAGCTTAAGCGAGTCTTGCCAGGATTGATGGCCAAGGCATAAGCCGCAGCAAGCATAAAGGCTACAAGAATGGGCATGAGTTTAAAGTCTTGGCCAACCACCCCGGACAGCAAAACCATCAATACAAATATCAAAATAGGGCTTAAACCCCAAAAACTACCGTTTGTGTCTTGCTTCATTTAATGCTCGTTTGTGTCGCTACGCTAAGCCTTTATCTTACATGTAAGTAAGCATTAAATGAAAGTAGCCTCTACCTTTACCCCCTAAGGCTGAAGAGTCGCTGGCAGTATCACCGACCTTTATCGCCAAGCGTTGCACTCAGTATGTCTAACTTCTTGGGGTTGAGTAACGTTAAGCTGTGCCACCAACGGTTAACTCATCTACTTTAAGTGTGGGTTGACCTACACCAACGGGCAAACTTTGCCCGTCCTTACCGCACACACCAACCCCTTTATCTAAGGCTAAGTCATTACCTATCATAGAAATCTTTTGCATGGCTTCAGGGCCATTGCCAATTAACGTTGCACCTTTGATCGGAGTGGTGATTTTACCTTTCTCGATTAGATAGGCTTCAGATGTAGAAAACACAAATTTGCCTGAGGTGATATCAACCTGACCACCGCCAAAGTTAGGGGCGTATATACCTTTATCTATGGAGGCAATAATCTCTTCCGGAGTGTGGTTGCCGCCTAACATGTAGGTATTGGTCATACGTGGCATAGGCAAATGCGCATAAGATTCACGTCGGCCATTGCCGGTGGGGGCAACACCCATCAATCTAGCGTTGAGCTTGTCTTGCATGTAACCTTTAAGAATACCGTCTTCGATCAACACATTGTGTTGTGTCGGTGTACCTTCGTCATCAACACTAAGTGAGCCGCGCCTATCGGCTAAAGTACCATCATCTACAACGGTGCAGCCTTTGGATGCGACTTGTTCACCGATACGACCGCTGAACGTAGACGCGCCTTTACGGTTGAAGTCACCTTCTAAACCATGGCCTACTGCTTCATGTAACAATACACCTGGCCAACCACTGCCTAACACAACTGGCATTTTCCCAGCAGGTGCAGGTACCGCTTGCATATTCACTCTTGCCATATGAATGGCTTCATCAGCTATTTGTTGGTACCGAGGACGGCCATCGTCTTCTGCGACAAAATAATCATAGGCATATCGTCCACCGGCACCTGAGCTGCCTCTTTCACGGCGACCGTCCTTTTCCATTAAGACTGAACAGTTAAAGCGAATAAGCGGGCGAATATCGGTACAAAAAGTACCATCAGTCGCCGCAATTAAGATTTCCTCATAAACCCCGCTGATACTAATAACGACCTGGCTTAGAGCGCTTTCTTGCATGCGAATGTATTCATTTGCAGCCCGTAATAGCGCTATTTTTTCTTGTTCTTGCATACCCAAAAGTGGGTTCTCGGCATGATATCGGCTGGCAGGGTGAATTTGTTTGAGTGACTCTATTTTATGTTTGCCACCTGATTTTGAAATACTGCGAGAAGCTTTTGCTGCTTTCATTAACGCTTCTGGGGAAATTTCATCAGAATAAGCAAAGCCGGTTTTTTCACCACTAACGGCGCGAACACCGACTCCGCGTTCTATATTGTAGCTGCCTTCTTTGATGATACCGTCTTCTAGTACCCAGGTTTCATGTTGGCTTGACTGAAAATACAAATCAGCAAAATCGTTGTCATTTTGATATATGGTATCTAGTGCTGTCTCTAATGTAGAGCGGTTTAAATTCGATGCATCTAGTAAGTTTTCTTCTACCAAGTTAGACAAGGTGACTCCTGAATTTGTTGTGCTGATTAATCGGCATTTTAGTGCGGATATCAGCGAGTAATTGGTGATTAATTTTGGCGTGTATCATGCCGGTAGCATGGGGCAACTCAACCAATTTTTCACCCCAAGGGGAGATGATACAGGAGTGCCCATAAGTTTGTCGCTTATTCCTATGTTTGCCTGTTTGATTAGCGGCAACAATATAACACTGATTTTCAATTGCTCGGGTGGTTAGTAAAGGGTGCCAGTGAGCTTGCCCCGTTTGTTTTGTAAATGCTGCGGGTAATGCTAATACGTCCAGCTGTGCAATTTGTGTCATTGCTGCGAACATACCAGCAAAGCGAATATCGTAACAAACAGCTAAGCCAAGGTTACCAAATGGAGTATGAGTGACAATTAATGTATTGCCAGGCTGGGTATAACGGGATTCCAGATAGGTGCCAGTATTATCTGCGACTTGAACATCGAAGAGGTGTATTTTTTGATACTCTTCAACAGTCTCTCCATGATTATTAATCAATAAACAAGATGCCGTAAATTTATTGGCTGATGGGCATAGGACTGGCAAACTGCCCGCAACTAACCAGATATTGTATTGTTTAGCGAATTGTTTGAGCTTATGTTGAATTGGACCGAGATGTAAGTCTTCTGCAATATCCATCATTAGTTTGTCACCACCACCAAAGCATGCAAAACATTCTGGCAATACCACCAAACAAGGTCTTTGGGTGGGCAATAATTTCAACTGTTGCTCTACAAATAAAAGATTATCTTCAACCAGAGGTGATGAGTTCATTTGAATTGCGACTATATTTTGGCCGTCATTATCCACTTATTGTTGCCTCAGCCGGTACTTGTATATTAACCGGTATGTCTAATTGTAGATTTATAGACTGGTTTGGGGTTTCTTTTTCGTTCTCTGGCTGTGTTCTTGCTGGTAACGATATTTCTTTACTATCGCGGCCTAGCTCTGTCAGTTGTGGGTTGTCCAAGGTGCCAGTGAGTGAAAATTTGATATTAGAAATTACCTTTGCAGAAGTCAGCATTTGATCGAGTGCAAGTGCTGCCAATGCGGTAGCTGGATTAACCATCCATGCCACTATTACCGGCAAGCTGGATGTTACATTTGGAGCGAACTCGATTTGGTAATTGAGTTGCTGTGCGTTTAAGTCAGTGTAACCGTGCATGGTGATTTCGCCTGCCCCTCCATCTACTAAAGTATCTTGGGTATAAGCGATGCCATTTTCTAATTGAAAGCTGCCATTAATCTTGTCGTAGAAAAATCCTTTGGCAAATATGTCTCTAAAATCAAGTTGCAGTTTACGGACCAATGAGTCAAGGCTAAGCAGGCTGAATATGCGTGAGCCTTGGTCGCTTACTTCAGTTAAATAGCCATCTGTTAAACGCCAGTCTATTTCGCCATTAAGTGTGTCGAAGTTGAATTCGTAAGGAGCGCGCTTCCAACTTAAATCGAATTTGGAACTGGCTTTTGAATCTTTGATCCCGGAATCTAACTTAAGCTCTTTGAGAAAAGCTCCAAAATCCGAACTGCTAAACTCCCCCTTTAAACGTGTACTGCTTTGACCATTGCTTAAAAACCAGTCCCCAGAGCCGTAAAACAGGCCGTGTGCATTATTTAAGCGAACTTGGTCTATTTTCATACCTGTAGCAGACCGAGATAGGTCAAAATCAATTTTTCCTAAATCGTTATCCAAAAATCGACAGCGGCTACAGGAAAAGCTGATAGGCGGCAAAGTATCAATGTTGGCTGCAAATTTAATAGGCGTGGCAGGGAGAGTTTCATCATTATTTGATTGAGTGGCCTGCCATTTTGTAAATTCTATAAAATCAGCATTAATATCAACCCCCTTATCCAACCAATCTTTGTAAAGCGTAACTTCCATCCGTGTTTCTTTGGCATTGATATCAAAAAGCCAGCTTTCACTCGTATTTTTAGCTACCATTTCTAATCCGGTCAGCCTTTGTGACGCGATTAAAGCCGTGTCTGCAGTGATGAAAATACGTTTTGGAGCCTCGAGTAATGGTTTTTCGTTGTTATCAGGAAGGTTATTAATAAGAGTATTAATGACTTGATACCAAGGGCTAACATCTAGCTCTGACAGGTTAGCAGAAATACTGAAACCTAAACCCATGCCCATCAAATCTGATTGACCAATAGCTAAATGTGCACGAGAAAACTGCATATCTTGATGGGGTAAATTACCATTAAATTCAACGTTTTCTCCCAATGTAATTTGAATTGAAGAGGCTTGCTGGTTACCTTCACTGGTCACTATAAGCGGCAAGGTTTGTAATGAGGTTTTGGCAAATGGTGCAGGTAAGTCTGAGCTCAGTTGGGTGAGCTCACTGAATATTTTGGCTGAGTATTGGTAACCTTGTGCGGGCAGCGTCAGAGCTATATCTGCTGACCAGTTACTATTTCCAGATAGATATTTTGTTAAGCCTTCGGAGAAGGGTTCAAGTAAGGGGGTAACCTGCCAATTACCATTAATATTAATATCTGTTTGATAACCTTTGTCCTCCTGAGCACCAGTAAAATTTAAATCTATAGGTTGTTTTAACCATTGCGCCTTAAGTCCGTTCGCTGTGATTTTATTGTTGATAAAACTCACAGTGCCATTCGTTTGCTCGAGTAAAACATCTAAGTTAGGCAGCTCGACTTGGTTTTCAACTAATAGTATTTTGCCTTTTACCACTAGATCATCACCAGACAGCGGTATATACAAGTTTAATTGGGTTTTTAACGGCCCACTCACTTTTACTTGTTGCAAGGTTTTACCTAACGTATCGGCAAGGCTACTTTGCAGCATTAAATCTGTTACTTGCTGTCCATTAGCTTGAGCATTTGCATCAATATTCAAAATGGCATTTGCAGCTAACTCAGGAATTGTTGCAGACAGTTGAGCTAGTTCTACCTCTAATAATTGCCCTTTTTGACTGGTCATGGTCAAGCTCTTATTCTCGAACAATAAATTGACATCAAAATTTGTCAGTGCAGGCCATTGTTTTGCAAACTTCAACTGCCCATCAGTGACTTGTAGTTGGGCTTGGAAAACGCCTTGGTTTTCTTCAAAAGGGAAGGCGTTGACCGCGCCATGCCATATTACCTTGGCGCTTTCTATTCGGCCCTGACGTAAAGAGTCGATGAGGTAATTTTTAGTATTAACGCCCATTAGCGCTGTCGGATAAAGCTGGGGTAGTTGTGCTACGTCGATAGCTTCAATAGAAGTTGAAAATGCTAGATAATTGTCTTTACTGCGATATGAAACGTTGGGCCGTAAGCTAATGAGTTCGCTTTTAAATAAAGTGTTTTCAGCCATGATACTGACATTTTTTTCAGAGGTCTGGATATATAAGTCAGTGTGAAAACGTTGGTAATCAATATTTTCAGGTAACAACTTATCGATCGACATTTGCCCTGATTTGCCTTTAAATTTTATTCGCCCATTACCGTTAAACCAATTTAATTCGGTTGCCAAGCCAGCCATACCGGGTATAAATGTTGTCTGTTGCCACTGCACATCGCTTATGGAAGCTTTAACCGCCATATCACCACTTAATGAACGATGAATATCTAGTGAATTTAATGTTGCCTGAGGTTGCAGTAATTCAAGTAACTCTATTTGGTTGGGCTCCATCGCCAACGCTAACATGGGTAAAACCGCCTCCAATTTTAGCTGTTTCTGATGTTGCAAAGCGAATGCGCCAGTTGGGTCAATTTTACCTAACCAGTTTGATACCAGCACATTGTCGTTTATCTGCATGGTCAAATTATTGAGATTAAATAGCCATTCATTATTCACAGGATTGGCATTGATTTGACCACCCAGTACTGCAGCCTTAATGTTATTTTCTGGGTTACTATCTTCTAAATTTTGCCACTCAAAACGACTATTAGATAAATCAAGCTGCACAGACTTCAGTGATTTATCTTTTATGGTGGCCCACATAACAAAACTACTACGACTCTCTATTAACTTGTTTTTGCTGGGTAGCAATTGCTCAACCCATGGGGATAAGTCAACTTCTTCTCCTTTTGCGAAAAAGGTGCCGTAAAGTGTCTCTTGTTTGCCATATAAATCGAGAATAAAAGATGTAGAGTTTTTAGCAATTTCTTCTATTTGTAGTTGGCCTACACCTTGGTGATGTTCTTCCTTATTAACCCATGACACTTGATCAATCAGCACTACCTGCTGCTGATTGTTTCTAGTATTGATAATTATTTTGCTTTGGCTAATAGAAAACAGCTGCAGTTGTTGTAAAAATAACTTTTCTAATGCCTCCACTATCGGATACTGGGTTTCTTCTTGATCTAAAGACGCAATATCAATGCTCAATTCCATTTCGCGCAAATCGAACTTGTTTGATTGAATTTGTCCGGCACGTACAGATTGCCAAAAATCAACCTCTATTGCTGTTTCGGCAATGGTTAAGCTAATAGGGGATAATGAACTTTGAATTAACTGTATATCGCGCAGTATTATTGCTGGGCCTATACCTTGCCATTTTGCACTGATTTTACCAATTTTTAATTCCGCTCCGACTTGCCCTGATAACCATTGTTCTAAATGATGTTTTTGATCATTCATATAGGGCAGTGAATAACGAACCACACTGAGAGTCACCGCAACCACCACCAAACTCAAAGCAACCAAGGCCCAGAGTTTTTTGATTAAGTAGGCTGCATAAAATGACGCACTTTTAGTTTCGGTATTTACGTTTTTCATTTATTTACATCATGACAACATCGAACTTGTCTTGGTTATATAAAAGTTCGGTATGAACTTTAATTTGTTTAGTGACGAATATTTCCAGCTCAGCCAACATATGAGACTCTTCTCCAAGCAGAGCGTCCGCAACAGCTGGGGATGCGTAGACTACAAATTTATCTGCATCATAGGCACGATTGACGCGAACAATTTCGCGCATAATTTCAAAACACACCGTTTCTACGGTTTTTACCGAACCGCGACCTTTACATACTGGGCATTCACCACATAATACATGCTCTAGACTTTCTCGTGTTCTTTTACGAGTCATTTCAATCAGGCCAAGCACCGTAAAGCCATGGATATTGATTTTGGCTCTATCTTTGTTGGTGGCAATTTCAAGACTGTGCATGACCCTTCTTTTGTGATCTTCTACTGTCATATCAATAAAGTCGATTAGGATCATACCACCTAGGTTGCGTAATCTGAGTTGACGGGCAATAGCTAGGGTGGCCTCAATATTGGTATTAAAAATAGTTTCTTCTAAATTACGATGACCTACAAATGCGCCAGTATTAATATCGATGGTAGTCATGGCTTCGGTCTGGTCGATGATCAGGTAACCGCCAGACTTTAAATCTACTCGTCTTTCTAAAGAGCGCTGGCATTCATTTTCTACATCGTATAAATCAAAAATAGGCCTTTCGCCGGGGTAATATTCTAAAAGTTTATGTAATTCAGGCACATACTCTTTGGTAAACTGCTGTAATTCTTGTAAAGACAACTTTGAATCAATTCTAATACGATCTAACTGAGTACCTACAAAATCTCTTAAAACGCGACGCGCGAGGGGTAAATCTTCATATAAAATATGAGATTTGTTTTTCATTCTAGAACGAATTTTTTGCCACAAACGTTTTAGAAAATCAGCATCCTGAGTCAATTCTTGCTCTTTTACGCCTTCGGCTGCAGTCCGTAAGATAAAGCCTCCGTCTTCGCTACAAAAGCCTTGGACTAATGCCTTGAGGCGTTCTCTTTCGGCTTCATCTTCAATTCGTTGAGACACGCCAACGTGTTCCACGCTTGGCATAAATACCAGGTAACGGGATGGGATAGTAATATCGGTGGTAAGTCTTGCGCCTTTAGTACCAATTTGGTCTTTAACCACTTGAACCACGATATTTTGCCCGTCTCTTACTAGCTCACGGATATCTCGTTTTTCGATCTGGTTAGATGAAACTTCTTCTTCCACTTCATTATGTACAGCGATGTCTGAGGCGTGTAAAAATGCAGCTTTATCTAAGCCGATGTCCACAAACGCCGCTTGCATGCCCGGCAACACACGACTCACTTTTCCGCGGTAAATATTGCCAACCAAACCAAGCTTTGTATGCCGTTCTATATGGATTTCTTGGAGTATCCCATTTTCAATCAAGGCTACACGTGACTCAGAAGGGGTAACATTGATTAATAGTTCAGCACTCATTAATGATCCCGAATTCAGTTAATAACAGTCTTGTTTGATATAAAGGTAACCCTACAACTGCGCTGTAACTACCGTTAATATGTTTCACAAATTGTCCGCCTAAGCCTTGTATACCATAGCTTCCGGCCTTATCTTGTGGCTCACCGGTTTTCCAATACCATGCTATTTGCTGTTGACTTAGAGCCCCAAAACAGACTTGAGTTTCAACTACTATGGTTTTTTGTTGTTTATAATTAGTGATAGCAACAGCAGTTAATACTTTATGGGTGTTATCGGACAGTAAACTCAACATACGCACCGCGTCAGCTTTGTTTTTTGGTTTACCTAATATATTGCCATCTGCTACCACGATGGTGTCTAAGCCCAGAACTAGTTTTTTTGCTCCTGCTCTTTTGTAACCTAAACTAGACTTTTCTTGAGCCATTCTTCGAACGTAGTTGTTAGGGGTTTCATGGGCTAACACAGTTTCGTCAATATCCACTGGGTATTGACTAAATGGTATACCTATTTGTTTCAACAATTCAGCTCTGCGAGGAGACTGTGAAGCTAGAAGTAACATCATCAATTTAGACGCAGCTGGCGACGAATTTTACGTAGTAACCAGAATAACCAAGGCCATATCACCATTGAGCTGGCAACGGGCCACAGATAATCGAACAAGAAATAAATGTCGGTGATCAAATGTTGAACCCAAAAAATAACCAAGTTATATAAAGCCGCCATAATCCCAATAATGATAGATTGTTGCCAAACTGAATAATTTCGCAGACGTTTATGATTTGCCGCTAATACATAAATACATAGACACATAGCGAAGCTATGCACACCCATGCTGGTGCCAAGTAAAATATCCAATATTAGGCCAGTAAAAAACGCAACCCCTACATTGACTCTATTGGGCAGGGCTAGTGCCCAATAACTTAATACTAATAAGACCCAGTCTGGGCGGTATAAATCTGCGATTGCGGGCATTGGCATAATCTGGAGTACCAAGGCGATGATAATACTCAGCGCGATAGAATAATTGCGTAAGCTCATTTCTGAATCATCTCTTTCACTGCTTGTTTATCTTCAGATGTGCGCTCTGACCAGAGTAATAATAAGTACTTTAACCTGTCAAGTTGGGCAATAGGTTTTGCTCTGACTTGGGAAAATGGCCTGCTTTCATCTCGAATAATGGATGTGATAGTGGCTACTGGGTAACCTTCTGGAAATATATTCCCCAAGCCTGAGGATAACAATATATCGCCTATTTTCAGATCACTACTATGGGCAACATGTTGGATCAAAAGTTCATCCAAGCTGCCAGAACCAGAAACGATCAAACGCACGTTATTTCGGGCGACCCTAACCGGTATGGCATGGGTGACATCTGCTATGAGCAATACACGGCTATTAGTCGAACTCACTTGCATGATTTGGCCAACAATGCCTTTATCATCTAAAACAGGTTGACCTTCATAGACCCCATTAATAGCGCCTTTATTAATGACAATCTGATGACTATAAGGGTTGTTATCCACAGCCATGAGTTCGGCGACAACTTTGCGAGTGTTGTCTTGAACAGGCGAATTTAAAAGGCTGCGTAAACGGTCGTTTTCTTCTTGCAAAAAGGTTAAGCGTTGCAGTTGGCCGTTCATCACCATGGCATCATGAGTCAACTTAGCATTGTCATCAAACAAACGTTCGTGAGATACAAAACGACTTGCGCTGGCATTGAGCAGTTGGCCGGGAAGATTAGCTAAGTATTGAAGTGGGCTAACCAATGAATTGAGGTACACCCTAGTGGTGCCAAATCCGTCTAGCTTGTGGTCGAACAGAATCAATGCGATAGACAGAATAAGACCCAGCGCAAGTCTATTAGGCAGAGAGGGTCCATTTGAAAACATTAAATTCATTATCGTCTGCCTAAAGGCGACATGATGTCGCCTTGATTACTATGAAATTTCTATAACTACTATTCGTAGCTAAACAGATCGCCTCCATGGATATCGATCATTTCAAATGCTTTACCACCCCCTCTGGCGACACAGGTAAGTGGATCATCAGCAATCACCACGGGTATACCGGTTTCTTCCATAAGAAGACGGTCTAAGTCTTTAAGTAATGCTCCACCACCGGTAAGCACCATGCCGCGCTCAGAGATATCAGAGGCCAGTTCTGGTGGTGATTGTTCAAGGGCAACCATAACAGCTGACACAATACCGGTTAAAGGCTCTTGTAGGGCTTCAAGAATTTCATTGCTATTAAGTGTAAAACCACGTGGCACACCTTCTGCTAAGTTGCGGCCTCGCACTTCAATTTCTTTGACTTCTTCACCTGGGTACGCTGCACCAATTTCATGCTTAATACGTTCAGCAGTTGCCTCGCCTATAAGCGAACCAAAATTACGTCGCACATAAGAGATAATGGCTTCATCAAACTTATCGCCACCAATTCTAACTGAAGATGAATACACGATACCGTTGAGTGAAATAATGGCTACTTCTGTGGTACCACCACCAATATCTACCACCATAGAGCCTGTCGCTTCTGAAACTGGTAAGCCAGCCCCAATAGCAGCAGCCATAGGTTCGTCAATTAAATAGACTTCACGAGCACCCGCTCCTAAAGCTGATTCACGAATTGCACGCCGTTCAACTTGAGTTGAACCGCAAGGTACGCACACCAACACTCTGGGGCTGGGGCGTAAAAAATTATTATCGTGTACTTGCTTGATAAAATGCT
This sequence comes from Paraglaciecola sp., assembly GCA_034111205.1. Taxonomy (GTDB): domain Bacteria; phylum Pseudomonadota; class Gammaproteobacteria; order Enterobacterales; family Alteromonadaceae; genus Paraglaciecola. The sequence continues at coordinate 6,741 of JAWUXT010000115.1, read as the reverse complement.
GAAGCATTTTTTCTGTGACATAAAAGTCAGCAATTACCCCATCTTTCATGGGGCGAATAGCCTTTATGTTACCAGGCGTTCTGCCTAACATTTGTTTTGCTTCACGCCCAACGGCAGCGACACTTTTGGGGCCACCTGTGCCGCGCTCTTGACGAATTGCAACAACGGAAGGTTCATTGAGAACAATACCCTGATCTTTTATATAGATTAGCGTATTTGCTGTGCCGAGGTCGATTGACAAATCGTTGGAAAACATTCCCCGTAGCTTTTTGAACATGTAAAAACCGCACTTTGATTGATAAGATTAATATTCGCTAACTGTACCAATGCACTGGGATTTGGGCAAGTACAGAGCATCAACAAGAGCATAAAAATAACAGTTTCAGCACGTTTTTATGAATTTGACGTCAAAAGGAACTATAAAATTGTATTATTAGCTATAGTAGGTTGGAAAACTAAGCGATAAATTTTAAGAATTCAGATGAATGAAGAAATATTAAAAAAACGTTATCTAAGAGAGCGTCAAGCTCGGCGATCTGCTGAAGTTATTTTAGAACAAAAATCTTTAGAACTATTTCAGCGTAATCAAGAGCTAAAAGATTTCAAAGAGAACTTAGAAAAACAAATTATAGAGCGCACCCGTGAAGCAGAAAAAGCGAAAACCGAAGCACGTGCGGCAAACCAAGCAAAATCAGAATTTTTAGCCAATATGAGTCATGCTATCAGGACACCTTTGACTGCTATTATTGGTTTTGCGGAGGTATTATTGCAACACAGACTGAGTCGCGAAGAAAGTGCACAATATCTCACTACTATTATCAACGGTGGTCGCCACTTAACCACCTTGTTAAGTGAAATACTAGATATAAGCAAGATTGAAAATCAAAAGTTAGAACTTGAAGACATACGTTTTAACCTACCAAACTTACTACAAGACATTGAACAAATTTACCTCTTTAATTGCCAAAAAGAACAATTAGATTTTGTGCTGGTAATGGACTCTGTGATACCTGAATGGATAGTGGCAGACCCTACACGACTCAAACAGGTGATACATAACTTGTTAAGTAATGCGATTAAGTTTACTAAAACTGGAAGTATCAGTTTACATGTGAAATTTATCGTTAGTACTAGCACCTTACAGATAGAAGTGATTGATACAGGTGAAGGCATTGCTAGTGATAAACAAGCTTTGATATTTGAATACTTTCGTCAAGCTGATTCTAGTATCACCCGCAATTTTGGTGGCACTGGATTGGGGTTGTTTATCACTAAAAGTATGATTGAATTAATGGGAGGCGTTGTTGAATTAGAGTCTACCTTGGGCAAAGGCTCAAGATTCTGTGTGACTATTGTGTGTCAAAAATATGATGGTGAATGTGACTCTATCCTTAACCGAGACATTATTGCACCTAAACCTTTAGTGACACCTTCATTAGTTGGCAATATTCTATTGGTAGAAGACACTGAGGTGAATCAACAGTTGATCACCTTTAATCTTGAGAAAACAGGTGCGCAGGTAGATTTGGCAGTAAATGGGCTAGAAGGATTACAAAAGGCACTGGATGTTCAATATGATTTGGTCTTGATGGATATTCAGATGCCAGTCATGGATGGTAAAAAAGCAATGAAATCACTGCTGCAACTTGGTGTAAGTACACCTGTTTATGCCCTGACTGCCAATGTTATGCCCTCAGATATACAAGAATATGCGGCTATCGGTTTTACTGGAGCCTTAAGTAAACCTCTTGAGTTAGAAAATCTATACTCGGTACTTAGCCAACATTTATCTGTTTGTGACGACAAAGACAATAATGATTCACAAGATACCCAATTATTTATACCGGATCCTAAACTGATAGGGCTATTTTATACGGAGTTAGCTAAACAGCATATTGAGATAACGAAAAACATACTCAACCTTGATTATGATAGCCTGATTAAAACCGTGCATATTATCAAGGGCTCAGCAGGGAGTTTTGGTTATGATGATTTAACCAATTTGGCTGAAGATTCTCTGCTGCTACTGAGAGAAAAGCATTATATACAAGGAGTCCAACATTGTACTAAACTTAATCAAAAAGTGGCGGAAGTATTAAATGAGCATAACGATTAACATATTATTAGTAGACGATGTCGAAAATAGCAGAGAGCTTTTACGCGCCGCTTTGTTAGCCTGTATAAACGAGCACAAAGTGGAAATCGAAGCTAATTTCTTCCATGCTGCTACGGGCGAATTAATCCCTGAGCAAATTATACAGCATAAGATTAATTTGGTGTATTTAGATATCGAATTACCCCATACCGGCGGCATTGAGGTGTTAAAGCAAATACGTCAAGCCAAGCCAGGTATTATGGTGGTAATGGTGTCTGGTGAAAGTTCCCAAGAAAATGTGTCTGCTGCAATCAAAGCTGGAGCCAATGGTTTTATTGTTAAACCTTTTAATTCTGGACGTATTTTAGACTCATTACAAAATTACCTTAAGAAAGCGCAATAATTATGAAAGGTATAGTATTTACAGAATATTGATAACTATATTCATGGTGAGGTGATAGAGCTTTATCCCGACGCGAACTACCACGCTTTCCCCATAAATAAAAATCGGACTATGAATTACCTATTTATTTTCAGTATTCTCAACATTTTGAAGGTTTAGCCGTGGGTCTAATTAATGGGTGTTTAAGGTATTTTAATGTGACTGGGGAAGTGACTAAAAAAGAGATTAAGTACTAAGGTGAAGAGGCGATGGATATCGCTATAAAATTGCTTGAGCAGCGAGTAGCGAGTTAAACCAAGAATAAGGTTTGTTCTCTCGCTACTACTGTACTGCATTACTGCTCGCGGACTACTCTAAAACCAATATAATTAGATCGGAAACTGCTGTCTAACTCCATGCGAGTAGACGCACGTGCCAAACGAGGTGCAAAGTTCCAAGCACCACCGCGTACCACCGAGTTGCTTTCTGCTTTCTTGCTGGTGGTCCACTCCCAAACGTTACCGACTGTATCAAATAGACCAAAATCATTACGCTCAAACGAACCAACCGGCGCCGTGCTGACATTTGACCACTGGCTACCACACCAACCGCAGTTAGCGTTATCTGAACCAACCCCTTCACCCCACCAATAATCGGTTTCTTTACCGGCTCTGGCAGCGTATTCCCAACGGGCTTCACTGGGTAATTTATAGGCTTGACTACTGGCTTGTGATATCCAATCTACGTAAGCCTTAGCATCATGCATGCTGACACATACCACCGGGCTGTTCTCGGTTTGTACAAAGCCGGGTGAACGCCAATTACGATCATCTTTCCATATAGATTGACCATCTTCATGAGCAGCACAACCTTTTTGTTTTTCTGCTTCAGTGACATAACTAGTCGAATTTACAAAACTTCCGAAAGCTTTGACGCTTATTTCTGTTTCGCTGATACCAAAAGATTGTTTAAATTCTTGGGTTTTTACCGGGCGCTCATTATCTAGACCTACACCTGTAATATCGCCCATTCGAAAACTGCCTGCAGGTATTACCACTAAATCAGGTCCAGGTATGTCTCCTGCTAATATATCTTGAATACGCTCACCCTTACTAAAAGTGAACTGAGAACGGTTTAACTCAACTTTTAAGGTTTTGGACTCGGATAATGTTACTTTTTGACGACTTGTTTCAAAACCACGTTTAACCACTTCTAAATTATGTTCACCTGATGGCAACATAACTTGTAGTCTAGTTGAACCGTAGCTCACACCATCAATCAATACTTCATCATCAAATACGTTGGAACGTACTGTTAATTCGTACATTACTGATTCATCAGTAGCCATAGGTGATGAAATAGTGTTAGCGATTTGAACGTTATTGTTGGCTTTAAAATTCACACAGTAACGTCTGTCTAATCCTAATAGTTCACAACCCTCAGAGCGTTTTAAATTACCTTGTAACTGTAAGTTCATTTTAATGTTGAAGTTACCTTGGCCACTAAAATTGCTATCTGCCACTTCGCTGCGTAATACTTGCACTGAAGCGTCTGAGGTTTGGCGTCTTTTTTCAGCCTCACCTGATTCACTTAAACCGCTATAAACACTATCTAAAAAACGTTTTGATGCTTTTTGTTTCGCAAGCGACTTACCACGGTCGCTACATTTTCCTAATGTTTCATCTCTGTCACAGGCAATGTTATGACTGACTACAATTGATTCCTGGCGATTAAATTCTTGATATAAGCGATCGATTCGAGCGCTGTTTAACTGCTCTTTTAAACCTTCGATGGTATTTAGTAGGCTGTGCTTAGATATTTGCATTTGTTCAACATCTTGCAACTCACCTTGCCATTGGTTGTATTTATCGGTGATGGCATCTTTGATTGCTTTATGGGTTCTTACTGCTTTTGCGTAAGTTTCTATTACAGGGGTAATATCTAACTCGGGATCATCAATGACTTGTTCGTATTTTAAATTCATCTCTATTAGTGCAGATTGTCTATCTGCATCAGCAAGTATGGCATTTTTGCGAAGTTCCCCAAGCTCTTTTTCCAAGCTGGCGGCATTAGCAATTTGCGCTTCAAGGGAGCTGTTGTAATTGTCGTACTCGGATTGTTTTACAGATATCTTGTTTTCAACATCTGCAACCGATAGATCGCCAGCCATAATATTTTGGCTAAACGAAAGGGCAAGGATAAGAGTAAATTGAGCTATACGGTTCATTATTCGATTCCAAACTGGTTGCTTGATGGCAACTATTTTTATTGTGATGACAAAAATCGGGTATAAGGTTACCAGATCACAACTTTGCTTTGCCTATGCTATTGAGTTACAACAAAAAGAGCAAGCATGTTACATGGGAAACGCTATTTTATTAGCTTCACCCAAGTTATATTTTGATTAATTGGACACTTCGCGCCATTGAATGATTCTATCGCTGCCTCGAAATAGGCCAAAACTGACGGTTGCTTTAGGAAAGTCATTAATATCTATGAAGCCATCTCCGTCCCAATCATAGTTTAAGTGATTAGGCCACTCTACGCCTATTGCAGTGGGATCCAAGGATAACTCCAACTGTCCTTCAGTGCCTGGTCCTAGTTGACTGGGATCTGGTGCTTTCAACTTAAATTGGTCTCCCACTGGTAAGCCTGAAATAAGTACACCAACACTGTTTACATCACCCACTAAATCAAGATCATAACCCTCAATGGGGGTTAATAGGATTTGTCCCGCTGCTTCTGTCAAAGCAATACTGGTGCAATTACTATCATCGGTATTCAGTAACCATTGGCTGTTATTAAAATATTCAGCTTTTATTGGTACATTAAGAGGTTCAGCCTCAATGCCATAGGTACTTTCTAATGTTAAACGTCCATAACGCATTTGTGTGCCTGTCACTTCATCTATGTCCCATCCTAAGCAGGTGTTGTCGTTATAAGTGGCCTGATAACAAATAGTATCTAGGTTGCCGTCCTGGTCTACAAAGGTGTTACTGAAAAAGTTGCTGGTAAAAGAGAGGTTGATTTTGGCATCAAATGGTGACACTGGATCAAAAGTGCTATTGCCGAGTGAAGTCACTTTGTCATATCGAAACATGCCATTGGTAATAGTAACAGTACCTGAACCATTATAATTATTATTATTGGTTATCAGAGGCGCATCACCCAAATCTATTGCACTGGCCGTTCCAGTTAAAATATAAGCAGAACTGTCTGCATAGCTTAAGTTTGCTTCAAGGGTCGATTCATTTGGCAGGTAATTCCAATAGTGATCGCTGTAGTTCTGGGTTATAACATTGAAGGCATTATAAGCGGTAATAGTGAATGCAGGGTCGGTTGCAAAAGTAATGGTTTCGCCAATATAACTAAATACACCACAGGTATCATCTAATGACGGAGTAGCAGATAAGGCTACTCCAAAATACGCAGGGTAAAAGTCACCTAAGGTTTTGCTGCCATTGGATAAGACTTCATTACCCAAATAAGTATTGTCTTTTACATCAATGTTTATTCGTCCCACCTCGTCATAATAAGCTGATGTATATTGGTGTTTACCAGCAGTAAAACTTAATCCGGTTGCAGATGTGAACCCCGCCGCTAACTGTGCGGAAATTGTGCCAGTATCGGAATATTTAAAGTGACCATTACTTCCGGAACTAGCGGGTTGAATTCGGGTGACCTTTAACTGTGGATTTTCAGCTTGATAGTTGGGTAAAAGTGCGTTGTTTGTGCCGTAGGCCCCTATTGAAAAAGTAAAGGGCTCACCGGCTATATAGTTATTTTGTGCACCGGAACTGCCATAGAGTAATTCACTTTGGTCTACAGTGAGTTGTAAATAATTGGGGTAGACATCTACTGTTTTACTATCAGAACTATTAAAAGTGACACCATCCACTTCAGCTTGAACGCTAAGGGTTAAACGCCCAGCATCGGGGTAATTGAGTCCAGACAAATTGGCCACACCTAGTGCATCAAATAAAACGGTTAAAGTGCCGGTGTTACCACCAGAACCATCACCATCAATGGCGATACCACTTAATGGGGTAAGACATTGATCTGGCGAATCACAGTCATAGGTTAGGTCTATATTCTGGGTGCCTTGTAGCAGTGCTTCGCACACATTATTATTACTGCGAACGGCCCGTAAATTGACATCTTTGAAGTCATCAACCGCCTTTTGGTCGGGTAAAGAGTCACCGATACTGGCCCCATAAAGTTCGAAACCATCATTTGAAAAGGTCATATCGCAGGTTTCAGTACT
>JAWUXT010000114.1:0-17842 GCA_034111205.1 Paraglaciecola sp. | reverse complement strand
AAGGAAATCAAGGTTTTATGAGTTATGCAACAAACGTTTAGGTTAGTCATTGATTGCCCAGATCAAATAGGGTTAGTCGCAGCAGTAAGTCAGTTTTTGGCTCAACAAAATGCCACTATCGTCGAGGCTAACCATCATACTGATCAGCAAACGGGCCGCTTTTTTATGCGCCACGAGATCAAAGCCGAATCAATGAGTATGAGTTTGCAAAACATAAAGCAATCTTTTGAGCCTATTGCTGAAAAATTTCAAATGCATTGGAAAATTGCTGATTCACACAAAAAACAAAAAGTAGTGATGTTGGCAAGCCACGAATCTCATTGTTTATTGGATATTTTGCATCGCTGGCACAGTGGTGAATTACATTGTGATATCCCTTGTATTATTTCCAATCATCCGCAAATGAAACAATTTGCAGACTGGCATAACATCCCATTTCACTGGGTAGATTTTAAAGACCAACCAAAAGAAAAGGCCTTTGCTGAGGTAGAGAAACTCATTGAAGCCTATCAAGCTGACTTAACTGTTCTTGCTAGATTTATGCAGATTATCCCCGATCACCTTTGCAAGAAGTTAGCGGGTAAAGCAATTAATATTCATCACAGCTTTTTACCTTCTTTTGCTGGTGCCAAACCTTATTTGCAAGCTTATAACCGTGGCGTTAAGTTAATCGGAGCCACTTGCCATTATGTGACTAGCGATTTAGATGAAGGCCCGATTATTGAACAAGAAGTTATGCGTATTAGCCATAGCGACACGTCAGCCGACATGGTGCGTAAAGGTAAAAACTGTGAAAAAACCGCCTTAGCTAATGGTGTGCGTTACCATCTAGAAGATCGCGTGATCATTCACAAGAGCAAAACAGTGGTATTTGCTTAATGTCTATCTATCTTATCCGCCACGGCCAAACAAACGGCAACAGAGATAGAATTCTACAAACGCCTGATACTCCTCTTTCAGATCTGGGGCATCAACAAGCCAAGCAACTTGCTCAGGCGTTTCAGGATATTTCTATAGAGAATATAATCTGCAGTGACTATATACGCACCCAACAAACAGCAGCCCCACTTCATGCAATACAACAATCTTCCTTTAGCCTACAACCGTTGCTTAGAGAAAGAAGTTTTGGCGATTTACGTGGCAAGGCTTATGCAGAGATTGATGCTGATATTTTTGATGAAATTTATACCCCACCCAACGGTGAAACCCAACAACAGTTTATAGAACGAGTTAATCTTGCATGGGAATTTGTTTTGACAACCTATCAGAACATGCAAGGAAGCCTAGTTGTTATGACTCATGGCTTAGTACTGCGAGAACTGATTAAACAACACTTGATAGTGGATGACGCTACCTTGCCACTGTCAGACTTTCAAAATACATGTATTACTGAAGTAGATGGAACAGATAAAAAATCAGTATTGCGGTTGTGCGATGCACAGCATTTGGATAAAAGAAGTGCGAGAGGGGCTGCGGTTTAATCAGTCTCGGTAATATCTCAGAAATACCCATTGTAACTTAAGCTAATTTTATTATTAATGGCGCCATTTGCAAATAATCCACCTAGGTCATTTGAAGGGTGCCATTTTTGGCTTGATGCAGTCCATTCCCAATAGTGATTATGAGCAAAACCATCAATGCGTGTATTGAGTAACCACTCGGTGTTTTTGGGTAAATTGAACTCAAATCCTTGGCTTGTTTTAAACTCAGTTTGTGATTGAACAATCACACCAAATCCGATGTTCACATCATGACTAAATTGATATCTAGGAATAAAAGAAAATTCTTTTACGGAAACTTCTTGATTAAAAACACCCCAAGAATGTGCGCCTTTGGCATAACCCAAGCCTATTTCAAGCACCATATCTTCAGTGATAGGTTGGTACAAAGCAGCTAAGTATTCTTTCTGCTTACAACCGCTAAATTTTATTGCAGACTTTACGATTTTGAATTCGACGTTCTGTGGAGCCCAAGTTTGCAACCAGCTTAAGGTTGTTGCTAAGGTGTCTAAGTTGGCAGAGCAATAACTCGATACCAGTAAAGATGTGGCCAGTAGAACGGATTTCATTTCAGGCTCTCACTTATTGCTAAGGTGGTTATACTTTAAACAATTCACACCTAATTGCCGTATACCCAACACTCACTGCGTATAGTAATCTATACCAATCTAGCAGCCTATAATATCGAAGATTAAGCGCATACTCCCTTGTACTTTGATGCCAGAACATTACACTCTTTTGTGGTCAGATAAATTCTGACGAACTCAATCAAAATTATAAAAATCATCTGGTAGGAAATTATGAAAATCAAACTAGCAGCGCTATTAAGTAGTGCGGTGATAGTTGCATTAAGTGCATGTAGCGAACCCACCCCGACTAAAACCAAAGTAGCAACCACAGTATCAGAGGCAAAAGCGGAACAACAAAATCCATTATTAGCAGAATATGCTGGCCCTTATGGCGGCGTACCCGCTTTTGATAAGATGGATTTAGCAGACCTTAAACCCGCTTTAGAAAAAGGTATGGCCCTGAATTTGGCTGAAATCGATGCCATAGTGAATAATCCAGAGCCGGCGAATTTTCAAAATACAGTCGTGGCTTTAGAAAAAGCCGGTAGCGCTTTAAGCAGGGTGTTTAGTTATTGGGGAATATGGAGCTCAAATAATAATAGCCCTGAGTTTCGTGATATCCAAAAAGAAATGGTACCAAAAATTTCTGCATTTAATTCTAGTATCACAGGTAATGAAAAACTTTTTGCTAAAGTGAAAGCGGTTTACCAAAGTGAAGACTTAAAAAACTTAAGCAGCGAAGAACAGAGAGTCACATGGCTTACCTATAATAGTTTTGCTCGCAACGGCGCAACACTAATAGGCGAAGCCAAAGCGAGATATGCAGCAATTAACCAAGAAGTAGCCGGTTTACAGACCCAATTTGCTAATAACATATTAGCTGACGAAGAAAACTATGTGTTATTTCTAAGTCACGACCAGTTATCGGGCCTTTCAGAATCACTAATCTCGGCTGCTGCGAGCGCAGCAAAAGGTCTAGGTAAAGAAGGGCAATATGCCATTACCAACTCTCGCTCATCTATGGACCCATTTTTAACCTACTCTGACGAGCGGGAGCTGAGAGAGAACGTTTGGAAAACCTATTATAGCCGTGCCAATAATGGTGATGAATTTGATAATAACCAACTCATCAAAAAAATCCTTACCTTACGGGATGAACGTGTTGCACTGCTAGGTTACGACAATTACTCACAGTGGCGCTTAGAAGACCGCATGGCAAAAACCCCAGATAATGCCATGGCCTTGATGAAAAAAGTTTGGCCAGCAGCCATTGCACGTGTGGATGAAGAAGTGGCAGATATGCAGGCGATAGCAGATACACAAGGGCCTAAAATTAAAATAGCGCCTTGGGACTACCGCTATTATGCCGAAAAAGTCCGCAAAGACAAATATTCTCTTGATTCTGATGAAGTGAAACAATACCTACAATTAGATAAGTTACGCGAAGCGATGTTCTATGTTGCAGGTCGATTATTTAACTTTGATTTTACGCCTGTACTAGAAGGTTCAGTTCCGGTATTCCATGAAGATGTTAAAGTGTGGGAAGTCACAGACAAGACCTCCGGTGAACATATTGGTTTGTGGTACCTAGACCCATTTGGCCGCAAAGGAAAACGCTCGGGCGCTTGGGCCACCACCTATCGAAGTCATACTACCTTTGATGGTAAAAAGACGGTTCTTTCCTCTAACAATTCCAATTTTGTGAAGGGTTCACAAGGCCAGCCAACCCTCATATCTTGGGATGATGCAGAAACTTATTTCCATGAATTTGGCCATGCATTACATTTTTTATCTGCCACTGTTGCTTACCCTACTTCACATTCTGGTGTGCGAGATTACACTGAATTTCAATCTCAATTACTAGAGCGTTGGCTAACAACAGACGAAGTGATTAATAACTACTTGGTACATTACAAAACGGGTGAACCTATTCCTGCTGATTTAGTCGCCAAAATTAAAAAGGCAGCCACCTTTAACGAAGGCTTTAAAACAACTGAATATATGGCTTCAGCCATTATGGACTTGTTATACCACACCACAGATCCTGCCTTAATCGAACCACAGGCATTTGAAAAAGAACAGCTAACGGCTCTGGGTATGCCTGAAGAAGTCGTGATGCGCCATCGCAGCACTCAGTTTGGTCATGTATTTTCAAGCGAAGGATATTCCTCTGGGTATTATGGCTACATGTGGGCTGAAGTACTCACTTCTGACGCAGCAGAAGCCTTTGCTGAAGCCCCTGGTGGTTTCTACGACAAAGATGTGAGTAAGAAACTAGTCGATCACTTGTTTTCTATTCGTAATGCAATGGATCCAGCTAAAGCTTATCGTTTATTCCGCGGACGTGATGCTAAAGTTGAAGCGTTAATGCGAGATAGGGGCTTTCCAGTCACTCAGTAACCATACAGTCAATGTGAAAAATATGGACTCTCACCTTTAACGAGGTAAACGTAATAAGCAGCAAGCTTTTACAAACCGGAGTCCATATATCAATTTTTCAGGCATTGATTGCCAACATCTGACAGTTAGGTAAACATCGCGACCATAGACGAAATAGCGATAGTTATATCGCATTCAAACTAGCCAGCAATGCTCTCATCTGCAATTTGCTTTAACGCTTTTTCAAATACTTCAGTTGGCTGGCCACCACTGATCAAGTGTTTATCATTCACGATTACAGCAGGCACCGAACTCACACCAGCTGATTGATAAAATTGTTGCTGCTTTCTCACATCATCGGTGTACTTATCTGATTCCAATATTTTTTTCGCCTCGGCCACATCTAATCCAAGACTTTCAACAACAGATAACAACTGCTGATGATCGCTAGGGTTACCACTTTGCTGAAAATACAAATCAAAAAACGCTAACTTTAGTTCAGTTTGTTTGCCTAGTTCATGGGCCCAATGTAAGAGACGATGCGCATCAAAGGTGTTGTAAATACGACCACCACCGCGATTCCCAAATTCATAGCCTACAGACAATCCACGATCTCTAATTGCCGCACGATTTTGCTCACTTTGCTCCACAGTAATGCCATACTTTTGCGTAATGTGTTCAGTAATGTCCTGTCCTTCCTTGGGCATCTGCGGATTCAGTTCAAATGGTTGCCAAGTAATCTCAGCCTCAATCTCTGGGGCTAAATTAGTTAAAGCTTGGTTTAATGCTTGGTAGCCGATGATACACCAAGGGCAAGATACGTCGGATACGATGTCAATTTTTAAGTGTTTATTCATAGAGTCACCATTTTAGATATGTATTTATGGGAGTAGTGAATAGATCTGGGGGAACCGGAAGTGATAGTCAAGGGCAATGGATAAAGCATTCCATTGTTGATACCTCGCAGACTCACCAAAGCCTTAATTGCTATGTTAGGTAAACATTGCTCAACAGCTGCAAACCGTAAATCTATATGAGCAACTATATACCCATACTCTTTTTTAGAAAGTTGACCATCTTTGTATTCACTTTTGGCTAGTTCATGATCCCATAACTGATTATAAGGGGCAGCAGGAGTAGAAGTATCAATATTTAAAATATTGGAAACAGGATAGGATCACTTAATCTCAGCCTTGCATTCCTTTAATAATTCTTCAGCTTTTTCTTTGCCAAATTCATTTACCATTTCATCCCACAATGGCGAGTTTCTAATTTGATTTTGGTATTCTTTCGACATTTGATCAATCTCAGATGCTGTGGGTTTTACACCTTGGGAAATAACATGCATGCCTTCTTCATCTCCCCATGTAACTGGTAATTCTGAAGCGTTTTTGAGCATACAGCATTTCTTGTATTTCTGACCGCTGCCACACGGACATGGATCATTTCTTCCAATTTTATTATTCATAATTAACCTCCATTGTAACGGCAGAATATTTTTGCAATCTTGGTAGAGTGGCCTATTACTGAGCCGAGCCCACACAGTTCCGGACGTACGGAATTACCGCATCCGGCTCTTCAGTTATATATTCACCCATGTAAATTACGTCCACTTTAATACAAGTCAACCTTGACCACTGTTTTGCTAACTCATAGTTTCTTGTATTTAGAAATACTCTAGCATCTTCTTAAAATTACACCAGTTGTAACTCCGACGGCCACTGCGCCGGTTGAGCCATTTGTAAAGACTATGCAATACATAGTTGTAAAGCTTGCTCACGCTGCGGCTGTTGTCAGGTAGTCCGAAGTAATTTCCAAACCCTGTCAGTTTGCGTTTCAATTGAGGCAGCACGCGGTAACAGTAAATTAATAAAATTAACAGAACAGCCATCGTAAGTGAGTAAGAAAATTCGGCTTTGCCGATACCCACTTTGGTGGCTCTGCCACTGCTTTCCCGCCTTTAACGTTTCAGTAAAAATCTTTAGTAGCGAGCGGGATTTTACAAAGTATATCCTTATACTTTGCCCTTCGGGTCATCTTGCAGATGTTCAAAATGGTTCCCAACCATTTTGTCTGGTTACTCTTTTTTGCTGTTGACCATATTTACAGGATAAATATGGAACAGCTTTAGCTGACCTGAAAGGTAAAGTTCACGACGCACTTTATAAAAAGAGTAACTGGCTAGAAGGGAATCTAGTCACAACCATCATGGGGACGCCGCGCGGGATGATGGCGCGAAGCGTGCGTTTATTTCTATAAAGAGTTAAAGCATCGGCTTTGCCGATTAACGCTTTGGTGGCTTCGCCACAGGCTAGAACAAATCAGTTATCTTGGATGTCCTCTTAATTTTTATATGCTGACTGCTTAAGACTTACTATATTGCCAGCTAACATAAGCAGACCACCTATTATTAAGGCAATTTCGAGTTGTTCTGAGTAAAGTAATACACCTACCAACGCGATTAATGGCAACCTGAAAAAATCAAGAGTTACCACAGTAGTTACCTCTGCATACTGCATAGCTTTAGCCATGCAATAATGCGCAGAGAGTGCTGTTAAGCCAATGATTAACAGCCAAAGCCATTGTAAGCCTGCCGGCCACACCCAACTTGGTATAGAGAGAAGTAAGCCAATGGGTAACTGAATTAAACACATATAAAAAAGAATGGACATTGGTGATTCAGATGAGCTTAATGACTTCGTGGCGGTGTGTGAAATAGCATAAGAAACAGCTGAAGCTAGAACGATAAAAGAAGCGGCATTAATTATGGAAACACCGGGCTGAAGAATGACAACAACACCTAGACTACCCAATAAAACCGATACTACTTTTCGTGTAGTTATCCTCTCGCCCAATGTCACTGCAGCAATGATAAGTGTCCAAATTGGAACCGTAAATTCAAGAGCGAAAACCTCAGCGAGTGGAAGCAGCCCAATACCTAAGAACCAACCATATTGACCTGCAAAATGGAAAATATTTCTAAGCGTGTGCAGACCAAGTCTATTAGTTTGAATTTTTAAAGTGTCTTTTGAAGCTAGCAGAATAATTGATACACTCGCTAACCCTATAGCACTTCGAAAAAATAATGTTTGAGGAGTAGCAATCTCTCCGGACAACTCACGGGCACACACGGCCATGAGGCTAAACGAAAGCAGTGTGCCTATCATCCATATTACAGCGTACATTGGTAGATTATCTCGTGTTGTGTATAACGAGGATGCAGAATTACTCGTTTCTTATTAATTACCCCCTAAAATCAGGGAGCCAAATGCATTACCTATATCGAGCCAATCGTCTACAGTGCGATAAAGGCGCAAAAAAAATGAGTAGTTTTGTCTGAATGAGTTATCCTAAAGCCTCAACGCTTTTAGAAGCGGCGCTGTTTTATCGCGTCCGCTTGCTAAACTTGTTAGCTGTAATATCTTGCAAAGTGCCAGATACATATTTATGAAGAACACTAGCCACCAACGTTTGATATGGGATACCTTCTTCCAAAGCACGACGTTGGATTGCGGATAAATCATGTCCAGACAGGCGAATATTAATACGCTTATCTTTTTTGAAAGTATCCTCTGCAGATGCTTGGATTTCGGACTTGCGACTTTCTGTTAGCGTAGAAGTAAAGTTACCACTCTCAAAATCATCGAGTAAGTTCTGTTCTTCTTTGTCCAATTTTGCTTTATTCATGGCTTTTCACCTATATATAACTTGGTAGCCTTGCGACTAGGAATAACTGTTTTTAAAAAATATTCTTCATCAGTTTCAATATATGGAACCAGATATACGTAGTTCTCAATATTGATGATGAAAATGCGTTGATTAGGATATATTTCCTGATTTGAGTGTTTCAAATCATCTAATAGGCAGTTATTTTGAAGATAGTAAAATTCCCATCATGATGTTTTTGTTAGTTTTCATGCTACCACGAAGAAAGAATAGACAAATAACCAAAGTATTTGAAATCCGTAACTTAGCCTTTGATGAACTCCCGGATTTGCTTTTGATTTAAAAGCAACCGCCAACTTATAAGCAAAATAAAAGCAACCGATGATACACACGAGAGAGATCGCTCTGAGAGTGGATGGGTATAAACTTGAAAATACAACAATTGCCGGAGCGACAATAAAAGAAAGAAGCATTACCATGCCTGACCAAGAATGAATTTTACAACTCGCAGACGGGTTTGTTGTATATGGGTCTCCATCCATAGGGAAAAAGCCACAAATCCAAGTACACAAGCCGTGAACAATGACCATAGTACCAATTACAGTAGTTGATAAGTGTGCCGAATAATCACTTACTAAATAATAACCAAACAGAATAAAAAACAAGCCCAATGGGTAATTATTTATTGCAGGCGATAACTTTTGGGTTGGGCTACCAAAGGCACCTAGCTCACTACAAAATTGCTTCGAATGGCTGTAATTTGGATAAAACAGTGCAGCTGTGTAAATGCCAATTACTATCCAAATTGTAGCTAGTAACCCAGTGTAGGGGATAATATTTTCCATGTTCAATATTCTCATTGAAAACTAACGCTTAATTAACAGGCAAAAAATAGTTGGTTAAAGTAAGCGACGAAGGAGCAAAAACCAACTGTTTTTTGTCCTTGTTGAATTTCTTGCTAGCTTTTAAATTGAACTAATACAACATCTTTTAAATTTCTTGCCACTATTACAATTACACAATTCATTTCTACCTTGTTTCTTTTTTTGGCTATAAAAAATAAGATAAAATTAACAGGACAGCCATCGTAAGTGGCCATTGTCATGGCCTATTCCATTAATCCAGCATTTTGTTGAAGCGCATTTTCTAGTGCTTTTTGATCACCCTTTTTCCATGCCTCCACCAACAATTTACCCCGCTCAGTCAAATCTATTGCCCAACGTGATTTTGATTTATCTGCACCAACGCCACGAGCATGAACCTCTAATTGCTCGTGACCACACTTTGCTAGACCAGCGGCTATTAAACCTGAAAAATTTAGAACACCTTCTGCAGAATAATGAGCTGGCCGATTTTTTGAGACTAAAAATAACAATTTGTCTTTTGTTTCACGATCGAAACCCTCATTTAGTGAAACAAGTACGCCTTTCCAGACACGAATAGCCTCGATTATTCATTGCCTCAACGCATTGCTAAGCGGCGCGCGTTAGCGCGTCCAATGGAGGCGCAGCTTTTTGCGCCGTAATGATGCTTGAACAACTTATTATCCGGCATTATTCCCTATGCATCTTAGTCACCGAATAGCCAGCGCGGGGCAAATGAATGTGAAGCGTTCCGAAATCAGTTGATTCTCGAGCAAGGATAATCCGTTCCATCGTCATCGCTACAATCGTTCCAGTGACCGGACTGACACAGTAATCAACCGGCGCCACACTTGCTGTAGTTCCGATCGTCGGCGAGGCGTCGATGATCGAGTCAGGAAGGGCACGAGGCTCCGAACTTCGAGCCACATCAAGTGCATCCGTCTGTTCTATTTCACAACGGTTCCCGTGCCCAAACTCGCCAACGCTTTGGAACCAGCGATTAAGGTTTGGCCCAAGTATCAAAGGCTTTCCACCGTAATAGTGGTAGCACCAGATAGGGTGATAACTTGCGAAGTCAGTGTATGACGGACTATCTCCACCAACCCAACTTTGCTCTTGCAGTTTGTTCTCCAAGGCTAGTAAATACGTGTGAAACAGTTTTTTTGCCTCTCGATGCTTTGGCTGTCGCATTGCTCCATCGCTGAAAGCAGATTGCCGATCTATGATTAGGCGAAAAGCGCCTTTCAAACCCAATGACCTAAATACACTCCCCATCAAGCGATACGGCGGAACGGCATTCAACGCCGCAAAGGCGGCTACGGTTTCAGATTGTTCCAGTAAGGCGAGTTCATTGTTTCGAAGCATCGTCGGGGAAAGTGCAGCGCTCTGAGCCGTTTCAGAAAGCTCTTTAGCGATAAGGCTAGTATCACAGAAAATATCTGAACCTATCTGTGCAACTGGAATCCTGCGGTATCCCCCCGCAAGAGGATCTAGGTTTGGCCGTGGGGGTTGCTCGGGAGAGAGCAACGAAAACCAACGGATGTTGGCAAACCCAAACATCAGCCTAATTTTCTCAGAGTAAGGGGATCCTGCGTAATGGTGAAGGATGATCGACTGATTCATTGGTGGCTCCTGTGCTCGGAAATTTCTTCGTTGTTTACCGCATAACAGCTTATTAGTGCGACCTTACAAGCTATACTTACCTTGCAAGGTAGGAGGAAGCTATGTATCGACGCACCAGTAAACATCAAAAAAAAATTATCTAAATCATACACTAGTGGAGTCAAAACGGAATCACATTTGGAGAATAATATTGACCATCATCCAGTTTAGGGAATTCCAAAGCTTTGGCGAGTGATTGAGATAACAGATTTTGACAGCGGTGCTCCTATTGTTCACAAAATCGAACTATACAAAACGGATCGTATAGATTACTACGACGTTTATGTGGATGGTGCAATCTGGAAAAAGCGAATCGGATGGAGTCAAATTTTAGCAGGGATTAGAAAAGCAATGCGGCTAAAAGTAAAAGAATGAGTGTCTATTGTTTCCTATGAATGAAGCTATGGACTCCAGATGAACGTCCGCTTTCGATTATTGCGGCGGTCTAACGCTTATTCAAACTCTTATGCTTTTTCGAAAATCACATCCAATACTGCTGTTTCAAGGATCATACACTTAGCTTCTTATGACCTTTTTTGAGCCTTAACAAATATCCAATAACGTAAAAAAGACAATCAAAAAAACTAGCGATTAAAAAGCCACTGACCAAACCCCATACCAGCGCCTGTGGATTAATGAGTATCATGTAACTGTATTGTTCTAATGTTTGTTGGAAAACCTTGTTATCAGGAAAAAACAATACATGTGCGGTTCTCATCAAAGTAGATTGATTAAGGGCGACTTGCTCTGCTTTAAGATGAGTCACACGGTTTGCAATAAACAGAATATTCGACGCGTCGTTTTTAAAAACAGCATCATCGCTATTTGCATAATGGCTGATCAGGTCTTGTATATTACCTTCAAAATGGCGATCTGCTGTTTGTTGAAAGCCCGCAAAAACATTTAACGCTTCGGTTAGATGGGCATCAATTCTCTTAGCATACTGATCCACCACAGCAGGTATTTGAATACCTATCAGTAAACCACCACAAAATAGTATAATTCTTAAATAGTCTGCACAAAGTTTTATCATTTATATACTCACAAACGGCAAGCCATACCTTTTACGCACTGAATTGGCTTGCTGCTAAGTAAATCAGCTTCTATAGTAAACAAAAGTTCTGGGATGAGGATATGTGTTTGTTAAAATTAATTTTTAAAGTGTCTGTGATGTTGGCAATCGTATCTAACGGATTGTTACAGGCTCAAGAACTGCAAACTGAAACAAATGTCAGTGTGCAAAACTGTCCAGCAGATTTTTATACCTTGCCACTCTACCCTAATGCCAAATTCTGCCAATTATTCGCTGAAGAATTGCCGGCCAGTATGTCCTATTTTGCTATTAGCGATCAGCAAACTACAAAGGCGTTTTATATCGAAAAGCTGGGCCAAGCAGAAAATGAAGAAATGCTTAAAGGCCGTATTGTGCTTCAATATTCCAATGGTCAAAAAGTAGTGGTGATATCTAAGGACGGCCAAGGTAGCCAAATCGATATCCTGATAAAATCTGCTGATTAAAGCGACATCACAGCTTAATCTAAATTTATTCTAACGCCCAAAAGTTAAAAGTCTGATTTTTATCCCGCCATTGGCACTTTCTTTGCTTAATCAGGAAAAGACTAACACCTAGTCAATTTTCTGACATTGGCTTTTGGAGATACCATGGAACTAGCAATTGTATTGATGATGTTACTGATCATCGTGGCTGTAGGCGCTATGAAACTATATGAACCGGGTTTGGCATTTCCTTTTAAAAAGAAAAGCAATTTGTTTACACCCGTTGAACGAACATTTTTAGGACTTATCGAAGAAGCGGTAGGAAATGAATTTCGTATTTTATGCAGAGTTAAGATGAGCGATATATTAACTATCCATCAAAATACAGATAAAAAAACCAGTAAAAATGCGGTTTCACGAGCAGCCAGCAAACATCTTGATTTTGTGCTTTGTTCCAAGTTAGACATGTCACCTATTATTGCTATTGATTTAGTCCATAACAGCGGTAAAGATGGTTATAAAAGTCAGCGTGACTTTTATGTAAGTGGAGCACTTGATGCCGCGCACATACCTCATGTTAGGATAAAAGTGCGTTCTGGCTACAAAGCACATGATATTAGAGAGTGTATCCAAGCTAAGTTACCTAAGCCCAAGGTTAAGCAACCAACCGCGCCTGCGCCTCAAAGTGGTGGTAAGTTAATGCCGGCGTTTGCCAGGCAATCCAAACCCACAAGACCCATTCAAACTAATAAAACGGTAACCAGTCGCCCTGTCGCTGCGGCGTAATAACCAAGATATATGAATGAAATAAAAAAAGCCCCTTAGAGGTATCCTCTAAGGGGCTTTTTTTATTTCAGTGTTTATTTAGAAGCGCTTATAAAAAGCGCTTCAATAAAACCTAACCTGTAACGAATTTAACACCCATAGCGATATCACTACGTAAACCTTCTAACATGGCGTTTTTAGCATTTTCTTCAAATTCACTCAACTCACCGTAAGAAAGAATTTCTTCTACGCCGTTTTTACCTAAACGTACTGGATGTGCAAAAAATTCAGCATCATCACTATTGGTTTCAACATACGTGTACTCCACCACGTTGTCTCCGCGCATCGCATCTACCAAAGACAAGCAGAATCTTGCAGCAGCATGACCCATAGATAATGTAGCTGATCCGCCACCCGCTTTAGCTTCAACAACTTCAGTTCCGGCATTTTGGATTCGAGTAGTTAAACTTGCTACTTCTTCATCTGTAAAGTCTACACCTTTAACTTGTGATAAAAGAGGCAAAATAGTGGTGCCAGAGTGTCCGCCAATAACTGGAACGTGCACGTTAGCCGGGTTTAATCCTTTTAGATTACCTACAAAAGTTTCTGAACGGATAACATCTAAAGTCGTCACACCAAACAATTTGTTCTTGTTGTAAACACCTTTAGCTTTTAACGCTTCAGCTGCTATAGCAACCGTTGTATTCACTGGGTTAGTAATGATACAAGTACACGCTTCTGGACAGTTGTCAGCAATAGCATCAACTAAATTTCTAACGATACCAGCATTGATGTTAAACAAATCAGAGCGATCCATACCTGGCTTACGAGGTACGCCAGCTGGGACTAGCACAATGTCACAACCGGTTAAGGCATCAGCTAAATCATCTTTTCCATAACCTTGTACTTTAACATCAGTAGGGATGTGGCTTAAATCGACCGCAACGCCAGGAACCACTGGAGCAACATCGTACAAAGATAGCTCAGAACCTGCTGGCAATTGAACTTTTAATAATAATGATAACGCTTGGCCGATACCACCGGCTGCACCTAATACGGCTATTTTCATGACTCTCTCCTGTGAAAAGCTTTCTGCTTTGCAACTACCAAAGCTAACATGGGTTATAAAATGTAAAATTTTTAAGAACGCAGGATTATACTAGGGTCTTGCTAGATTTAATAGTTAGCTGTGTTTTATCATATACTCACTGTTATTGTTTATGCTGGCAAATTGCTTAAACCTAAACAATACGGCAAAATACAACTATCAACTCCAGCAATGAGTTCACTATGGCCACCACAAAACAAGACGCACTGATCAAAGCTTTTAAAGATATCCTTAAAACAGAAAGTTTTGGATCCCAGGGCGATATAGTCGAAGCGTTGAAGATGCAACAGTTCGATAATATCAGCCAATCCAAAGTATCCCGTATGCTAAGTAAATTTGGCGCGGTGCGTACTCGTAACGCCCGAGGAGATATGGTTTATTGTTTGCCCCCTGAACTGGGAATGCCCACAGCAAAAAGCCCCCTAAAACAACTTGTGCTCGATATTGTGCATAACAATGTGATGGTAATTATTCGTACCAGCCCTGGCGCAGCGCAGTTGATTGCTCGTTTATTAGACTCCTTAGGAAAAAAAGACGGCGTATTAGGCACTATTGCAGGCGATGACACGATATTTATTGCGCCTGCCGATGTCAGTACTATCGAAGATACTCGCAAACGAGTCGAAGCATTATTTGAAAACGTTTGAATATGTATAAAAAACACCTTGGTTTTGCGTTTAATATTATTGCATTGGGGCTATTTTTCCCCGGCATACTGCTAACTATGTTTTCTTTTAATATGGAAATGGCAGCCAACCTTAGCGGTTCAGCCCTTACCTCGTCGTTAATAGATAAAGAACTCTCCATTATGGCGACGATTAGCGAATTATGGGAAGATCAAAGATTATTAGTCGCTGCGCTGATATTTGCCTTTTCAGTGTGTATTCCACTTTTAAAAACCATACTGCTTTGTATTGCCTACTTTACTAAATCGCTGCAAATTGAAAAGAGACTCATCAACTTTGTGGGGGCAATAGGCAAGTGGTCAATGGCAGACGTATTTGTTATTGCTATATTCTTAGCCATTATGTCTACCAACCATGCCGAAACGAGTACTTCAGAACAATTCAGCGTATTTGGTTTTAAGATTGCTTTAGATATCAGTACTCAAACATTATCTGCTGCTGGAGAAGGCTTTTATTACTTCACTGCCTACTGTTTACTGTCTTTGATTGGTACTCAATTGGCAAGTTCTGCGATTAAACATAAGCCTATGACTTAAACCAATATTCGCCGTGTGAAACAATTAATCGTAATGACCTGTCTAGTTATTTATAGGGCCATGAACAACTTTGTAAATGATCTTAAATAACAGCTAACTTGTAGCTAATCACGTCGATAAAAAGAAATAAAATCATGAATCAAAAGCTATTTTTAGCTCTTATTACGGTTATGAGCCTTGTTCTTACTGCCTGCGGTGGCGGTAGTTCGCAGCCACCAAGAGTACCCCAAATACCTAGGATTGCCGAACCAGGCTGGTTAGCGGGACAATTTTCAGATGAGTCAATTTACAAAGATCTCTGTGCCATCCCAAGAATAGGCCCAGATAGTAATGGCGATACGTTCTCAGATGCTCAAGGAAGTAGCATGCATGAAAAGATGTGGCTACGCTCTTGGACTAACGATACTTACCTTTGGTATAGCGAAGTGGATGATAATAATCCTTCACCTTTTACTGTTGCTGCTTATTTTAACCAGCTAAAAACCAAAGAGCGCACAGCATCAGGAACCTTCAAAGATAACTTCCATTTTTCCCAATCGACCGAAGACTACAATCAACGCACACAAAGCGGTGTCACCTCTGGATATGGCATCAGTTGGGAATTTGTTAGTTCAAGTTCACCGAGGCGTTTAATTGTGCGTTATACCGAACCGAGTTCACCAGCCTCCATCGCTTCTGTTAGCAGAGGTTACGAATTAAAGACCATTGATGGCATTGATTTTATTAATGCCACTTCTCAGGCTAACGTTGACCAAATTAATGCTGCGTTGTTCCCATCTGATGCTGGGCAGACCTTTAACTTTGTGTTTACAGATGAAGCTGAAAATGAGGTATTAGTTGTCAACTTAACCTCACAAAACATTGAATTACAACCCGTACAAAACGTAAAAGTGATAGACACCGGTGTTGGCCGGATGGGCTATATGCAATTCAATTCATTTATCCGCGCAGGTCAACAAGGGTTAATTGATGGGTTTCAGCAGTTTGTTGACCAAGGTGTCACTGAACTGGTTATTGATCTACGTTATAATGGCGGTGGTTTGTTAGCGATGGCTTCGCAAGTTGCTTATATGGTAGCGGGCAGTGCGCAAACTAATAATCAAACCTTTGAAACACTTCAATTCAATGATAAATACCCTAACGTAGACCCAGTAACAGGTAACACATTACGCCCAACTCCCTTCTACACCAGAGAAATTGATTGGACTACTAGTCAATTTATTAATGATAGCCCTTTACCAACTGTAAATCTGACCCGTGTCTTTATACTGGCGACAGACAATACCTGTTCGGCTAGCGAAGCAGTAATTAATGGCCTGCGAGGTATTGATGTTGAAGTGTTGTTAATTGGGAATACCACATGTGGTAAGCCGTACGGCTTTTACCCCACAGATAATTGTAGTACTACCTACTTCACTATT
The DNA here is from genome assembly GCA_034111205.1 of Paraglaciecola sp. Taxonomy (GTDB): domain Bacteria; phylum Pseudomonadota; class Gammaproteobacteria; order Enterobacterales; family Alteromonadaceae; genus Paraglaciecola. Next base: position 1,191 of record JAWUXT010000114.1, on the reverse strand, counting down.
CAGTTTCAAGGCGAAAACGCCAAGGGATTTGGGGAGTATTCGGAAGGATTTTTACCTGTCACTAGCCCGGTATTTGAAGACCAATTACCGGGTTGCACAGTTACTGATGATTTCACTCAAGTCTTGGGGAACGAAAATGAGCCACTTTTAGCAGCGGCTATTGGATATGCTGAAACAGGTGTTTGTACCATTCAAAACAAACCTGCAAATAAACCTAAAAATAAAAGCGTGAATGAAGACAGTTTGCATAAATCAGGTATTGCTATCAAGACCCCGAATACTATTCTTGATTCAATTAAGATATTCACTCCTATTACCGAGCCAACAGAATTGTGAGTAAGTGCATATCCAAAAGTATATTGATTATGGCTCCTTTGCTGTTGAGCTGCTGCTCAGCAACACAACCTTTGGAGCCCATTCCGGCATTGCTCGTTCAGTCTACAGAAGATAATCGTGTAGCTTTAGAACATGCCATAGGCGACTTGTTTAATAGCCAACCAATAAAACTGGCTGATGGCGTATTTACACAACAAAGTAAGGTTGTCATAGAGCGACGTCTTGCCATAGACAGCCGTGGCAATCTGCTAGATGGGCGAGAAATTCGTGAGGCTGATAGTGTTTCTTTACTCACTGAAAATGGTAAATGTTATATCCGGCATGACCAAACTGGAAATATCAAATTAGTTCACAGTATCAATTGCCTCGCCACACAAAATTAAACAGTTAAAACTCGATAGGTATTTCATTTGTACTAGATGAACCCCCGCAAGCTGTCAAGCAAAGGCTAAAAAAAGCGGTTAAAAATAGAAATTTATGTAGTTGCACTGACAATTCCTTTTGGCGTTCGTGCTCATAATGAAAATACGCTGACGAGTTTTTAGATTACTATACTTTCGGGTAAATAAAAACACACAAAAAAGGCGCTAACCTTACGGATAGCGCCTTTTTAATTTTGTTTACTAAAACAATTAAGCTTTAGTAATAACGTCTACTAACATCCAGTTTTTGGACTTAGACAAAGGACGACATTCGCGTATTGTTACTACGTCACCTTCGTTACATTGGTTAGTTTCGTCATGTGCGTGTAGCTTAGTAGTGCGTTTGATGAATTTCCCATAAATTGGGTGCTTCACTTTACGTTCTACTGCAACAGTGATGGATTTCTCCATTTTGTTGCTAACCACACGACCT
>JAWUXT010000113.1:0-9285 GCA_034111205.1 Paraglaciecola sp. | reverse complement strand
GGCTTCGCCCATTTTACTGCCGTCAGCTGAATTCCATTGACCGTGATACCAAGGTCCCATAATGATATGGATATTGTCCTTTTTGTTCCTTTTGGACATGGTTTGATAGGTTTCCAGTGGACCATAAAGATCTTCAGTATCATACCAACCGCCTACCACTAAGGTAGCTGGTTTTACATTGGTAAGGTGTTGCAACACATTACGCGCCTGCCAATATTCATCGTAATTGGGATGTTCAGTTAATTCATTCCAGAACGGACGCTCACCTTTAAAATAATCTTTATTAACGTTGCTCAATGGGCCCAGATTACGGAAAAAGTCATAACCATCAGGCGTAATAGAGTCCATACCTTTTGGCCAGTAAGCAAATTGCCCTTCTCGCTGTTTGTCAAAAGTATCGAAGAAAATAAACGCCATGGGAGTTGAAAACGCACCATTACGATGAAAATCATCATAAAACCAGTTAGCAATTGGAGCTTGAGGTGAAATCGCTTTAAGGGCTTTATGGCTATTGATAGCGGCAACAGAGGTATAATATCCTGGGTAAGACGTGCCCCACATACCCACTTTTCCATTATTATTTGGAACGTTTTTAACCAACCAGTCGATAGTGTCATAGCTGTCTGTAGCATCATCAGTGGCATTACCACCTTTATCACCGGCGTCTTGTGGACGCATATTAACGTACTCACCTTGTGACATAAATTTGCCGCGCACATCTTGAAAAACAAAGATAAACCCGTCTTTTTCGAAAATTTCACTTGGCCCTAACTTGGTTTTATATTTATCCGCACCATAAGGAGCAACACGGTAAGGAGTGCGCTGCATCATCATCGGGTATTGAGTTGATTTGTCGTAGGGGATGTAAACCGCAGTAAATAATTCTACCCCATCGCGCATCGGAATTTGATATTCATATTTAGCGTAATGAGAACGAATATACTCGGCTCTTTTATCTGTTTCTTTGGTGCCTGCAGCTTGCGCGAATGTTGTCAACATAACGCAGCAACACAATACGATGAACCCTGATAAGGTTTTCTTATTCATTAAGTGATCCTTTATTATTAAAGTAGCGAATTTTTCGCTATGTATGAATACTACTATGGCTAGTGTTTGTATTCTAAGGAAAAACCAAGAAGTTCATCCCAATAACGCACTGACGGTCGCGTAAAAAGTTTTTATTCAAAGAACTATCGGGGTCAGGTCAAAGTTAAATTATTCGTGATGTAATTGGAAATCGCTCAATCGAACTAATGTTAGCATTCAACATAAAACTCATTAAACGAGGAAAAGTAAGGGTTCTATTTCGAGTGAAAACTGTAGGTTTTTTGCGGTGATTTTCTAAAAACTCAGTTGAATGAATTTTATTGGTTAGTTTTTGTACTATTTGAATTGAATACTGAACAGCGCATTGGTAATTTCTCTAAATTTTTAATTCATCGACAGATTATCAACTAGGTAACTTGTTGTAAATACGCAAAATAAGCTTAAGTTAATGTCATTGTTAGGTCGTTAGCTGTCCTTTTGGGCTACGAGCTATACTGACAAATTATCGCGAAAACCAGTTTAACTGAATTGACTCTGAATGACGGGTATTGGCACAAAAAAGACGATCAGTCCTAGAGAAACTGAACTGTCATTGCATGCAAGAATCGGTGTTTAGGTAATTTAGAGGCTAATACTTTCCAACATTATTTGGAAACAACAACTCACTTATTGTTTGTATTGTGTAAATAAACAAATAAATTAATCAACGTAAACATAACGTACCATTAATTTACATAGAGCCTGTTGTGAGCTTAGGGTGAAGCCATTCGATACACCAAGATGCAGAAACGGTGGGCCTGATCCTGTAGGTTGGCATTGCTCTTCTAGCACTGAAATGATCTGCGCACCGGTCATCTGGTAGGTCAAAAGGTCGGTGCCAAATGGTAAGACTCGGGAGGCCTCTTCAAGAGTAACTACCCCCTCACCTTCATTGAGAGCCGACTGTGCGAAAATTAGATCGGCACGAACACCACCAGGATTCATGAAGGCTATCTCAGCTCCATTAAAACGGGTAGCAAATTTATGGGCATCTGCGACAAGGTTAACCGTCGAGGATTCAACTCCACGATCAGATCCTGATGGGGCACCACCACGAAGGATGTCCGCCGTAATTTCTCAAACTGGTTGATCTAGTATGAATAGAGTGACCCCACTCATAGCCTTTAGCTTTGGGTTGTCGTTTACTTCGGCAAAAAAAATTTGCGAAAACAGAAAGACTGTTTATGAGCTAATGCTAATTATCGTATTTTTCATGATTGATTTTTCATTCTTAGACTTTAGAGCCTGCTTACTGTTAGGTGTAGGCAATAGAAAGGGGGCAAAACCTCATGCCCCTTACTTAAGGGGAAACGACAAGACTCTGGCCAAAGAAAAGACTGTCTCAAGTGTTAGGGTTTAGTTAGAAAACAAAGCTCAAGTGACAGCCGAAGCCTTCTATATACATACTAACGATTCCATACTTTGACATCAACAGCATCAAATCTCGCGCCATTATAATGATCTCGACGCGTTGGAGTTTTTCAAGCAACTTACGTCAGCTCAGTTCTTCGACCGAGTCGAATAATTGGTGCCGAATCATCGAGAGTGGTGTTTCCCTCGACAGAAACGCTCTTGTAATTGTTGTCAAAGGCTGCAAACAGTTTTCGTGGCTGATAATTCACCACGTGGATTACATAAAAACGCTATAGCTTACTTCAATTAAGAGCCACTATTTAACCATTGATTTATCAACCAGAAAGCCACTCAAGTCTTCTTTAAATCTGACATAGTTATCTGCGCGGCGGGTCTGCTCATTATTCGCTTAAAGTAATCTGACACCAATCCAGTAAATACTGTGCCTATGCAACTCTTAGCAAAAAACAGCGTGTAACCTAAGGAGATGTCTGCAGCGCTGAAACCACTTTTCAGTAGGTAGTCTCGATCTTGTAGTTGAGTTTCAAGCATGTCCAGCGCCTTGTCTATCTGGAAACGGCAGTAGACGTCATACCCGTCGCTCACTTTATACGGGTCTATGTTGAAAGTGTTGCCAAAACTCACTGCAATGTAGCTCGCCATACCGCTTTCAGCCATGTGGAACCATTGCAGATATGCCGCGTATTCCTCATCATCCGGAGCAACAGAGAGCGGGCTTGGCCCAAACCGTTGTAGCAGATATTCCATTATCGCTGTTGATTCTACTATGAGGGTATCACCATCGTAGAGCGCGGGCACTTTACCCATTGGGTTGATGGTTTTAAATTCATCAGAGGCAAAGTACTTGCCATCATAGCCAATGCTTTTTAATTCGTAGGGCAGCGCCATTTCTTCAAGCAACCAGCGAGCACGAATTGACCGAGTGCCTGGTGAGTGGAATAGGGTAAGTGACATTTTGTGTTCCGTATTTGTTGTTAGTGGAGCAAGTGTTGGCGCTCGGGTCTGTGGGTTAAGGCAATCCAACTAAAGATGATTACTAGCCTAAAATCAAAAAGGCCTCTGTAGATAACGAGGCCTTTCTAATAGCTAGAAATCAAACGCTAATCTTATAGTTTAACCATCAGCTTGCCAGTATTACCGCCGTCAAAGAGTAAGTTAATTCCATCAATGGCACTTTCTAGGCCTTCAAGCACGTGAGCTCTATATTTGATTTTGCCTTCCATTAAGTACTTGGCCATGGCTTGCATCACCTCAGGCGCCTTGTCGTAATGATCAGGGATCGTGAAGCCTTGAATCATTAGGCGTTTCTTGATTATTGGAATCCAGTTTGGCCCAGCAGCGGGTATTTCAGCATTGTAATCTGCGATCATGCCACAGACCATAATTCGGCCGTGCGCGTTCATTAGATCAAACACGTGGTTTTGCACTGCGCCGCCAGTGTTTTCAAAATATAAATCCAGTCCCTTTGGTGCAGCCACTTTGAGTTCATCGGCCAGTGTTTCAGACTTATAATTGATCGCCGCATCAAAGCCTAGCTCCTCAGTAAGCCATCTGCATTTTTCATCAGTGCCAGCAGTACCTATTACGGTTAGACCTTCCGCTTTGGCAATTTGACCAACCATTGAACCGACCGAACCAGCCGCACCAGAGATCAGTATTGTTTCACCTGCCTTTGCTTTGCCAATATTAATCAAGCCTATATACGCGGTTAAGCCTGGCGTAGCCAAGACGCACAGCACCGCTTCGCTAGGTACTTCGGGCGGCAATTGATTCATGCCAGTGCCATCGCTGACGACATATTCGGTCCAACCCATCAGGCCCGCAACTCGGCTACCAACGGGGAAGCGTTCATTCTTGGATTCGACAACTTCGCCAACCCCGCCTGAGCGCATCACGTCGCCTAATTCAACTGGTGGAATATAGCTCTCGCGGTCAGGCGTCATCCAACCCTTCATGGCTGGGTCTAATGACATGTGGGTTTGCTTAATGAGTATTTGACCATCGTCTATTTCAGAGGTGGTCATTTTCACCACCTCGAATAGATCGGGTGTGATATTTAATACTGGGCGCTTTACCAATTTTATGGCGGTGTACTCAATGCTCATGGTTTTAAACCTCGTTGTCTATTATTTGTAAAAATGAGTCTACTTGTTCGTCAGAAAGTTTAAGTGAAAACCCTATATAAGTGCTCTTGACCTTTCAGCCTTTACGCTGTGTTTGGGAAATAAAAAGCGCCTCAATAAGTAGGAGGCGAGATCCAACAAAAAATGTAGTGGGAATGGCCAATCAATCGCTGAGTATAGGTAAAATAAAACGTCATTTTTCCTAAAATCAAAATACATGATGCCCCATGTTTTCCATATTGACATCTATTTTATATTCTTAAGGGAGTGAAAGTCGGTTATTTTTCGTCGATTAATCAACTGTTTCTACTTAATTCAGAATTCAAAACAAGCGCCTCCCGCTGTTGTGCAAACCAGATTTTGAATATTGCTTGGGACTAAAAGCCACCGTGAATGACCTGCGCTGGATGCAGAACTGGGCTTTGCCGGATTATCGCTAAAATCAGTTTAACTGAAGTGACACCGAATGGTGGGTGTTGGCACAAACGTCCCTGTCAAGCCCCAGTTAGTGATCTTACAATGTGATTCGTTTTGGCGACCGGCAAAGTCAACTACTTGTGGGTGTCATGATAGGATTTTCTCATGATAGAATTTTCCTGCAACGCATCAAAAAGGAGCGCTGTTTTTCGGCATTACTATTGCCTGAGTTGTTATGCTTCATCTTCACTTAGGCTCAACAACCTTTCACATCGCCAAATCCTAACTATGTTTAATAGGGCCTCACTTCGAAGGTATACAACTCGAAAAGGAGGGTGGATGAGTTCTCGTATATGTTTTTCATTAAATTCAGGAACAACTCTGCCAATATCAGGATAATCAGTTAGTGTTTCAATATGCTTCAATATAGCAATAACAAAATTTTCGCCGATCTCTGGCACTCCTTGATCATGGTAAAATACCTTGATGTTTTCGAGGTCCTCAAATGCAGATTTAGAAAATGAAATATTCACTTACTTGAGACCTAACCTCTTTCTGACATCTTTAAGGCTCATGGTTTTACCTTCTTCTATATCCACGAGTCCTTGAGCAATTGCTTTTACAAATGCCAGCTCTTCGCCATTTTTTTCGAATTCTTCAATCCCTTGGACTACAGCCACTCCTCGCCCACGGCTAGTTAAGAGAATAGGTCGGTGGGAATCTTTGGCATGGTTAATAACTTTGCCTGGATTTACTTTGAGGTCTGAAATGGAAATGACATCTTCAGAAAATTTTGTTTGCATTGGATTTTCTTTACAATTAAAAGTACCTATTTATAGCACCTGTTTAGGGGTCTTATCAATATTAAAAATGAAGCATAGCGCCTCAGTAAGAAATAAAAATGGTTAGTTAAAAGATTGAGGAATGAAAACTGCCCACTCGTTTGTGTCGCCTAATAGTCGTTTTGGGTGATGCATGCGCCATCTGGCTCTTTCAAGCAAATGGCGGATCATCATCTAAGTTCCTCCAAAGCGCAGGATTTAGAACAAAGCTCTCTGTCAGATTTAGTTTTTGCTCTATTATTAATGGTTGTCTGGTTAAGTGCTGACACCATACGATCGGGCTGGAATATTTTATCCTTCGATATTGAGAGTAGAATTTTTGAGGGGATAAACTTCAGCACTAAAAGCGTAACCCATGCTTTTAGTGCTTTAACATAAGCTACAAACTTGTAGCTATGCTGTCACTTATTCAAATAATGCCCTATGCAAAGCACAAACCACGTCTTTGCTGTCGCTATCATTTACCAACAAAGACAAGTTATGGGGATTCGCCCCATAACAAATCATCCGTAAATTATAGTCAGCCACCGCAGCAAAAATTTTGCTAGATACCCCAGCGGCACTGTGCATGTTGTTACCTACAACGGTTACTAAATCGTAGTTTTCTTCCACTAACACATCACAAAACTGACTCAGCTCTTCGATCGTTTCTTGGTTAAGCCTTTTCAATACTGAGTTGGCTGGATTGTCTAGGGTAAAAGACACGGAAATTTCTGATGTGGTGATCAAGTCGACACTGAGTTTATGTTCCGCAATAATGGTAAACACTTTTTGTAGGAAACCCTGTGCGTACATCATTTTGGGCGTTTTGACCGTCACCATCACCTGTTCTTTACGGCGAGTGATAGCGCGATAAGAAGGTTCAGTTTCGCAGTCTCTGATAATCCAAGTGCCGCCTTTTTCAGGTTCTTTGCTTGAGCCAACAAACACTTTGATATCTTGTCTAAGTGCTGGCTCCATTGTAGCGGGGTGTAATACTTTGGCACCGAAGGTCGCCATTTCTGCGGCTTCTTCAAAGCTAAGTTCTGGTAGTGGCCGTGCGGCATCGGTGATCCGAGGATCTGTGGTATATACGCCAATCACGTCGGTCCAAATTTCACAGGTATCAGCACCTAATCCCTCAGCTAACAAGGCGGCCGTAAAGTCTGAGCCACCTCGTCCAAGTGTGGTGGTATTGCCTTGCTGGTCTGAACCAACAAAACCTTGAGTAACCAGCACAGTGTCAACCAGCGCAGGCAACATAAGTTGTTTGGCCGCAGCGCTTATTTGTTCAAGATTAGGTACAGCTTGACCAAACTCACTATCGGTTTTAAGTACATTGCGTACATCAAAGTTTTCGGCTTTTACATCGAATTGGTTTAATACAGCAGTGAACAACAATGAAGACATTCTTTCGCCATGAGATAACAAGGCGTCTTTTAAATCTGCACGATGGAGCATTTCTTCGTGTAGCGCTAAGTCTGTTAATGAACTTTGTAACTGTTGTAGTTTTGGCTCTACTTCATCGATGTTTTCTAATGCTTGCAAAATAGCTTTTTGAATACTGTCTATCTCGGTTAGCTTTTGTTTAATTTGTTCTTTAGACATTGCCGTATGGGCAATATCCACTAACAGGTTAGTGACACCGGCTGATGCGCTGACAACCACTACTTTGGTATTAGGGTTGTTTTTAATGATATTGGCGCAGTTTTGCATGGTTGCAAAATTTGCCACGCTGGTACCACCAAATTTAGCTACATTCAGGTTATTCAATGCGATTGTTACTCACTGTTTTTGTTCACTCATTAATCTAAATCTTGATACTCATAAAAATAACAGTTTTTGATTATAATTAAAAAGTAAAAGTTCATGCATAAGTAAGCTTTTTTGGAATAGTATATTCATCTTGATGAAGATATTTTGATACAAACTACTGTTGAATTTGAGTAGATTACATAGCCGTAAGTAAATCCAACATGTGAGTTATGGTTTGATGTTAAGCGGAATAACTACAGTATCCCCTACCTTAATTTGGTTTTTCGCAAACCAACCTTGGTTCATTTCCCAAGCGTAAAGTACCCGCTCGGACGAACCTATGGACGTTAAGTCATTAGGCTGCATAGCTTTGATATCGGTGATTTTTCCATCTGCACGGATAAAAGCAACATCAAGGGGTATCAGGGTGTTTTTCATCCACATGCCAGCCGTTTTACTTTCTTGAAAATTAAACAACATGCCGCAGTTTTCGCACATATTTTCTCTATGCATCAAGCCTTGTGCCCGCAATGCAAAGGTATGGGCGTATTCTAAAGAGAAAACCTGCTGCTTAACCTTTATCTGAATCTGGGGAAATACGGTATCGGCTTGATTAGCAAAGGTCAGGCTAGAGATAAAGGCAAGTATAAAAATCACTGACAGTAAGCGGAGTTTAGGCATGTTATTTGATTATTTAAGAAAAATTAGACTATCAGATTACAGCTTTTTGCAGGAACAGCCCACCTCTTTATCGCTCGTTTACGACTAGGCAATATTAAGTGCTGGAATGATATTCGCTTTCGCTTCTGCAGCCGCTTTTTTGAACCCGTCCATCCGGTCAAATTTTAAGTATTTAAACACTTCGGCAGACATAGACTCAATCTTAGTCGCATAAGCCATGTATTCTTGTGTAGAGGGGATTTTACCCATAATCGCTCCCACAGCGGCTATTTCAGCTGAACACAAATAGACATTTGCGCCATCACCTAAACGATTAGGAAAGTTTTAGTTGAGGGAAGTAAAACAAGCCATATGGCTTGTTTTACCTTAATATCTGACAGGTACTAGCCTAGCTAGGATCTGCGATTTTAACTGCCACAGGCGTTGATGGCGCAGTAGTGAGCTGTTCCAGAGGTGGCGCAAAATCTGTTAAGTTAATGCCTTCAACGGCTTTTTTGTATTCTTCCAGAGTAGGCGTACGGCCTAAAATGCTAGATAGAACAACCACTGGTGTTGAAGCAAGTAATGACTCACCTTTCTTTTCATCAGTATCTTCTACTACACGACCTTGGAATAAACGCGTTGAGGTGGCGAGTACCGTATCCCCCTTTTCAGCTTTCTCTTGGTTACCCATGCATAAGTTACAACCAGGGCGTTCAAGGTACATGATGTTTTCTTATTTTGTACGCGCGGTGTTTTTAGGCACAACGTCATCAAATTCGAAACCTGCATATTTCTTAAGCACGTCCCAATCACCTTCGGCTTTAAGCTCATCAACAATATTATAGGTTGGCGGTGCAATCACCAGTGGTGTTTTAAATTCCACTTTGCCGTTTTGCTTTTCTATATTTCTCAACATTTGAGAAATAATTTGCATATCCCCTTTGTGTACCATACATGAACCAACAAAGGCTAAATCCACTTTTTTGCTGCCTTTGTAATATGAAATAGGCCTGATAGCATCATGAGTATAACGTTTTGAAACATCG
>JAWUXT010000112.1:0-9005 GCA_034111205.1 Paraglaciecola sp. | reverse complement strand
TTAATATGCTCTTTGACTAAATCGGTTGTGTGACTCAATGCGGATTGCAAAATGCTAACGATCTCGAGTGAGTATGGCGCATTACCTAATCCCACGGCTAAATTGCGTTGCCAACGCTCAAAGCCAATACGTCTTATCGCTGAACCTTCGGTATTTTTTAGGAAGGTTGGTTCATCCCAAGCAAATAAGTCGATAAGTTCTTGGCTCATCAATTTTTGCCTAGGGTGGAAATCGGCTTCAGCAGTAATATTGGCATAGCGGTTCCACGGGCAAATAAGTTGACAGTCATCACAGCCATAGACACGGTTACCAATCAAAGCGCGGTATTGTTCTGGGATAGCACCTTTTTGTTCTATGGTCAGGTATGAAATACAGCGCCTTGCATCCACCACATAGGGCTCTACTATTGCTTGGGTGGGGCAGATGGTTATACAAGCTGTGCAACTACCGCAGTTTTCTTCTACTGGCTGATCAACAGGCAAGGCAATATCAACAAATAACTCGCCTAAAAAAAACCAAGATCCGGCTTCTTTATTGATAGTAAGTGAATGCTTACCTGTCCAACCGATACCTGCTTTTTCAGCAATAGCGTGTTCAAGTACTGGTGCTGAATCAACAAAAGGCCGAAAATTGAGTTGTTCACATTCAGTCTTAATTTTTTCGCCAAGCTTTTTTAGACGACTGCGCAACAACTTGTGATAGTCACGGCCAAGAGCATAACGACTTATGTATGCTTGCTTTTTGTTCTTTAGGGTATGAGCAAATTTTGCATTGGGAGGCAGGTAATCCATTCTTACACTGATAACGCGCATCGTACCGGGCATTAACTCAGCCGGTCGAGCTCTCTTCATACCGTGCTCTGCCATGTAGTTCATTTCACCGGCATAGCCTTTATCCAACCACGATTCTAAGTGGGATTCGTGCTGCTCTAGGTTAACATCACAAATGCCCACTTGCTGAAAACCTAGCGCTTTGCCCCAAGCCTTGATATTTTTAGCCAAAGACAACAATTCAGAAGTGTTCAGAGATGACATTGACAAACCTGTTAACCGAGCAAGCGACATTGATTCTAGCACATAAAATTGTTAGTTCAGAACAAGTCAGAACGATTGAGCCCAAGGCAGCCCAGATTGCTGGATGTTCTATGTTTGAATTGATGCAACGAGCAGGCGGAGCTGCATTTAAAGTATTAAAGCAAGCATGGCCTAAGGCACAGAATATTATAGTGGTTGCTGGTAACGGCAATAATGCAGGTGATGGTTATGTGTTGGCTAAACTTGCCAAACAGCAAGGTATCAATGTTGTGGTCATATGTGAGCAGCCTAGGAGAGAATTAATAGGTGATGCAAAACAAGCACAACTAGAATGGCAGCAGCAGGGTGGAGAAACGCAGCAGTTTGCTGAGCTGGATTATACGCAGTTTGATGTGGTGGTGGATGCATTGTTAGGCACTGGAGTAACTGGCGAAGTCAAACCGGTATTTCAAGCCGTTATTCAACAAATCAATCGAGCAAACATTCCGGTTTTGAGCATTGATTTACCATCAGGGATGTTTGCTAACACAGGGCAAGCTCTGCCTCTGTGTATCGATGCCGATGTGACGATTACATTTATAGCAACCAAACCGGGACTGGTTAGCGGTATTGGTAAAGAATTCTGTGGCAAGCTAATTTTTGCTGATCTAGGGGTAAGCAAAGAATTTTTTGACATCGCACCCATTGAAGCACAATTAGTCGACTGGTCAATGTTGCAACCATTGCAAACTAGGCCCATGCATGGTCACAAAGGTTCTTTTGGGAAATTACTGTGTATAGGCGGTAACCAAGGTATGGCTGGGGCAATTCGACTCAGTGCAGAATCAGCTTTGCGATGTGGCGTAGGTTTAGTAAAAGTCTATTGCCATGAGTCTAGTCGCATCAGTATCTCTGCTGGTCGTCCTGAAATAATGCTGACCCACAAGGAGCTTGAGGCCGCGTTAGATTGGTGTAGCTGCATCGTTGTAGGGCCAGGGTTAGGTCAAAATGATTGGGCACATCAGCAGTTTTCGAGTTTATTTGAGTACCTAAAACACCATCCAAAGCCACTGGTCATTGATGCTGATGCCCTCAATTTGTTAGCCGCTATGAAAGATAACGCAACTATGCAGAATACTTTGGCACGTTTACCGGCACTAGTATTAACACCCCATCCAGGAGAAGCGAGTCGATTATTGAACTGCAATATTGCTAAAGTTGAAAGTGATAGGTACCTATCTAGTCAACACATCGCTCAAAAATATCAATCTGTTTGTGTTTTAAAAGGCGCAGGCACTATTATCCAAATGCATGAGTCACATCAAGTGCATGAATGCTTTGTATGCAAAGGTGGCAACCCCGGTATGGCATCCGCAGGTATGGGCGATTTACTAACCGGTGTTATTGGTGCTTTTTTGGCGCAAGGATTTACCTCACAAAAAGCCGCGGTATATGGGGTATGTGCTCATGCTGAAGCAGGAGACAGAGTTGCCACAGAGTATGGTCAACGTGGTATGATTGCCTCAGATTTATTGCAGCCTTTACGAGCTATTGTTAACGGATTATGAGCATTTCTTTGATTACGCCAACATCTTATTTATCCCCAACACATTACGAGTTAGCAGATGAAGCTGCCACCGTTGCTTTAGCTAGAAAACTTGCTCAGAACTGTCATAAGGGTATGGTGATTTATCTTGAAGGCGATTTAGGCGCAGGTAAAACCACTTTTAGTCGAGGTTTCATTCAAGGATTAGGGCATATTGGTAATGTCAAAAGCCCTACTTATACATTGGTTGAACCCTATGAAATAGGAGACTGGCGTGTGTTTCACTTTGACCTGTATCGTTTGTCTGATCCTGAAGAATTAGAGTTTATGGGCATTCGTGATTATTTCGATTCTGATTGTATTTGTTTGGTTGAATGGCCAGACAAAGGCTCTGGCCTCTTGGCATCAGCGGATTTACACATTAGTATTGAGTATACTCAAACAGGACGCACGTTATCGATGCAGGCAAAATCTGCAAAAGGCTCGGATATGCTTAGACTATTAAACTAGAAAAACAATAATGCAAACATTTTGGGCCAAACAACTTTATTTACTATTAATCAGTTTTTTACTGATGGCTTTGTGTACGCCAGTTTTTGCTAAAAACACGATTGAAGGGCTACGCATTTGGCCTTCCCCGAACACTACACGTCTAGTTTTCGATTTAGCTAATACCCCTGAATATAGCTACTTCACCTTAAAAAAACCACAACGATTAGTCATAGACATAGAAAACACCCCAAAGAACTTTGATTTTAAAAAAGTGGCGAATGACAGTAAGTTGGTCAAAAAAGTACGTTATAGCACGGCTAAAAATCCTCGAGCCGTTCGAGTCGTCATTGAGTTAAATAAAAAACTCCAGAAAAATATATTTACATTACCCCCTACCTCGCCCTATGGCGATAGGTTGGTAATTGATCTGAACGATCCTGAATCTGCGACACAAAAAATTGTATTGAATTCAAAATCTACGACAGACAGAGATATAATAATTGTTATTGATGCAGGTCACGGTGGTGAGGATCCAGGCTCAATTGGCCCTAGTGGTAGTTATGAAAAAAATGTCACTTTAGGTATAGCTAAACTATTGCAGTCTTTAATTAACAAAGAAAAAGGCATGAAAGCGGTGATGACACGCACTGGCGATTATTATATTTCACCAAATAGACGGCCTCAACTTGCCAGAGAACACAAAGCAGATATGTTTGTGTCAATACATGCCGATGCGTTTACCACACCTCAACCTAGAGGAGCCTCTGTATGGGTGTTATCCATGAAAAGAGCGAATACGGAACTGGGCCGCTGGTTAGAAAGAACCGAACGGCATTCTGAATTACTCGGAGGTGCTGCTGAGATTATTCAAGATACAGCGAATGAACGTTATTTAGCTCAAACCTTTCTGGATATGTCTATGGATCACTCTTTGACCACTAGTTATGACGTGAGTCGGGATATGATAAGGCACCTAGGAAAAGTGACAAAATTACATAAAAAGACGCCCCAAGGGGCAAGTTTTGCGGTGTTAACTTCACCAGATATCCCGTCAATTTTAGTCGAGATGGGATTTATCTCTAACCCTCAAGAAGAAAAAAACCTGAATTGGTCTGAGTATAGACAGAAACTAGCTCAGTCAGTCTTTAACGGGCTTAAACAACACTTTAAAGGTTCACCACCAGATGGCTCTTTATGGGCTAAATGGAAACAAGAAAAACGCACCCATAGAGTTCGAAGCGGTGAATCATTATCTTTGCTGGCGCAGCGTTATAATGTGCAAATTAGTACATTAAAGAAAGCCAATAATTTGAATACAGATGTGGTGCGTATCGGACAAGTTCTGATGATCCCCAGCACCTAAACCGCTTATTCATTCATTTAATATTTAGCATTTACACCAAGGTCATTGTTTTGCCGATTCAAATTCTTCCTGCAAGATTAGCCAACCAAATTGCTGCTGGGGAAGTGGTTGAACGCCCAGCCTCTGTGGTCAAAGAAATAGTTGAAAACAGCCTAGATTCAGGGGCAACGTCAATTGAAATTGATATCGAAAAAGGCGGACACAAACGTATTTTGATCCGCGATAACGGTAGTGGCATTCCCCATGACGAACTCACTTTAGCCCTAAGCCGTCATGCCACCAGTAAAATAGCCAAATTAGATGATTTAGACACCATTTGTAGTTTAGGTTTTCGTGGTGAAGCGTTGGCTAGTATCAGCTCGGTTGCACGCTTAAGTCTAAGTTCCAAGCCCAAAGAGCAAACCCAAGCTTGGCAAGCTCATTGCGAAGGGCGCGATATGCAGGTGCAAGTTAACCCAGTGGCACATCCCGATGGCACGAGTGTTGATGTAGTCGATTTGTTTTTTAACACCCCTGCCAGACGCAAATTTTTAAAGACTGAAAAAACTGAGTTTACACATATAGATGAGGTTGTTAGGCGCATTGCTCTGAGTCGTTTTGATGTGAGCTTTAGCCTTAAACATAATGGAAAGTTACTGCGTAAGTACCCAGCAGTGAAGGCACAAAACTCTGAATTGAAGCGCCTTAACACCATTTGTGGAAAAGAGTTTTCCGAACAAAGTATTGAACTTAATAGTCAATTTCAAAAATTTGAATTGAAGGGTTGGCTGGCACAACCAGAACAGGCCAAAACCCAAGGCGAATTCCAATATTTCTATGTTAATGGCCGTATGATGCGCGATAAGTTAATCAATCATGCTGTTCGCCAAGCATTTGAAGGGCTTATTGGTGCAGATTTGCATCCAGCCTATGTGCTGTATTTGACCCTTGAGCCGAACCAAGTCGACGTCAATGTACACCCAGCCAAACATGAGGTCAGATTTCATCAAGCGCGTTTAGTACATGATTTCATATACAGAGCACTAACAGACTCACTTAATCAATATTTTCAACAAGGCCAGCAACAACTGAATCCTGAGGTAAGCGTATTGCCGCAGGCACAGCCCAATCATGATTATATTCAACCTTTACAAAGGCCAACATCAGAGACAAATGTTGATGAACGTCTGCCTAGTTATACTGGTGCAGGCACTCAAGCATCTAGTTCTTCGGGTAGTTTGGCAAACAAGGACATGGCTCAGCATTTAGTCAACTCTTCTCAAGTTATCAATCAGTCTTCAAAAAATTATCAACAGTTGATGACCCCAACACTGCCAATCAATGCGGTGTCTAGTTCTGCACAACAAATAACAATGATGCCCGGGCAATGGCTTCAGGTATCAGAAAAGAAAATATTGCTTAAGCTCAAACAAAAATTTTATTTACTCGAGACCGCAGCTCTACACTTTAGCGTAATGTCCAGACTCTACTCAGATGCTATGCCAGTGAGCCAACCTTTATTAATGCCTATATCGATAACTGCAACGCCCAGTTTATTGGTCCAAGCAAAGGCACTTTACCAACCACTTCTAGAAAATAGTGTAGAAATTGGCTGGACCCAAAATAGAATAATTTTACGGAAAGTACCCGCAGGTTTAAGGCAGTTTCGATGGATAGAATGCCTAGAAGAAATTTTAAATTTTGAAGAACTAGGAACCAATGAAGTGCGTAAGCACTTGCTAAGATGTATGGTTTTAAGTGAAGAAGTAAGCCTTACCCAGATACAAGAATTGTGGCAACAGTTTGTTCAGTCATCAAGTAACTTCGAACATGACATTGCTAAAATTAGTAAACCCGTGCATTTAGATGATTGGCTGAATACCTATGAATGACACTCTAGACAAAGACATAAGTTCGCTGCCACCGGCATTATTTTTGATGGGGCCTACTGCCTCAGGAAAAACAGGGCTTGCAATTGAGCTGTGTGAGAACTTGCCATGCGAAATAATAAGTGTCGATTCTGCGTTGATCTACCGAGGCATGGATATAGGCACCGCTAAACCAAACGCAGCTGAGTTACAAAGAGCTCCTCACAGATTAATCGATATTTTAGATCCTGCACAACGTTATTCAGTGGCCGAATTTCGTAAAGATGCGTTGTTGGCCATGCAAGACATCACAGCAAGGGGTAAAATTCCATTATTAGTGGGTGGCACTATGATGTATTACAAAGCTTTAATTGACGGACTGTCGCCTTTACCAGAGTCAGATCAAGATGTCAGGAAAACCATAGAAGCAAAGGCCGAAAAATTAGGATGGGAAGTATTACATCAGCAGTTGGCTCAAATAGATCCAACCTCAGCTAAACGCATTCATCCCAATGATCCCCAACGCTTAATCAGAGCCTTAGAAGTTTATCATCTAACCAATCGCTCAATGACAGACTTGATGGCGACTAAATCCGCCCCCATACCTTATAATATCAAACAGTTTTGTATTGCTCCTGACGATCGCAAAGTGTTGCATCAACGCATTGCTCAGCGTTTTCAACTAATGATCGATACAGGATTTCAGGATGAAGTTGAAAAATTGAGAAGTAGAGGTGATCTACATTTGAACTTACCGTCTATCAGATGTGTTGGTTACAGACAAATGTGGCAATATCTTGATGGTGATTATGACTTTAGTGAAATGATTCCAAGGTCTGTCGCAGCCACTCGTCAGCTAGCCAAAAGACAGCTGACTTGGCTCAGAGGTTGGGAAAATATTCACCCATTAGATACGTTTTCGTCAAACAATCTGTCGAAAGTAATTAAACTGAGTCAGTTTCAACTCTAAGGCGGCTATACAGCTATTTTTTTTTCTGTATAATCGCCTTTAATGGTGAAATTTTATAATAAAAAGAAAAAGGATTGATCATGGCAAAAGGGCAATCATTACAGGACCCGTTCCTCAACGCGCTGCGTAAAGAGCGTATCCCTGTATCCATTTACTTGGTTAACGGTATCAAACTTCAAGGTCAAGTTGAATCGTTCGACCAATTTGTGATTTTACTTAAAAATACTGTAAGCCAAATGGTTTATAAACACGCAATTTCTACCGTTGTCCCATCACGAGCAATTCCAATGCCTACTGTTGTTCAATCGGAAGCAGACGAAAACTAGATATGGTTTTAGGAGAGCGGCTTGTTTGACCGTTATGCAGCAGGTGAACAAGCTGTTTTAGTACATGTTGATTTTGCTGATGAAAATAGCAAAGAAGATTTATTAGAATTGCAACTGCTTGTGTCATCTGCCGGTGTAAATGCCATAGATGTAGTCACAGGTTCTCGGCAAGCTCCACAGGCTCGTTATTTTGTGGGCAGTGGTAAAGCCGAAGAAATTGCCAATGCTGTGAGAGCTCAGCAAGCTGATGTGGTGATTTTTAATCATAGTTTATCCCCTTCTCAAGAGCGTAACCTAGAAGCATTATGTCAATGTAGAGTACTCGATCGTACTGGGTTAATTTTAGACATTTTCTCCCAGCGAGCTCGAACTCACGAAGGAAAGTTACAAGTAGAACTGGCACAACTTCGCCATATCAGTACTCGATTAATTAGGGGCTGGACTCACCTAGATAAACAAAAAGGGGGCATTGGTTTACGTGGCCCAGGTGAAAGTCAGCTTGAAACTGACAGACGACTATTAAGAGCGAGAGTCAAGGCAATTCAACGCCGCCTAGACAAAGTTCAAAAACAGCGGGAACAAGGCCGTCGTTCCAGAGTGCGTGCAGAAATACCTACCGTTTCTTTGGTTGGTTATACCAACGCAGGTAAGTCGACTTTATTTAATACCATGACACAATCTGCAGTTTATGCAGCAGATCAACTGTTTGCTACACTTGATCCAACGCTTAGAAAGATTCAGTTACAAGATGTTGGTTCAGCAATTCTTGCTGATACGGTTGGTTTTATCCGTCACCTCCCCCATGATCTCATAGCGGCTTTTAAAGCGACATTACAAGAGACTCAACAAGCTAACTTATTATTGCATGTGGTAGATTACTCAGACGATCAGTTTCGAGAAAATATCGGACAAGTTAACGAAGTACTTGAAGAGATAAAAGCGGACGAAATCCAACAATTAGTTGTGTGTAACAAAATTGATAGAATGGATGGCGTCAGTGCAAAAATAGATCGTGATGAATCTGGGATGCCCATACGCGTTTGGGTATCTGCACAGCAAGGACTAGGAATTGATTTGCTGCTCTGCGCTATTACTGAATGTTTATCAAAAAACATGGTACAACATAGTCTATTGATACCACCGCATAAAAGTAATTTGCGTGGTGTGTTTTTTGAGATGAACTGCATCGCGGCACAAAGTTATGCCGACAATGGTGACTGGGAAGTCGATGTTAGAATGGAACAAAGAGATTGGAACAGACTCATTAAACGTATCGACGTTGATTTAGAGTCATATATTGTAAAAATGAATAATGAATAACAGATCAAAAGTTTTAAAAACCTCGTAAAGGTCAGTAGACCTATTTATTGAATTAACTAGTTGGAGAGACATAATGGCTTGGAATGAGCCCGGCGGAAACAATAATGATCCTTGGAAAAACAAGGGCG
>JAWUXT010000111.1:0-10602 GCA_034111205.1 Paraglaciecola sp. | reverse complement strand
TGCGTAAGTTTTTTCTTGATAGTTAACCGTCAATGGGAAGAAGTCTTGACCAGGCTTAGTATTCTTTTTACCAACAACAGAAACCAATACACAAGTATCATCCATACTTGCCATTACAGCTGCGGTGGCTTGACGAGCGATCACGCCCGTTTCGAGAGTAACAGTATGCTGACCATACTGAAAAGTTTTAGTAATAGGAGTCATTTTTTTCCTTTAAATAATTTTTCAAATTGTCCCACTTAGGACAATACTCTTTTGCTTTCTATATATATCGCTTTCAAATGCGGCGCATAGTGTATACCCAAATAACATCAAAATACACATTTCAGGGTTAATTTTAAGGGATTTTGGCAAGGGGATAATTTGTAGATTGGGTTTGAATCAGAAATGGCCATCACAATGGCTTATGGCTGAAATAAATTCCTTTAAAAACCACTGGAAATCTTCAGAAATGATGGTTTAAGTGATCAGGATATAATGGCTTTTCTTCGTGAAAATAGCCTATGGGATTGGAGAATGGGCACGGGTTTGGTTACTCATCGGCAGGTCAGGCAAGCCCCCTTTTTTCCACATATAGTTGTTTTTTACTGAGTCAACGACACTGCCCCTTTGATTGGTATCATTGTCATTATCTTTTACTATCATTCAGGCTGCCCACTGACAAGTCTTTACCAGACGCAAAATCAGTGTTGGTAAGTCTTAGTATTTTGGTATGTTGAAGCGTCAAAAATCGAATAGGCATGACTGCGCATGACCTCGGCGATAGTTCTGTATACTTCAATCCAAGCATTTCTTACCTCTGTCGTGAAATCATTGCCTAAGCCCTTTTTTAAGGCATACAATAACGCGTTACCCACTGGGGTATAGTCATTGACACTGACGCCATAGCCTACATGACGATCGGCTAATTTCTGTAAAACCACGACTAAACCATTAATATCATCTAGGCTTTTTACAGCAACATGTAATGTTGCCATCAACATTTTGCCTTGTTCTGTCATGGACTTTTTAAATAGCGACTTCAATGATGGGTCATATTCAAATAGTTTAGCGTAGAATATTTCTGCTGCCGTGTCGGCTATGGGTACTACTTTAGCGAAACTCTGCTGTACCAATAATTTTTGTCGGGCGGTAATAGGCATAAGATTCCTCCTGCTAATGATTAATTAAACATTTTTAATGTCTTTTAGGTCTCGCTCATTGAGCGACAACATCACCCAGTAACGTTATAGGCTGGGTATAAAAGGTTGACTACATTTATCAGCTATCAATACTACACTTCACAAGAGTGGTATTAAAATCATGCCTTAACAATTGGTAAAAACACCTAATTTCACCTGCTAATTTTGTTAACGTGGACTCAGAATTAACAGAGCCGCCATAATAACAAGTCGAATGAATGCATTTCATTGCACTTTGTTATGATGGGTTTCAGTAAATATATTTAGGGTTTTACAAGCAGCCGGCTATCTTTCCAGCCAAGGCCGATAACTGGCATCTACGTTTTCTTTGGTACACTATTCGACATGAACAGGGAGAGTCACTCAAGCATGGATAGTTTGTTATGCACCAACCTAGTAAAAACATTTACCTTCAAAACTATCAACACAATTTGTCTAAATCATGCGGTCTACAATTTGCGACGGGGCTACACATTTAACAACCGTAATGCAGATGATTCTCTGCAGTTCGAGGAGGTTTGTCATTTTTATGAGGATCGATTTGTCATATTTTACTACGATACTTTCCAAAATTTATATTCTAGATTGACCATTCAACTAATGAAACTTGCAGTTAACTGCAGTTTCAGATTGCTCCAACATCGATGGCGAAACAAATAACGCATCCAATTTTTCAGGTGGCGAAGGCCTCTCAATTGAAGAAATTAACGGCGAGAGTTTGCCAAAATCACAAACAGTGCACTTGCGGATTTCGTACTCGTCGAAAAGCGAGGTGGTCTCAATCATGCCACTGCAATTGGGGCATAAATCGTAACTGGGCTCGTTGTATAATTTCGGGGTAGCATGAATTAGGTTGAACTGTTCTCCCTCATAGCCTTTTATTGAATTTTGTGACGTTTTGGGAGTCAGCTTAAAGTTCGTTATCGCCCCCTTGATTTCGAGAAAGAAACCTTGATCGGCACAGATTGAATTAGTCTCTGCTAAGCTACAAAAACGCGATGCCAAGTTAACTGTGTCGCCCATCGCTGTGTAATGACCAAACTCTTTGCATGGAAAGTAACCCAGCGAAGCAAATCCCGTTTGAACGCCAATGCAAATGTTAAATGAGCTTCGCCAATTCTTCTTGTAGAACATATCTTTCTTTTCTCTCATTTCAAGAATTTGATAGGCCGCATCAATAACTCTTTTCTGACTGTCTTTAGCATCGCAAAAAGCCATCAACCCATCGCCTAGGTAGGCACCAATTTTGACATCGTGTTCGGTGAGAATGAAACTAGTTTCTGTTAAAAAATCAGCCATTATATCAATCACACTTTGGTGATCTAAACGGGATGTTTTATAACTTGAATCTTGGATATCTACAAAAATGCAGGTAATCTCTTTGCGAATACGGCTCATTTTATGACCTCTATACAACTTTTTGCGCTGCGACGCTGAAAGTAGTAAAACTCCACAGATCACTTAGACCACCGAATCCATCCTGAAGAATTAATGTTTTCATTGAAAAACATTATCTTTAATCCAAGTAAAATGGAAATCGCACTACTGAAGAACTGATAAGCATTTTTACACTCTCCATGCCTATGCATTATATGCGCCAAAATAAAAACTTCTTACTTTTCAAAGTTTAATTTTTTTATAAAATTACTTTATTCATTACTGTAAAGAAAGCTGACACAAATCAGCACGGTTCATCAAAAAAAACATAAGTTAAAATAGAATGGTATTTCGTGAACTAATGACATAACCATCCTAAAAATACCACCACTGCAATTTCTGTATCTAAAATTTCAGTGGTGGTATTTTTGGTTAAATGGCAAGGACGTCATTTGAGCGAAATATGAAACAGCTTTATCTGGCCTTTATGTAAATTCGGGCGCCTAACGTGCAGGAGGTTATTGATAAAAAGAGTCGCAGGCTGAAGGGGGGCGAGTCAAAAACGCTCATGCGGACGCCGCTCGGGACGATGGCGCGAAGCGTGCCTTTAGATCTTATTAAACTATTTATGTGAATAAAAACATTGATTTATCAATCAATGTTGCACTTCAATCATTCAAATCAACTTGCCCCCTTCTCAACTCTGTTTAAACTGGCTGTTCTAATAAAATGTTGTCTAAACCTGACGAACTAACCGCTAGCAATATATTCAGTAAAATGACAGCATGACCTCTCGCTCACCTATTTTAAGTTGATAACCACCTTAAAATATTAGATAAAGAAACGTTATAGTCACTTCACTTAATTTGTGTCTTTATTATTACTCGCGTTTTGTGGCAGTAGCAACGTAAACTTACTGCCCTCACCAACAACACTATCGACTAACAGCTCGCCATTATGGGCTTGAGCGATACGTTGGCATAGGTAAAGACCAAGACCGGCCCCCTTAGTGTCTCTGTGAGTTGTGTGTTTTGCGCAGTAAAACGGTTCAAATAGGTGCGTGAGATCCTCTGAATTAATACCTGGGCCATCGTCTGACACCGTAATATAAATAGATTGCTCTGATACTGAAAAAGTTAATGCGACTACGGTATCCTCAGCAGTGTGTTCAATTGCATTTTTCAGTAAGTTCCGTAACAAGAATTTGATCCTGCCCACGTCTACTTCTACTGCTTCTTCGGGTACATCTCCTAACTGGTCGACGCGACCAGACAGCCCATTTTCACTAAGCACTTCCTGCAATAAAGTAGGCAGATAGTAAGTTGAAAGGTGCAATATCTTGTGACCATGCTGCAGGCGTTCGCCTTCCAGTAACTGCTCAATTAAAGTATCCATCTGCTTAATATCATTTTTCAATTCAGTGGAAATACTTGTATTTTCAAGCATTGCCAACGAAACACTCATGCGACCAAGAGGCGTTCTTAGCTCATGGCTAATAGCCAATAACAAATCACTTTTAGCATCAAATAACTGCTGAAGTTTCGCAGCCATCCGATTCAAGCCATGAGTTAGCTCAGCTAATTCGGTTTTCGGATGGCGCTTAATGCGATAGGAAAAGTCGCCCCGACTGACCATTTGCGAACTCTTAGTGGCATCCGCTACAGGCTGTAACAAGCGCCTCAATATCAGATAACTAAAGTACAGAATAAACAACGCCATTAACCATGGCCAAACCAGTAGCCATCGAGGATACACTAGCAAATTAACAATGGTTGAGGTGACAGCTATCCATGCGTCCTGTTTCTTTGCTAGCAAATAGTATTTAGACTTGTACTTAACAAAATAAAGCGATTCAATTTTTTCAGCGCTGTTGAGTAGAGTGTTGATATCTGGAAAGCTGTCGGATGTTATCAGTCGCTCATTTCCTCGAGTTATCATAAGTTGCACTCGATTTTCCTTCGCCCTTTCTTTCAAAACACTCACATCATCCGACGTGTCTATTGCTATCGTCAACATTTCATCCAGTTGCTGATGGCGCTCTTTAACAAAGTTTCTGGCAAATTCTTCAGACATAGCAAACGTGCCAAGGGCTATACATACCGCTAGCAAAAAGGTAGAACCACCAAACAGGGCAAAAAATCGACTATACAGCCCAATACGGGGAATTTTCATCGGCGTTTTCCTACAAAAGTGTAACCAATATTTCTTAAGGTTTTGATAAAGCGTACCTGCTGCGGTTTATCGCCAAGCTTTTGTCTGAGTCGACTCATTAGTATATCGATAGAGCGGCTGAACACCTCGGTATCAATCCCCTTGAGTTGATTTAACAATTCATCACGGCTATAAACACGCCCTGGGCTCTCTGCCAGAAATACGAGCAGTCGAAATTCCATACCGGTGAGTTTTATTTCTTCACCATCAAGTACCACCTTGTGATGTTGAGGATGAATGTCTAACTGCTCGAAGTGCCAAATATCCTCTTTGGGTTCACTGTGAGTGTTGCGCCTTAGCAAAACTTGGATACGCGCAACCAATTCCCGTGCCTCGAAAGGTTTTGCCATATAGTCATCTGCGCCAATCTCGAAACCCAGCACCTTGTCAGTAACATCGCCCCTAGCAGTAAGCATGATGATAGGTAGCGTATGCTGGCTTCTAATCTCCTTGCACAAGGTAAAACCATCGGTATCGGGCAGCATCACGTCCAGTAAGAGTAACTGAGGCTTTTCAGATTCAATCAGTTTACGGCCAGCATCGGGCGTATGCGCGGCGACAAGTCTGATATCGAATTGGGCAAAATAGCGCCCAAGCCGTTCACATAATGTCTGGTCATCATCGATTATCAAGACGGTATTAGTCATCTGCCGGAATATCCATTATCAAGGTTTCGGTTATTGTGCCGTACTACCGTTGATAAACCAACGCTGCACAGCACAATGTTACCTTTCGTTACGTTACGTTGCTTTACTGAAAAGCTTGATACCTGAACGTTGGATAAACTGGGTTCCTAAATGTTAATAAAGAGAAAAATGCCATGAAAAAATCATTGTCAGCAACCATTGTTACGGTAGTCATTGCAAGCGGAACCATGTTGATTGCACCTGCAGCTGTGTCAAACGAGCCTATGGTCAGTATGTTCGCGCAATACCATAATTTGACAGACAACCAGCAAGAATTAATGGGGGCGCTAATACGTTCGGGCAAGTTGCTTGCCGAAGAAGTAAAAAAACCCAAAACCCAAATTAGAGAATTTCTCATCGAGATGGATGTTCAAGAAAATATGGATGTTGAACAGATTATGACTGCATACCGAGAATGGCAAAAAAGGATTGAGCAGCAGTTCGAGCACACCCTGAATATTGCCGCTAATTTGCACTCGCAATTGTCCAATGAGCAAAGAATCAAGCTAATAAAAACCATAAAGCAGATCGCTTCAAGCAAGTGAAATCAGCAGCTAATGCTTTGGGGCATTATTAAACGCGCCTCAGATGCATTGCTGTGAAAGTCTTGCAAAAATATTGATGATCAACGAATCGGAGAAACAACAATGTACACACCTAATAAGGCCGGTAAGATTATTGGCGTATTATTCCTAATCCAGATGGTTGCGGGTATCTATGTCAACTTCTCATTATTGCAGCCACTCAATGGTGATCCAGGCTTCTTAATTGAAGGTGCAGCAAATAGTGCTAAATTCGGGGTTATTGCGCTATTAGCTCTTGTTACCAGTAGCTTCAACTTGATCGTAGCGTCCATTGCTTACCGCTTTTTCAGTAAATACAATCCACTGCTGGCAATGCTTGCTGTGTTTTTCCCCTGCATCAGCCTCGCACTAACCGCTGTTGAGTATTCTCATATAATGGAACTCGTTTCGTACAGTCAACATTATCAGGCTGCATCAGCAGAAGCCAAAATCGTTTTTGAGACTTTTCGTCCAGTGATTGCATCGAGTCGCAGTTGGTCGCATTTGATGGCCATCGGTGTTTCTGGTTTTAGTTTATTCTTGTTTTATCTGATGTTATTCCGTAGCTCACAAACACCACGTCTATTAATGGGTTTTGCTCTGCTGGCGACCATCATGCAGGTATGTGCAGTGACACAGCCGTTCTTAGGCAACAATATTCCATTGCTCATGCTGCTCCCTCTCGCGGCGAGCCAGTTGTTGTTACCTATCTATTTCATCCTTAAAGGGCTCAATGTGCGCGTCGGCCTTAAGCAATCAAACGATAACAATTATGTTAAAGGTAGAGCGCTATGCTGATTGAAGCTTTGGTTTTTGTACATATTTTGTCAGGTGCTATAGGTTTGCTATCTGGTTTTGCGATTCTTTTATTCAAGAAAGCAACGCAATTGCACAAGCGTATTGGAAAGTTATTTTTCTGTGCAATGATGTTGCTTGGCCTTACTGGTGCCGTGGTTGGATTTGTTCGGTGGGTCCCGCTATCAGCATTGAATGGATTGTTGGTCTGCTATTTCGTGTTAACGTCGTTACTTGCGATCCAAAAAGAACAACCAATCACTGTGCCGCTAGAGCGAATATTGGCCTTGTTTGGAGCCGCTCTCGTTGTCAGTTATATCCTGTCTGGCAACATAGCTCGGTCTATGCCAGAGGGTATGCTTGGTGGTTTTGACAGCATTGCTTACTTCGTTTTTGGATTGATTGCCGCATTTGCAGTGGCCAGCGATGCGGCTTATTTGCTAAAACAAAACCACTCAGTTCGTTCAAGGGTTATACGGCATCTATGGCGTATGCTATTTCCACTGTTCATGGCAACCGCTGCTTTTTTTCTTGGGCAGGCAAAATTGTTTCCTTCGCATATTCAGCAATCCCTCGTTATCATCGTGCCAGTGATAATTGTCATTGCTGCAATGCTATTCTGGGTAGCCCGTGTTTACTTTGCTGTATCGTGGAACCGAGTGAAGAATTAAATCGTGTTGGGGAGCATAGCGTAAGCAATCTCCTAATGAATGCATTATAAAGAGAGTTAGCATCTAACCTTCATGTTGAATTTTAGCAATAGTTAGCGAGCTTTGAATCGAGGCTAGCGAAAAAGTAAAAGATTAAATCATTGTCTTCTCTTTCAACTTTTTTCGGTGGCCCCCACCGGCTTTGTCTGGCTTCACTAGGCAACACATGAATAAACGTGCTTGAAATATAATCCCCCAATATGTACTTCAATCATTCAATTCAACTTGCCCCCTTCTCAATTCTGGTTAAACTGGCTGTTTTAATAAAATGTTAAGGGTAGGTTATGAAATTTATTTTTGGTCTATTGGTTTGCTGTTCGTTGCTGGCTTGCCAGTCAACGGTAGTCGATGCCAAAAACACGGCTAACGCAGCAGAATCAGTAGGTTTTTCGTCTGAACGTTTAGATAGAATTGCTCCCGCCATGCAAAGTTATATCGACCAAGGAAAGTTGGCAGGCACCCTCACTTTAGTCGCCCGCAATGGTAAGATTGTTTACTTAAATGCTCAGGGTATGCAAGATAAAGAAGCTGGTATTGCCATGACTGATGACACCATTTTCAGAATTTATTCAATGACTAAACCTGTGACTGCAGTAGCTGCTATGACCCTTTGGGAACAAGGCAAATTTCATATGTTTGACCCCATTTCTAAGTACTTACCTGAACTTGCCAATATGAAGGTCTATGTCAGTGGCTCAGGTGATGACATGATAGTAGAAGATGCTAAGTCACCTATCCGTATTATTGACCTGTTTATGCATACGTCTGGTTTTAGCTACGGTTTTAGCAATAGTGAAGTGGACAAGCTGTATCAAAAGATGCTGTCTAAACCTGACGAGTTGAATCGCGATAATATATTAACTAAATTTGCCGAATTACCTCTGACTCATCAACCTGGCACAGCTTGGAATTATGGTGTTTCCACCGATATTATTGGCTTTTTAGTTGAAAAACTCAGTGGTAAAAAACTGGGAGAATACATGCAAGAAACGATATTCAGACCTTTGGGAATGAAAGACACCGATTTTTATGTACCTGCTGATAAAGTTGACAGACTCACGCAAATCTATACTGCTGACAAAACAGGTCAAACTATCGTTATGGAAAATGAACCTGTGGGGGATTTCATGAGCGACCCAAAAATCCATAATGCGGGTGGTGGTTTAGTCTCTACCATGCGAGATTATTTTACCTTTGGGCAAATGATGCTTAATGGAGGTGAAATTAATGGTGTGAGGATCTTAGGCAGGAAAACGGTTGAATATATGAGCAGTAACCATTTGCCCAAAAATTTAATACCTTACAGCAAAACGTCTCAAGGCGAGGGATATGGTCTTGCCATGTCTGTCACAGTGGATCCTGAAATGGTTGGGTTTATGGCGTCTAAAGGAGACTTTGGTTGGGGTGGTGCAGCATCAACTTACTTTAGAGTCGACCCAGAAGAGCAAATTGTGATGATCTCCATGGCGCAATTTGTCCCCATTGGTTTTCACCGTTATCACGATGATTTTAGAAATTTAGTGTATCAAGCGTTGATAGATTAAATAATCATTACCATACGCTTTTTCATTAGTGAAAATTGATGGTTAAGTAAACTATATTAATACGTTTAGTATTGTGTTGTTGATGTTTTTATAAGAAACACTAAGCCCGCTTTTAAGTGGGCTTTTTTATAATAGTCAGATGATTTTGCATACCAGTGGCAAATATGAGGTATCGGACCATGGCATAAAAATATCGGTTTAGCTTTTTAGGCATTAGCAATTATATTTCATGTATCCAAGGAACAACACTACAAAATATTGACTGAAATTA
This sequence comes from Paraglaciecola sp., assembly GCA_034111205.1. GTDB lineage: Bacteria > Pseudomonadota > Gammaproteobacteria > Enterobacterales > Alteromonadaceae > Paraglaciecola. The sequence goes on along the minus strand of JAWUXT010000111.1, from coordinate 1,264 downwards.
GTTTATAACAGCAGCCCACTAATGAATGCGGCTAAAACTGAATAGCTTGGTAGTTTTGAATAAAAGAAAACGCTGCCACAGCTGGCACTGGACGGCAAAAGTAATAGCCTTGAAGCACGTCGGAACCGTTGTCAGAAAGATATTGAGCCTGACCTTTTGTTTCTACTCCTTCAGCAACAAAGCGTAAACCTAAATCGTGACTTAGTGATATTGCAGCCTTACAAATTTTGGTGTTATCAATATCGTCCTCTAAATTGTCAATAAAAGACTTATCCAGCTTGAGAGTTTGTATCGGTAGGTTTTTTAAATACGACAGCGACGAATACCCGGTTCCAAAGTCATCAATCGCAAGTTCAAATCCGATGGCTCTGATTTCACCTAATGTCTGAATAGAGTGCTGGGGATTTTCCATAGCAATTGACTCTGTGATTTCAAGTTCTACCATAGCGGCGTCAACATTGTGCTTTATGACTAATAACTTCAAGTCAGCCACAAACCGTTTGTCCTCAATTTGCTTGGCGGATATATTAATAGCCATTTTAATAGGTATTTCAGAGACACTCAACCATTCCCTTAATTGTTGGAATGCAGTTTCAATGACCCAGCTCCCTAACTCATAAATTAATCCTCTGTCTTCTGCAATGGCAATAAACTTTTCAGGCGATACAAATCCTAATGTAGAGTGATTCCAGCGTAATAACGCTTCAACCCCAAACTGTTTTGTATTACCTAAATAAATTTGAGGTTGATAATACATTTCCAGTTCATTCTGATCTAAAGCTTGGCGCAAGTCTATCTCAAGCCTGTTTTTCTCTTCAATAAGCTTATTCAGTTGTTTAGTAAAAATCTGAATTGGCGACGACCATTATCTTTAGCATGATATGCTCTGGCTTGATAGTGATGGCTTCTTGGTAATATTTAACGACCCCCTGCATGAGACCATGAGCCAGTCTGGAGAATCTTCTTGGTGATTGGTATTCCATGATTAAACAAGAGTACTCTATTTTGAATGAAACTTTAATGGTTCTCTGGGGCTTTGTTACTGACTAGCGCCTGAAACAAAACGCCAGTTTCAAGGACACAGGGGGCAACAAGATAAAAATTTACCCAATATGTGCGCTAAGAATTTAAAGCGCACCTCAAGTGTGGCCGTTTTGAATATGGTTTTTTGGGGAGTACCTCGTGAAGATTCTCACCATGGGTACCTAGTTGCGCTCAGTTGCCAACCCAGAGGATTTTGTCCGAGCTTTGGTACCTGGCGAAT
>JAWUXT010000110.1:0-21574 GCA_034111205.1 Paraglaciecola sp. | reverse complement strand
ATTTGGGATATCTAATCCAACGTGTTTCAAACCTTTTTTGATCGTTACCAAAGCCATAACAAAACCAGCAAGCCCCATGTAAAGAGGCACATAACGTTTTGCACTTTCAAAAGGATTATCCGTATCAAAAATGAGTTTTTGCGCAGATTGAAATATTAGGAAGGCAATAAAACCTGATATGGCGGGGGTAATAACCCAGCTACCCACAATCCCTCCTACTTTAGCCCATTCTACGGCATCTGAGCTAACACCTACTGCGGCAAATCCAACTATCGCGCCTATAATTGAGTGAGTAGTCGATACAGGCCAACCAAGGTAAGAAGCAAACGCTAGCCAAATACCCGCAGCAAATAGCGCTGATATCATACCAAAAACTAATAACTCTGGTGTATCAATGAAAAATGCCGAGTCAATTATACCTTTACGGATAGTTGATGTGACTTCACCACCAGCCAAATAAGCACCGGCAAATTCAAATATCATCGCAATAAAAATAGCTTGTTTAATGGTCAATGCTTTTGAGCCAACCGATGTTCCCATCGCATTGGCTACGTCATTGGCACCGATACCCCAGGCCATTAAAAAACCTACCGAAGCGGCGATTACGATTAAAATAAAACCGTAATTGTTAATTATATCCATTGTAAATCTCTTAGTTGGCTAACATCAATTCGAGTCGAGAACCGACTCGTTCGGAAATATCGGCCAACTCGCCGACCCAATCGATAATGCTGTATAAAAACATAACGTCTACTGGATAAAGATCTTTTTCAAGTGCCAACAATCCTCTTCGCAGACTAATTTGCAATCTATCAGTATCGTCTTCAATCTCATCTAAACGTTCGATCATATTTTCAACGACTCGAAGTTCGCGACCTCTAAAACCTGTTTCTAAGAGGTCATCAAGCTCGTTAATCACTTTTTTAGCTTGATTTGTCGCATCTAAACAACGCTTCAAATACTCCAAAAAAGACTCGTGAAGTTCTGCAGGGATCGCCAATTGACGACCTAATATACGCCCTGATATATCTTTAGCCTTATTGGCTATTTTGTCTTGTTGAGTCAGTAGGTCCAATACGTCTTGTCGCTGAATTGGCATGAAAATACCCATAGGTAAATTAATTCGCAGTTCACGTTTTATCTCATCTGCTTCTTTTTCTAACATCGAAATTGTTTTCTGATGTTCTTGCGCAGTTTTCCAATCTTGGGCATACACAGCTTTAAAAAAGGGCAATAAGCCTTGGCTACATTTATGTACAAGATTGATGTGATCTTCTAGGGGCTTAAGCGGTGATTTTGCAAATACCCCCAAAAACGTATTTATTGGCATAACTTTTCTCTTCAATATAAATCATAGTTAACGATAGACTATTTCGAGGTTCAACACTCGGAATTTAACCATCGCTTGTAAAGTCACATTCATAGTAACAATTGATTGTGGCATTATAATTACATAGAAAACTTTATATTTTAAAGCAATCAACATATTCGGTATTTCGTTACTTAATTCTGTTAAATAAGACCTTACATTCAATAAAGAATGTATTAGTCTATTTAGTAGAGCATCCGGCTCGTACTTTTAACTCTATTACAGAAATGTGACACTTTTATGAAACCCATGATATTTACTTTAGTTGGAAAGGACAAACCAGGATTAATAAGTGATTTAGCCAAAACGGTTTATGACTTGGGTGGCAACTGGTTAGGCAGTAACTTTTCACATATGGCAGGACATTTTGCAGGTTTTGTGGAAGTAGATTTACCCCTAGAAAATCACCAAGCACTTATCGCACGTTTATCAGAACATTCTGATCTAAAAATACACCTGTTACCTGGAATCACTGAGCGCACTGCAGAGCAACAAAGCGTACAGATTGATATTACGGGCAACGATAAAGCAGGGATTGTTCAAGAGTTAACGCAGATATTAAGTCAATTTAATCTGAACATAGTTAAATTTGATTCGTACCTCGAAAGTGCACCTAACTGGGGGGGCGCTTTATTTAAAGCTAAAGCCACCATTACTGTTGCAGTTGATTTTGATTTCGATACGTTACGAGAAAGGTTAGAGGGCGTAGCAAACGATTTAATGGTAGATGTTGAAGTCCAGTAAACTAAATGGCTATTGTCATCAAATTGTCATATTAGCAATAGACGATTGATAACGTTAAATATCTTATGAGTGATGTATGCCAAATTCCCAAAATATTTATTATCCTAAAGAACTTAGTTGGCTTTCCTTTAATCAGCGTGTGTTACAAGAAGCAGCCGATATCAATAACCCCATCATTGAACGTATTCGATTCTTGGGAATTTATTCAAACAATATGGATGAGTTTTATCGCGTTCGAGTAGCTGATGTAAAACGCAAAATATATATCCACTTAAACGAAGGAGAACTTGAAGAGGCTGAACAAACAAAGTTATTGATGGAAAAAATTCAGGGAAAAGTCTTGATTATGACCACAAATTTTGACCGCATTCATTCCAACGTAGTGAAAGGTTTAGCCAGATATAATATATTTTTACTCGGCGAAGAAGATCTAAACGACTACCACACCGAGTGGTTAAGTCATTATTTCAAAAATAAAATTTTACGCCACATCGCCCCTGTATTACTCAACAAAAAAGTGAAGTTGCTATCCAGATTAAATGACTTTGCTACCTACCTTTATGTAGGCATTCACAAAGATGATAAAGCCATTGCTTACGCAACTATTGAGGTGCCAAGCCAAAACATGTCACGCTTTGTGGTGATACCGCCAGAAAAAAGCCGTAAAAAGAAGTACATCATATTATTGGATGACATTATTCGGTTGAACTTAGAGAGTATTTTTAAGGGGTTTATTGAGTTTGATACCTTAGAGGCGTTCTCTTTTAAAATGACACGGGACTCAGAGTATTCTCTTAATGATGAAATAGATGAAAGCTATGTCGATAAAATGTCAGAAAGCATGAAACAAAGGTTGATTGCAGAGCCTGTACGTGTGGTACATGACAGCAGAATGCCCAGCGATATGCTTAAGGATTTAAAGAAACGCTTAAAAATATCTTCCTACGACAGTCTTATCTCTAGTGGTCCGTATCGTAACTTTAAGGATTTTATCGGATTTCCAAATGTGGGCCGTAATTATTTAGAAAACCAAGGGCTAGCCGCGCTAACCTCTAAAGATTTTTCTGACTACGACACCGTATTTGATGCGATTACCGCTAAAGATATCCTACTGCATTACCCCTACCACCGTTTTTTATATGTAACTGAGTTTATTCGCCAAGCGGCGTTTGATCCCAGTGTGAAACATATACGCTTAAATATATACCGAGTCGCAAGCCAATCCAGAGTTATCAGTTCATTAATTGATGCGGTAGATAATGGCAAAAAAGTAACGGTGGTAGTTGAGTTACGCGCAAGATTTGATGAAGAAGCAAATATCCAATGGTCTAAAAAAATGACCGACGCCGGTGTGCAAGTAGTATTTGGTATGCACGCGTTGAAAATTCACAGTAAATTGTGTGTGGTCAGCCGCGAAGAAAAAGGTCAATTAATCAACTATGCCCATTTTGGTACCGGTAATTTCAACGAAAAAACCGCAAAGATTTATACTGACTTTAGTCTATTTACCCGTAACCAAGAACTCGCTAATGAAGCTGAGGCGGTTTTTACCTTTATTCAACAACCCTACAGAAGACAAAAATTTCAGCATTTACAGGTGTCACCTCTTAACGCTCGAACCAAAATTCAAGCCTTGATACGACAAGAAACACAAAATGCTAATGAAGGACTGAAATCTAAAATAACATTAAAAATCAACAATTTAGATGATAAACTTCTGATAGATGATTTATATAAAGCCAGTCAGGCTGGAGTCATAATAAAAGCGATTATCCGGGGTATGTGTTCATTAGTACCTGGGGTCAAAGGTTTAAGCGAGAATATTAGTGTGATCAGTGTTGTTGACCGTTTTTTAGAACACCCAAGGGTGATGGTGTTCGAAAATGCAGGCGATACAAAAATGTTTATTTCTTCTGCGGACTGGATGACTCGCAATATGGATTTTCGTATTGAAGTGGGGTGCCCTATCTACGACGAAGATCTTAAGCGCAGAATTATGGATATATTACACATCCAATTTAATGACACACTTAAAGCTCGCGTAATTGACAAACAACAAACCAATCATTACGTGACCAGAGGAAATCGTAAAAACCTGCGCTCACAAACTGAAATTTATCGTTATTTAAAAGCACTAGAAAAGGATAAAAATGTCTAACTCTAAGACGGTACTTGATACGACCTTCGATAACGTAGAAATAAGAGACAGTAGCAAGGTCGCTGCGTTAGATATTGGGTCGAATAGTTTTCACCTAGTCGTTGCACGGATTGTTGCAGGCTCAGTACAGATATTACACCGAGTTAAACAAAAAGTGCGCCTTGGAGATGGTTTAGGTACAAACGGCGTTTTATCTGAAGAAGCCATGCAGCGTGGCTTAGATACCTTAGAGGTAATAGCGGAGAGCCTTCAAGGATTTGAGCCGCATTGCGTAAGAGTCGTTGCCACCCATGCGCTGAGAAAAGCGAGTAATGCAAAAGAATTTTTAAGGGCAGCTAAAAAGATATTTCCTTTTCCTATTGAGATCATATCAGGAGCAGAAGAAGCGCGGCTTATTTATCAGGGCGTCGCCCACACCAATCATCAAGAAGGCCAACGCCTTGTAGTCGATATTGGTGGTGGCTCCACTGAGTTTATTATTGGTGAGGGATTTAATACTAATGTATTGCGCAGCCTACAGATGGGTTGTGTGAGTTATACCAATCGTTTTTTTAAGCAAGGTGAACTCAAACATAAAGCATTTAATAGGGCCATTACCAGTGCTCAACAAGAATTGGAGATGATCGATAAAAAATATAAACAGATAGGCTGGAACACTTGTATTGGTACTTCAGGCACAATTAAAATTATTATCGAGCTAGCTGCTCAACTTGATAGTACTAATAGAGAAAACCATGTGTGCCTGACAGATTTGCTCACATTGATGGACTTGTGTTGTGTAGCTGGCACTAGCAAAGATTTGCAGATACAAGGTCTTACGGATGATCGTCGTCCAGTATTTGCAGCTGGTTTGGCAATTTTAATTGCCACGTTCAAAAGCTTGGATATTCAGGAAATGGAATATTCTCAAGATGCTCTGCGTGAAGGTGTTTTATATGAAATGGAAGCGCATCTAACCCATCCTGACATAAGGCAGCGCAGCGCTGAAAGCTTAGCCACCCGTTATGACGTCGACGTGGAACAAGCCAAACGTGTACTGGCGACTACCATGGAATTGCATCAGCAGTGCAAAAAAGCATGGAAAATAGACAATGAAGAGCAGAAAAACATGTTGGCTTGGTCTGCCTTATTACATGAGGTGGGTTTACAAATTAATACCCGTGGCATTCAGCGTCACTCAGGTTATATTTTACAAAATATCGAATTACCTGGATTTGGACAAGAACAACAAAATTTACTGGCTACTTTAACTCGCTTTTATCGCAAAAAAATTAAAGTGGCAGAAATACCAGAATTTACCCTTTTAGCTCAAGAGCAAGTGTATAAGCTTATTGCATTATTACGTTTGGGCGTATTGCTTAACATAAAACGTCAAGATGATATTTTACCCATTATTACTTTAAAAGCAGTTGGAGATACATTGCACCTGCAATTTCCTGATAAATGGCTTGAGCAAAAGCCAGTATTTGGTGCGGATATAGAACGTGAGAGTCACTACATTCAAGAGCTAGGTCTAAAGTTGAACTACACATAACCCCCCTTTTTACACTTTAAAGTTACCTGACACTCTACTTAACCTGAACTCGATGTATGGCTTATCCCAAGCTCAGGTTACTTAATGCCTCGTAAGCAACATTTGAGTATTAGGTTATGCTACGAAGTTTGAGTCTAAACCAGTTAAGCTCAGATGCATTTTATAATAATAATTCCTAATCAATGATTCACACAACCAACTTATAACCTACGCCATAAACTGATTGGATCCAATTTTCATTGCCAATTACGGCAATTTTCTTTCTGAGTTTTTTGATATGACTGTCGATAGTTCGGGCGCTGACAATTCGATGGTCGGTGTAACATGTGTTCATCAACTGGTCACGAGAGAAGATCCTGCTTGGCTCAGAACTGAGCAAAGACAACATCTGGAACTCTACTGACGTTAAGGCTATGGCTTGCTGATCGATAGCCATAATCATTCTGTTGGCATCGATGATAAAAGGCAGAGAAATATTAGACGATGACCTTGTTGCACTAGCTCGACGTAAGAGTGCTTTAACCCTAGCAACCACTTCTTTGGGGCTAAAAGGTTTACAAATATAATCATCAGCGCCTATTTCTAAACCGAGTAGCCTATCAATCTCCTCCACCTTAGCAGTGACCATAATAATGGGAACTTGGCTTGTTTGACGGATCGACTTGCAAATTTCAATTCCATTTTTACCCGGCAACATAAGATCAAGTAAAATAACATCGGTATGTTGCTCACTAAGCCAAGGACCCACCTCTAAACCATCATGAATACAGCTGGTACTATATTCAGACACGGCCAAATAGTCAGCCAGTAATGATGCCAGTTTTTTCTCATCTTCAACAATTAAAACATGTGGTTTTTTATTCATCTACAATGACTCCTTGGGTAAGACAATCAAAATCCCTAAACCACCTAAATCAGACGCGAACGCACTGATTTTACCATGATGAGCTTCAACAATTTTTTTGCAAATAGACAAACCTAGACCACTCCCTCCCGTTTCTCTATTTCTAGAATCTTCTACCCGAAACAAATATTCAAATAAATGAGGCAGGTTGTTTTGATCGACACCTAAACCGTTGTCTTCGATTCGCAGATGATATTCTTTAGCATCTTGCGACAGCTCTAGAGTAATTTTTAAGGTATTTCCTTCAATAGCATATTTAATAGTATTGGTAATGATGTTACCTAACAATTGCTTCAAACGTTTTACGTCAGCAAATATGATTGCTACCTCAGGTAGAACCGCAAATTTCACCTCGATACCACTTTCAAGTAACAAGGTGTGATATTGAGCAGCCACTTCAGATAATAAAGCGATCAGATCCACAGAATCTTTACGATAATGCATACTGCCTAAGTCATTTCTGGTGAGTTCGTGTAAATCATCTAACAATTGTTCAAGTTGCACAATTTCTTCACTCGAAGACTGGATCCGCTCTAACGACAATGGCCTTACACCATCAAGCATCGCTTCCATTTCCCCTTTAAGTATGGCAACGGGAGTGCGCAGCTCATGGGAAATATCGGCTAACCAGCGTTTTCTAGCCTGTTCATTCTGCTCTAAGGTGGCAGCCAGTTCGTTAAAATCACGGGTTAACCGGGCAAATTCATCTTTTCTTTTTAAATCAATACGTTGCTGATAATCGCCAAGCGTCAATTTACTCATAGCAGCCGTCAACAGCTTGATTGGTTTGACAAAGTGTGCGGCCAAAGGCATCGCAATTAGCATTGCGATCAGTACCAATCCAAGGGCAATTAACAAAATATATCGTTGCTGCTCTTTCACAAAATTCAATTCATAACCCGCGGTTAACTGAACACGTTTAGATACAGCTAAAAAGCCAATGACTTTTTCTTCAACTAGGATATCAATGTAACTAAAGCTTAAATCCGCAGAGTACAGGCCCGCTATCAAGGTTTTATCAATGTCTAGTAAAGCATAACTAACTTCGAACGCAGGTAGACCACCTCTGCCATGTGGGGGGCCATAGCGTACACCTTGTCCACGTATTGGATGACCGTTACCCTGAGGTTGATTTTGGCCCACATCTGGGTGCGGTCGGCTAGGCGGTCGGTTCCCTTGTGCAGGACTAAATTCTGAATCAACTAAGCCCTTATCGATAATTTTCTTGAAACCTCTATGGTTCCCACTAATGTTTTGCCAAGCCCCTTCTTTTTGATAGAGTTCGGCTAATGAAGAGGCGACACCACTGAGCACTTTAAGCTCTCGCTCATTAACGTAATCAATCATGCCTTTGCCAATACTCCACTGCATCACAAGTACTTGGGTAACGACTAACAGCACGCTAGTGAGGAAGAAAATAGTAATAAGTTTATTTTGTATACGCATAAAGTAGCGAAAACTCCGACATGAAGCTGACACATTTCAGCCATCATCCATTCAGTATCTGAATCAGCCATAGAACATAATGCTATTCATGCCACTTGTCTGCTGTCTACTGAATGATTCCTTATTATTTACACATTTGAGGAATTAATTAGCGACCAAGATATTGATCGATTAATATCGATAATTTGTCTTGCAGATGTTCTTCAAAATCATCTAGTTCTTTACCAAATACCCTTAGGTATTTTTCAGCTTTGTCATGATCGAGACGTTTGTTGTTAGTTTTATATTCTGTTTCGAGCAATGTTTTATCATAACGGGGAATGATGACACAGCGCACAAAATCTGAGTCTAGTCCGGCCACTTCTTTTTTGGCAAACTTACAAAAACCTTCAATATGATCAATGCCATCAGGGCCTAAACATCCGGGTTCAACTCTAAATGTCACTGTCAGTTTTTTATACAGAGGTAGGGGCAAATCATGAGTCATCTTAATTGGTTCTCATCGACTGAAGGTCAAATAAAATAAATACTATCCTAATCAACCCAATCTTCCGATCAAAAAAAGTCGGGCGTACACCCGACTGCTTTTATTATAATAATATAACTAACTTTTAGAAGCTTGATAAATACTTTCGATAGACGAATCCATCGTTGCATCGAATTCAGCATCACTTTGTTTGGCGCTCAGCCCTTCGGAAAGTGCACGTGAGAAACTAGCAATCATGCCATTATTTTCTGTCAATCTGCTGTTAGCTTCATCCCTTGAATAACCGCCAGATAATGCTACAACTTTTAACACTTTAGGATGATTAACTAAGTCTTGGTAGAAGTTAGCAGTCTCAGGCAACGTTAATTTTAACATCACTTGTTGATTGGCCGCTAAATCTTCCAACTGTATAAGGATTGACGCTTTAAGCAAGGCTTCAGCTGCCACTTTTTCAGGGCTGTGAATATCCACTTCAGGCTCAATAATTGGCATAAGGCCAGCAGCTAAAATTTGTTTGGCGACTGCAAATTGCTGTGCAATCACCGCTTCAACACCTTGTGCATTTGCCAGCTTAACCACAGAACGCATTTTGGTTCCAAACACATTTTGTGCATTGGCCTTGGCTAACAAATTATCTAAGTCAGGCATCGCTTTTAACAGCTGTGCACCATTAACTTCCGCTTCTAAGCCTTTGTCTACTTTCAAGAAAGGCACGACTTGTTTGACGTTCCATAAATAGCTAGAGGTACTTTGACCTAAAATATCTCTATCCAGGGTATCTTCAAACAAAATCGCGCCTAATACACGTTCGCCGTTGAACACACCTGAAGTTATAATCCGAGTGCGCATTTCATGTACTTTTGCGAACATTTCTGCGTCACCTTGATACTCAGACTCATCTACACCATACAACCCTAAAGCTTTAGGTGTACTGCCGCCACTTTGGTCTAATGCAGCGATAAATCCTTTTTGGTTATTAATTTTTGCAAGCATATCTTGTTGGGCTTGTGATGCCATGTGCAGCACTCCTTTTTTATTGTGTTGTAAGCCGATGTGTATAAAGACTCGTAGAGATCAAGGTATTATAATGTAAAGATCGTGTGCCGATTAGCTATTTAGCTGCTCTAGCTTCTAACATTGCCACTGCAGGTAGTTCTTTACCTTCAACAAATTCAAGGAAAGCACCACCGCCAGTAGAAATATATGAAATATGGTCGCTTAAATTCCATTTATCAATAGCCGCTAACGTATCACCGCCCCCCGCTATTGAAAACGCATCGCTAGCAGCAATAGCCCGCGCTACCACTTCTGTACCTTTAGCGAAATTGTCAAATTCAAAAACACCACAAGGGCCATTCCATAGAATAGTTTTAGCACCTTTTAAAATCGCTGCCACGTTTTCAGCTGTTTGTGGGCCATAGTCCATGATTTCTTCGTCATCTTGCACTTCGCTGACATCTTTTATCACCGCAGGCTCTGACTCATTAAAATGTTTGCCGACGCGCACATCCACTGTTACTGGGATATCTAAGGAGTCCATTAAACGCTTAGCTTCTGGGATTAAGTTAGCCTCATGTAAAGAGCAGCCTACATTATAGCCGCGCGCTGCAATAAAGGTATTTGAAATGCCACCACCAACTATTAACTGATCAGCAATGTTAGATAAGGCGTCTAATACCGTTAACTTTGTTGATACTTTTGAACCGCCGACTATTGCCACCAATGGACGTTTTGGATTGTGTAGTGCTTTACCTAAAGCATCAAGTTCACCTACAAGTAAAGGGCCACCACATGCAACTGGCGCAAATACCCCTACACCATGGGTAGAAGCCTGTGCACGATGGGCAGTGCCAAATGCATCCATTACATAAATATCGCACAACGCTGCATATTTTTTAGCTAAGGTTTCATCGTCTTTGCTTTCGCCGACATTAAATCGCACGTTTTCTAAGACCACTACTTCGCCTTCCTTAACATCTACACCCTCTAAATAGTCTGTCGCTAGACGAACGTTCAAATCGGTTTTTTCTTTTAAATAATTAACCACCGGTAGTAATGAAAACTCAGCTGCAGATTCACCTTCTACAGGACGACCTAGATGCGACATAATCATCACCTTAGCACCCTTTTTTAAAGCAGCAGTGATACTCGGTAGTGAAGCGCGAATGCGCGCGTCAGAGGTCACTACGCCATCTTTTACCGGCACGTTTAAGTCTTGACGAATTAATACTCTTTTACCGGCTAAATCAAGCTCGGTCATCTTCAATATGGACATAATTTACCTTGTAAATAATAACTTAGTTACTTTGCTTAACTTGCTTTATTGGATGCTGAACATGGCAATAGCATTATCAATCATTCTATTAGCAAAACCCCATTCGTTGTCACACCAGACTAAAGTTTTCACTAGTTGTTTGTGACTAACACGTGTTTGACTACCATCTACTATACAAGAATGAGGATCGTGATTAAAATCAACCGACACTAAAGGTTCTTCAGTGTAGTCTAAAATCCCATCTAAGCGCCCTACTCGGGCTTGTTTTAGTGCTTGATTCACTTCGTCAATACACACATATTTTTCCAACGTGACACTTAAATCCATAGCTGTAACATTGATAGTGGGTACTCGCACCGCTATGGCTTCAAATTTACCTGCAAATTTAGGTAAAATGCGCTCTATTCCTATTGCTAACTTGGTATCAACAGGAATAATCGATTGACTTGCAGCTCGGGTAAGCCGTAAATCTGTATGGTAAGCATCAATCACTTGTTGGTCGTGCATTGAGGAATGAATAGTAGTAATCGTTCCGCTTAACACGTTGAAAGCGTCATCTAACACTTGGATCACCGGCACAATGCAATTAGTAGTGCAGGAGCCACTGGATACGATTAAATCGTCAGCTTTTAATTGATGATCGTTGATCCCATAAATAACGGTGGCATCCATATCTGAACCACAAGGTTGCGAAAACAACACTTTATTAGCACCTTGATCTAAATGCGCTTGGCCAGATGCTCTATCATTATGTACACCAGAACATTCGAGCACCAAGTCAATATCAAGCTGATGCCAAGGAAGATCAGCAATGTTTTCATGCTGCAACAGCAGAATTTCATCGCCTGCAACAATCAAACGTTTCGCTTGTAAATCGACAGAAAAACCAAAGCGCCCATGAGACGTGTCGTATTTGAGCAAGTGTGCAATGCCTTTTGGCTCGGCTATCTCATTGATCGCCACAATTTGAATGTCACTATTGCGGCCACTTTCATATAAAGCTCTGACAACGTTACGGCCTATACGACCAAAACCATTAATTGCAATTCGTAACATAACACTCTTTAATTTGATTCAAGATGAGCCATCCCATCTGAGACTTTTTCTAATAACAAAGACCTAAGAATAAAGGCGCTTTTTAGCGCCTTTATTCTGAGATAAGTTTCTAGTTTAAGCCTTTCGCAGCCTTAACTACTGCTTCTGTAGAGATACCGAAGTACTTCAGCAATGTAGCACCCGGTGCAGATTCACCGAAGGTGGACATACCTACAACAGCACCACCCAATCCAACATATTTATGCCAAAAATCGACATGAGCCGCTTCGACTGCAACACGTTTAGTCACAGCTTTAGGCAATACCGACTCTCGGTAGTCAGCGTCTTGTTTATCAAAAACTGAAGTACTCGGCATAGACACAACGCGCACTGCCATGCCCGCAGCAGATAATTGCTCCGCAGCTTCAACCGTAATGCCTACTTCAGAGCCTGTAGCAATTAAGATAACATCAGGGGTACCTGTACACTCTTTTAATACATAACCACCTTTAGCAACATTGGCAAGTTGCTCAGCATTTCGTGATTGCGCAGGCAAGCCTTGACGACTAAAGATTAATGCAGATGGGCCATCTTTACGTACTAGCGCAGATTTCCATGCAACCGCAGTTTCTGCACCGTCACAAGGACGCCATGTAGCTAAGTTTGGAGTAAGGCGTAAGTTGGCTATTTGCTCGATAGGTTGATGAGTAGGTCCATCTTCACCTTGACCAATAGAATCATGGGTATATACAAATATATTTGGAATACCCATCAATGACGCCATACGCACTGCATTGCGTGCATATTCCATAAACATCAAGAAGGTAGCGCCGAATGGACGGAATCCGCCGTGCAGCCCAATACCATTCATGATGCCACTCATACCGAACTCTCGCACACCATAATAAATATAGTTGCCGCTAGCATCATCGGCTGAAATGCCTTTGGTGCCAGACCAAATGGTAAGGTTTGAGCCAGCTAAATCAGCTGAACCACCTAACACTTCAGGTAACAACGTTGCGAAGGTCTCAATTGAATTTTGTGAAGCCTTACGGCTAGCTAAATTTTCAGCTTTGTCTTGTGATTGCTGAATAAAGGCATCCGCTTTTTCAGCAAAATCAGCAGGTAAGTCACCGGCTAAACGACGCGTTAACTCTGCAGCTAATGCTGGATGTGCTTTGTGGTATGCAGCAAATTTCTCATTCCAAGCTTGTTCTTTTGATGCACCCGACGCTTTTGCATCCCAACCGGCATAAATATCTTCAGGAATTTCGAAAGGGGCATAAGGCCAGTTAAGGAATTCGCGCGCTGCTTTGATTTCTTCTACACCTAAAGGTGCGCCGTGACAGTCGTGGCTTCCTGATTTATTCGGTGAGCCAAAACCTATAACAGTTTTACAGCAAATGAGTGTTGGCTTAGACGTTTCAGCTTTAGCAGCGGCAATCGCATCAGCAATAGCTTGGGAGTCGTGTCCGTCTACGTCAGCAATGACATGCCAGCCATAGGCTTCAAAACGAGCAGGAGTGTTATCAGTAAACCAACCTTCAACATGACCATCAATTGAAATACCGTTGTCATCCCAAAATGCGACTAACTTACCTAAGCCTAATGTGCCTGCTAAAGAACATACTTCGTGAGAAATACCTTCCATCAAACAACCATCACCTAAGAAACAATATGTGAAATGATCAACCACATCAAAATTTGGTTGATTAAACTGTGCAGCTAGGGTTTTTTCGGCAATCGCCATACCTACTGCATTACTTACACCTTGACCCAAAGGTCCAGTGGTAGTTTCAACACCTGGTGCGTAACCATATTCTGGGTGACCTGGGGTTTTAGAATGCAATTGACGGAAATTTCTTAACTCTTCAATCGGTAATGCATAGCCAGTCAGATGCAAAAGAGAATAAATCAACATCGATCCGTGGCCATTAGATAATACAAATCTATCTCTGTTGGCCCAATCTGGGTTGCTTGGATTATGTTGCATATGATCTGCCCACAACACTTGCGCTATGTCAGCCATACCCATTGGTGCACCAGGGTGACCTGAGTTAGCTTGTTGAACGGCATCCATACTAAGGGCGCGAATGGCGTTGGCGAGTTCTCGACGTGATGACGACATGTGGTCTCCTGACTGATCCAATAATTATGGGTATCCGTAACTGTTCGTTAGAGACACCTTAGTTAGCTATACATTTTGTATTAGGCAGCATGTAACTGCAATCTTAAATACTCTATGAATGAGTATTTTCATATGACTTTTGTTTACACCTTAGCAGAATAAAATTCATAGCCGTTTGGACGTCTAGAAGTAAAGACTGGTATTTTGTATTTGAATAGTTAAAATACACGTATTAATCCATACAACAACTCTGACACAAGGTGCTTTTATGACCTCACATTTATTTACTTCTGAATCTGTATCTGAAGGACACCCTGATAAAATTGCAGATCAAATTTCTGATGCAGTTTTAGATGCTATTTTAATCCAAGATCCTAAGGCAAGAGTGGCCTGCGAAACCTTTGTCAAAACAGGCATGGTATTAGTGGGTGGAGAAGTTACAACCTCGGCATGGGTAGATATAGAAGAAATTACCCGCAAGACAGTTAGAGAAATCGGATATGTGCATTCAGATATGGGGTTTGATGCAGACTCATGCGCCGTATTAAATGCCATTGGTAAACAATCTCCTGATATTAATCAAGGCGTAGACCGCACCTCACCAGAAGAGCAAGGTGCCGGGGACCAAGGTTTAATGTTTGGTTATGCCAGTAATGAAACAGATGTGTTGATGCCTGCACCGATTACCTATTCTCACCGCTTGGTAAAACGTCAGTCTGAGTTACGTAAAAATGGCACCTTAAACTGGTTGAGACCTGATGCCAAAAGCCAAGTCACTTTTATCTACGAAAATAATCAACCCGTGGCTATTGATGCGGTGGTGTTGTCAACTCAACATGATGAAAGTATTAGCACCGCAGATCTACGTGAAGCCGTGATGGAAGAAATTATTAAGCCAGTATTACCTGAAAAATGGCTTAGCAAAAAAACCAAATATTTTATTAACCCAACAGGTCGGTTTGTTATTGGCGGCCCTATGGGCGATTGTGGCTTAACTGGTCGTAAAATAATTGTCGATACCTATGGCGGTATGGCAAGACATGGCGGTGGTGCATTTTCTGGCAAGGATCCTTCAAAAGTGGATAGATCAGCGGCTTATGCAGGACGTTACGTTGCAAAAAACATCGTCGCAGCCGGATTGGCCGACAGATGCGAAATCCAGTTGTCTTACGCCATCGGTGTAGCAGAGCCAACTTCCATCAATATTGATACCTTTGGCACAGGTAAAGTTTCAGATGCATTATTGGTAAAATTGGTTCGAGACAACTTTGAACTTAGACCCTACGGACTACTCAAAATGCTCGACTTAGAACGTCCTATCTATCAAGCCACCGCAGCATATGGGCACTTTGGCAGAGAAGAGTTTCCTTGGGAAAAAACAGATATTGCTGAACGCCTCAAAGCAAGTATTTAAAAAGTCAGTTCAGAACAAATATAGCCTCAAAATGAGGCCATATTTGTTTAGCCTCATTAAAGTTGTGAATATTGCCGCGCTGCACTTTTAACAAACTATGTTTGCTAGCCATCTAATTTATAGTGCGCCGACTCCCTCTAATACTGACAAATTGCCCCTGTACCGAGGCTTTATCTTCATCAGTCAGATTGCTAATAACGCAATTCACTGCGGCTAATTGTTATCCGCAGCCATAAGTATTGCCTTCAAAAACGCTGAATACTCCAGCAAAAAGCCGGTCGAGAATGACTCCTGCTAAGCTAACTATTACTTTAGGCATTATTTAGGATTCTATCCAGTTCGCCTATTGCAGCCCCCCACACCGATGTTTTAAAATTAACCCTATCGCTATTTTCTAAGAGAACATAAAACTCAGTAACAAATTGATTATTTTTTTGCTGGGAAAAATGGCTTGAGTTGCTGCATATAGATAATAAAATCATCTGTGAAAGTGTTAAAACAACATTATAAAATTGGTAGATCGTAGATTTCTACTTAAAAATTTGTCTGTCACTAAATAAATTTAACTAAACAGATACTTAATCGATTGCTTAATTCAAGGTATGATCACTCAATTATTAAACTTAACGAAAAAATTCCATGCGATGTACTCAATACTTGTGCTTAATTATTATTATCACTACCTTTTTATCATCATGCGCTAAATCACCACTGGGCAGAAATCAACTCAAACTTTACTCCAGCTCTCAGTTAGCAGGAATGGGAGAGCAGGCTTTTTCCAGTATGAAAACAGAACAAAAGGTTTCCAGCCAGCCAGTGTCTAATCAATATGTGAAGTGTATTGCTGACGCCATAACTCGACATGTACCTAAATCAGTGTTTACAGGAGAATGGGAGCTAGTGGTTTTTGACTCACCGCAAATTAATGCGTTTGCCTTACCAGGGGGTAAAATTGGTGTATACACTGGGTTAATTGAATTGTCTGAAAATCAACATCAACTTGCTGCGGTCATTGGTCACGAAGTGGGTCATGTTATTGCCGAACATGGTAACGAAAGGATGTCGAGTAGTGCCCTTCTTGACGTGGGAATGGAAGTAACGAATCAGCTACTTAAAGCAAACGAAATTGCCAGCAGTAATATGATCATGGCGGGTTTGGGGTTAGGTGTACAAGTTGGCGTTCAATTACCTTTCGGCCGAACTCATGAATCAGAAGCGGACCTCATTGGATTAGACCTAATGGCCAAAGCAGGTTTTGATCCACAACAGTCCATTAATTTATGGCAGAACATGGATAAAGCCAGTGGCAGCGATAGACAACCAGAGTTTTTATCTACTCACCCGTTGCCATCAAAGCGTATCAAAAATTTAACCAAAAATATGCCTAACGCAATAAAAAGTTATCTCTTAGCAACGAACAAACCTAACTGTAAAATTTAACTTTTAAAAGGACAAAAAAATGCCGCGCTATTTACTACTAGGGCGGCATTTTTATAACTATTAAAGCTTAGTCGTTTTTATGAACATGTACGTCCATTTGAGGGAATGGGATTGAAATACCCTCAGCATCAAAACGCAACTTAACCGCTTCATTAAAGTCAAATTTCACTGCCCAATAATCACCAGAGGCAACCCAAGGACGGACGACAAAATTAACACTACTGTCGGCCAATTCTGCCACTGCTACTGTAGGTGCTGGCTCATTTAAAATACGATCATCGGCTGCAACCATTTCTTGCAGTATTTCTTTGGCTTTTTTCAGGTCACTGTCGTAACCAATTCCTACTACCATATCTACTCGACGCGTTTCTTTAGCAGAATAGTTAGTAATATTGCCACCATAAATACTGCCATTTGGTACGATAATTTCTTTATTATCACCAGTAGTCATTATTGTGGTGAAAATACTGATACTTTTAACTACACCAGTTGCACCACCAGCTTCGATGAAATCACCTGCTTTAAAAGGTTTGAATACAAGTAACATCACACCTGCAGCGAAATTCTGCAATGAACCTTGTAAAGATAAACCTATTGCTAAGCCAGCTGCGGCTATAATTGCTGCTAACGAAGTGGTATCTACACCTAATCGATCTAGTGCGGCAATAATGACGAACAGCATTAGCACTGCTCTTGCAATCGCTTTAACAAAGTCAATCAACATGTCGTCATACTTAGAGCGTGTCATGATCTTGCCAAGCACATTCAACAATACACCAACAACAATTTTACCAATAATGTATATGGCAATCGCCATAACAATATTAATTCCCCAAGGGATAACATAGGTATCCATCAACTGAGACATTTTTTCCGTGTCAAATCCAAACATTTTTATCTCCAACTTTTTTAATAATTAAATAATACGACCAAATAAGACTATGGTGATGAAATCCTTCACCCCACAAATATAATAAATGAAAGAATTTATTTATCAATAAGACTAAAATTTAGATTAATAATTTTTAGATTCAATTAAAGCACTTCATAAATCTGTCATTTACTTAGTTTATATTTGCGCGGAGTGGAGGTTAGAGGACAACTCCATCGGTTAAATCAATTGTTTTTAAATATAAAAAAATCAGTGCTATAATAAATTTCATCTATTTTAGGTGTTCTAATATTTTTAAAGGAATTGAAAATGTTACTTGTCAGTTTATTAGTTATTACATTGGTTTTACTTTTCGCTTTTTCAATGTCCAGAGAAAAGGGGAAAAACACTAAGTTTGCTAGAAAAGGGGCTGATGCCATGGCCCAGCAGCGAACTCCGACTCAAACTATTGACACGTCGGAAGCGATTGAAATTAACTAAACAATAATTAGAAGCTAGGCGGGACTGAACCATCCGCCGACGCTTAATACACTTATGTTTGTCATTCACTAATATTATCCCTTCTTTAATTTTCACACTGTTGATACCATTTACAAAAATCCTGACAGAGTAACAACATGCGCATCAGCAGAATTTATTATCCTTTCGAGTTATCGACTGACTCCTATGTCACTTTGACTGATGATGCAACTAATCACGTGGCTAATGTTTTACGCGCTAAAACAGGGCAAGCAGTGGTGTTATTTAATGGTGATGGGAACGAATATAGTGCCCAGCTCTTTGAAGTGGCAAAACGTAAGGTGGTAGTCCATATAGACTCTAAGATTTCAATTAGCATAGAATCACCCCTTAGTATCCATCTAGGCCAAGGTATTTCTCGAGGCGACAGAATGGAATGGGTGATCCAGAAGTCAGTGGAATTAGGCGTCTCTGAAATCACTCCACTTATTACCGAACGCTGTGGTGTGAAACTCAGTCAGGACAGATGGTCTAAAAAGCATGAGCAATGGCAAAAATTAGCAATTGCAGCTTGTGAGCAGTGTGGCAGAAATGTATTGCCGACATTACATGCACCGCGTTTATTTGCAGACTGGATAAGCTCATCTACTAACCAAGTCCGTCTTACCTTACACCCCAGGGCTGAGAAAGCATTTAGACATGTGTCTATGCCTCCTGCCGGAGCCAGATTGTTGATTGGCCCAGAAGGTGGTTTTTCAGACCAAGAAATATACCAAACGGAACAGAATGGATTTCAGACTATCCAACTGGGACCAAGAGTGTTACGCACTGAAACGGCTGCAATTACTGCCATATCTGCTTTGCAGGCAATACACGGGGATCTATAAAAAGTCTGATATCTTTACAACTGCTCAAAATATGATAGATTAAATAATTAGTGTAGTTCTAATAATAATAATTTATGCAACCACTACAACTTATCTCCAACGAAGACAATATCAGAAATATTGCGTTAGCATCACGGCGCATACTTGACGACGCGCGCGCTTGTGCGCTGGAAAGCATATTAAATGGTATGCCCTTAGACCATGGCTTAAATACAATCACCGATTGTTTAGAAACAATTTTAGGTAGCTGTCATTGCCAGGTATTAATATTTGATAGTAAAAAAGCAGTCTTCCGAACTCTCAATAAAAGCACAGATCCACATCCACGTTTTATACAACAGATTATTAAGTCTCTTTTAAATAATCCTCAGTCTGATTGCAGTAAAAATACCAAACAAGGCAAGCAAAGTATTGTACCAGATATTTATTCATCCAAAGCTTGGCAAACTTTGCATATTGAAGCAAAAGAATTAGGTATGGTTGCCAATTGGTTGGTTCCAATTGTATCCAAGGATGGTTCAATTAGCGGAGTATTTAGTGCTTTGTTTAACACCGCAAGAAATGCCGATGTAGCAGAATTATCCTTGTTGCAACGTGCAATTCACAGTGCTGGTTCCCTGTTATATCATTCCAAAAATAAAGCTAAGGAATTACAAAAAAAAGTAGCCCTACATCAAGAATCTATGTTGCAGAAAGAGACAACTGAAGAAATAAATAGCTTACTAAAAAAAGCTATTGAGCAGCGAACCGAAGTACAAAGTCAGCTGCTAGAAATGGAAAGTATGGCAGCCCTAGGCACCATGATGTCGAGCTTAACACATGAAATAAGTACACCTATTGGCGTAACGGTAACCGCTGCGAGCTTTCTAAGTGAAATTCAACACAACTGTTTCGAAAAGTTACAAGATGATCAACTAAAACGTTCTGAACTTATCAACTACCTAAAAGAATCCACTGAAGCGTCGCAAATTATTGAGCGTAATATACTCAGAGCAAATGAGTTAATCAAAACGTTTAAACGTCTATCAGTCGACCAACATAGTCAAGATATACGTTCGTTTGCGCTATGCGACTATGTGTACGAGGTTTTACTCTCACTTAAGCCTAGGCTTAAACTCACCCCACATAAGTTTTGCGTAGATATTCCTGCCGACTTAACGGTTGAAAGTAATCCTGGGGCATTAGGCCAGCTGCTAATCAATTTAATTATGAACTCTGCTCATCATGCTTTTGCTCCCGGTACAGATGGGCGAATAACGATCAAAGCTAATATCGAATATGACTCAGCAAACAACAAAAAACTTGTATTCATATACCAAGACAATGGCATCGGTATGGCTACGCAAACGATTGAAAATATTTATAAACCGTTCTTTACCTTAGCCAGAGAAACAGAAAGCTGTGGGCTAGGTATGCATATCTGTAATAACATTGTTATGAAAGTGCTTCGAGGAACCATAGATTGTCACTCTGAAATAGGCAAAGGGGTAAAATTTACGATTGCTTTTCCTGTGTAATTCCTGCTGTTTATAGAATCAAAGTTTTATCACCAAAATGAAAAATGCCCGCTAATTAAGCAGGTATTTTTTAAATTTTGGTGCTGGAAAACTAACAGTCAATTAATGCAGAATTCTGGTCTTGATGGTGCCGTCAATCTTTTGCAACTGCTCAAATGCTTCTTCTGCATCGTCTGTTTCAACATCAATCACTACATAACCAATATTTTCATTGGTTTGTAGATACTGCGCCGCAATATTCAAACCTTTCTGAGCGAAGGCTTGGTTAATTTGAGTTAACACACCCGGTATATTTTTATGAATATGCAACAAACGTGAGCGATCTGCTTGTTCAGGTAAAGATACTTCTGGGAAATTAACAGCCGACAAAGTCGAACCATTGTCACTGTACTTGGCCAACTTTCCGGCAACCTCGATACCAATATTTTGCTGGGCTTCTTGAGTACTTCCACCTACGTGTGGGGTCAAAATAACATTATCGAACTGTGTCAGAGGTGATTCAAAAAGATCGTCGTTAGACTTCGGCTCTATAGGGAATACATCGATAGCTGCCCCCGCTAACTTGCCACTTTTCAATGCGTCGACCAATGCATCTATATCAATAATGGTGCCTCTAGCAGCATTCATTAGAATCGCACCATCTTTCATCATGTTTAGCTCTTTGGTACCAATCATGTTTTGAGTTTGTGCCGTCTCAGGTACGTGAAGGGTGACAACATCAGAGGTATTTAATAATTGTTTCAACGTCTTACTTTGGGTTGAGTTACCCAACACTAATTTATTTTCAATATCAAAAAACTGCACCCGCATACCAAGGTGCTCAGCCAAAATACTTAATTGAATTCCAATATGGCCATAACCAATAATACCTAATGTTTTGCCGCG
>JAWUXT010000109.1:0-14947 GCA_034111205.1 Paraglaciecola sp. | reverse complement strand
CTTCTAGCAACTTGGGATGATGAGCACCAAGAACCCCGTTAACGAACTTACTAGAAGACTGAATGGACAATCCACAAAAATTTTCAAACAGCAAAGACGTCATTGGCTTTTTAGTTGAACAATTTCCCGCTTGTTTTAGTAATAAAGGTGATGCTAAACCTTTAAAGATAGGTATTTTTCAAGATTTAGCTGAGCGTTTAGAGAATGATGAGCGAGTTAGCAAAACTCTGCTACGCTCATCGTTAAGACACTACACTAACAGTTGGCGTTACCTGCACAGCATCAAAAAAGATGCGCAGCGTATTGATTTAGATGGCAAAGATGTAGCTGCTATCGAAGATGAACACGTTGAACACGCCAAAAAGCAACTTGATGAAAGCAAAGCCAAAGTTGCAGAAAAGCGTAAAGAGCTTAAAGAAGCTGGTGCTGATTTAAAACCTAGTTACAAAAAGAAAGAAGCGCCTAAATTTAAACCTACGTCTAAAGTAGTGATTAAAGAGCAAGCTAAGGTTAAGCAACCACCCGCTGAAAGATTAGAGCAAGAACATATTGTCGCAGGAACCGCTGTGACCGTTAAAATTGGAAAGAGCCCGATGCCTGCAACTATTACTGATGTCAGTAAAGATGGTATTCAGGTGCAACTAGATACTGGAATGGTGGTCAAAGTTCAGTTAGAAAACTTGAGGTTGGCTCGTTCAAAGAGGTAATAAATGATTAAATCAATTCGTATATCTGTGGCATCAGCTTTACTGGTGATGAGTTATGGCTCTATAGCAATAGAGAGTAGTTTGGGTGTCAAAGACCTACCCAAATTGACCCAAGAGTCGCAACACGTAGCGTCAGCAAAAAGAGTGACCTCGCAATTTTTACGCGCCCACTATAAACAAATTGATTTAGACGATGAGTTGTCGATCAAAATTTTTGATCGCTTCATCCGTTCTTTAGATTTCAATCGCAATGTTTTTAGCGCCGAAGACATTAAGGATTTCTCTGCCTACAGAGTAAAGTTTGACGATGCGATTGAGCGGGGTAACTTAAGCATTGCTTATGAAATTTACCAACTTAATATGCAACGTCGTACCGAGAGATACGAATACGCTCTTAGCCTATTAGATAAAGAATTTAACTTTGAATTGCCCAATGACAAGTTTATCTATGATCGAGAAGAAGCACAGTGGGCTAAAAGTAATAGCGAATTAGATGAACTATGGCGTCAAAGAGTCAAATATGACGCGCTTAATTTAAAGTTAGCCGGTAAAGATTGGCCTAAAACCCAAGAGTTATTGACTAAACGCTATAAGCGCGCAATCAAACGACTAACCCAAACGTCCAGCGAAGATGTTTTTCAAACGGTTATGAATTCGTTTGCCCGCAGTATTGAAGCTCATACTAGCTATCTATCGCCACGCAACGCTGAACGTTTCCAGATGGAAATGAATCTCTCATTTGAAGGTATTGGCGCTGTCTTACTTAGCGAAGATGACTTCACTACAATTCGCAGTGTTGTGCCTGGTGGGCCCGCAGATTTATCAAACAATATTAAGCCAGAAGATAAGATTGTTGGTGTTGCCCAAGCTGACGATGAATTTGTTGATGTTATTGGCTGGCGTTTAGATGAAGTGGTAGAACTTATCAAAGGTCCAAAAGGTAGTATTGTAAAATTACAAGTTGTTAAAGGTTCATCTGAATCTTCAGTACCTGTAGTGGTTACACTTACCCGAGATAAAATAAAATTAGAAGATAGAGCCGCGAAATCTGAAGTTTATATCCCTAAAGATGGTCCAAACAAAGATCAAAAATTAGGTGTCATCTCAATTCCTTCTTTTTATAACAACTTACACAAAGATGTTGAAAAAGAAATTGACAATTTAAATGAGCAAGGTGTACGCGGCATTATTGTTGATTTGCGCGGTAATGGCGGGGGTTCTTTAACTGAATCAACTCTACTTTCAGGCTTGTTTATAGATAAAGGTCCTGTGGTACAAATTCGAGATGGCGCTGGTCGCATTCGTCTTGAAAAGGACGTCGATGGTAAAGTGTTTTATGATGGACCATTAACCGTTTTAGTCGACCGTTACAGTGCTTCTGCTTCAGAAATATTTGCTGCAGCCATGCAGGATTACAACCGAGCTTTAATATTAGGTGAACAGACCTTTGGTAAAGGTACCGTGCAGCAACACCGTCCGTTAGGAAGAATTTATGACTTGTACGAAAACCCACTAGGTAGTGTGCAATTTACTATTGCCAAGTTTTATCGGATAAACGGTGGTAGTACTCAGCATAAAGGAGTTATTCCAGATATTTTGTTTCCATCTGTAATAGAGCATGCTGACTGGGGTGAAAGCCAAGAAGAAAATGCTCTCCCTTGGGACAGTATTGCCAGAGCCAATTACACCACTTTTGGTGAAAATAAAAACACTGTGAAAGGCTTAACAGACTTGCACAACCAAAGGATTAAAAAAGAATTCAATTACATCTATGAAGATGTCGAGCGTTACAAAATCAAAAAAGAAGATAAGACAATTTCTTTAGTCGAAACAGAACGCCTTAAAGAAAAAACTGAAATAGAACAGCGTAATCTTCTGCGAACGAATGAACGTTTAGCTCGCCTTGGTTTAGAAAAAGTTGACAACTTAGACGAGCTACCGGAGGAACTTGAGACCGTTGATCCTTTCTTAGAGGAAGCTGCGAATATTACTTATGACGTATTGACTATGGGTAAATACGCCATTAATAATAAAAAATAACAAACAAAGGGCTGCTACGTGCAGCCCTTTACGATTCAATAATAATAAAAATAATAAGAAGGGCGACACATGGCTGCACGTGGAGAGTTTTCATCTCGAATGGGATTTGTTCTAGCTGCCGCTGGCTCGGCAGTAGGATTAGGTAATATTTGGGGATTCCCAACTCAAGTTGCCAGTAATGGCGGAGCAGCATTTGTGTTGGTTTATATTGTTTTAGCATTTCTATTAGCTTATCCAGTGCTGATGGCCGAATTAATAATTGGTCGCTCTACTCGATCAAATATGGTCGATGCATTAGGCAAAATATCAGGCAGTAATATTGGTCGCGCAACAGGTGTGTGGGGGTTTGTTACTGTTTCATTAATTCTTTCTTTTTATGCATTAGTCGCGGGGTGGATGTTATCTCACTTCTTGCAAACTATCAGCGACATGCTGGGGCAAGATGCTATTTCAACCTGGTTAGTCTCATCTTCTTACACTCGGGATATTGTTTTCTCTGGTATCTTTCTTTGTTTAACCGCCAGTATTGTCACTGGAGGTGTGAGACAAGGTATTGAACTATGGTCTGTTCGTTTGATGCCCGCGCTTTTTATTATTATTGTCCTGTTGATTATTTACGTATCTACACTAGATGGCGCAGCAGACGGTTGGAAAGCTTATTTGCTACCCAACTTTAGTTTGATTATGGACCCTGACTTGCTGATAAGTGCCATGGGACAAGCATTCTTCTCTATGTCTTTAGGAGTTGGCACCATGTTGGTATACGGTTCTTATGTCAGTAAAAATGAAAACTTACCTACTCTTGGTGCTTCAGTAGCATTGGTTGATATTGGCGTTGCAATTTTGGCGGGAATGTTAATTATCCCTGCTATGTATGTGGCCCTGCATAATGGAGTGAAAATATTTTCTGAGAGTGGAGCTTTAATTGAAGGACCCAATCTGATTTTTGCGGTTCTACCTTCGTTATTTGAAACCATGGGTACCGTTGGAGTGTACGTTGCGTTTGTGTTTTTTGCCTTAATGATAATAGCTGCTTTAACGTCTTCGATATCCATGCTTGAAGTCCCTGTTGCTTATGTTGTTGAAAGCAAAGGAATTGAGAGAAAACCAGCGGTTTGGGCGTTAGCCCTATTGGTATTTATAATCAGTTCAACCATAGCATTTAATATGGATAGCTTATTTGGATTCGTCATTGACTTAACCACTAAGTATAGTCAGCCATTGCTTGGATTAGTGTTATGTATATTTGCTGGGTGGGTATGGAAACGTGATCAAATATTAGCCGAACTAAAACATGGAAATGAACAGGTAGAACACAGCATATTTTGGATGATTTGGCCTTGGTATGTGCGTTTCATATGTCCTGTGGTTATCGCTATTATGTTTTATCGTTCAATAACGGCTTAGTTCCGTTTCATCGTTTTCAACTTCGTTTTGACCTTTCAGGATAGTGAATATTTATGACCATTGAAAAACCAAAAATAGAAGCATCGTTATCTGATGCGCTTATTCCTATTATAATATTAATCACTTTGTTAGGTGGTTCAGTATATTTGTTTGAAGATAATTCCTCTTTTGGCCCAAACCAAATTGCATTATTGGTCGCCATGGGCATTGCGGCTATTATTGGCCTAAAAAATGGTTATAGCTGGGATGATATTGAACAAGGTATTATAAAAGGAATTTCTCGTTCTTTAGGTGCCATTCTAATATTGTTGGCTGTTGGCTCTTTAATTGGTACTTGGATGTTAGCGGGTACGGTTCCAACCCTCATATATTACGGCTTAGATTTGTTAAATCCTTCGATGTTTTATGCCGCCACCTGCCTTATTTGTGCCATAGTCGCCATGAGCATTGGTAGTTCATGGACCACAGCCGCGACAGTGGGAGTTGCTCTGATGGGGGTGTCTATAGGAATGGGGATGTCGGAAGCGATTACCGCAGGAGCCATTATTTCAGGTGCCTATTTTGGTGATAAAATATCACCTCTTTCTGAGACAACTAACTTAGCACCCGCTATAGCGGGCACTAATTTATTTGAACATATTCAGTATATGATGTGGACCACTGTACCTAGTATTATTATCACCCTCATTTTATTTGTAGTGATTGGTCTAGGTGCTGATTTACCTGATTCAGCCAGTGGTATCGAAGAAATGCAAACCTTGTTGCAGCAAGAGTTCAATTTGGGTTTACATATGTTGATACCGTTGTTGGTGTTGTTAACCATGGCGATTAAAAAAGTCCCTGCATTTCCCGCCGTTGCTATAGGCGCATTGCTAGGGGGTATATGGGCTGCGGTGTTCCAACCTGAAGTTATTGCAAGCCTAGCAGGTGAAGGGGTAAGTGCTCTTCGAGGTTCAATAGTCGTGGTATGGACTGCCCTGTTTGATGGTGTCTCTTTCTCAACTCCCAGCGATACGTTAAACGACCTTTTAAGTCGCGGCGGTATGTCGAGCATGCTGAATACTATTTGGTTAATTATGTGTGCCATGACATTTGGTGCTGTATTAGAAAGAGTTGGGCTGCTTAAAAGAGCGGTAAGTGCTTTTTTGAAAGGTGCTACATCAGCTGGAGATATGATTACTCGGACTATTTTAACCTGTATTGGCACCAATATTATTACTGCTGACCAATATATGGCAATTGTCATGCCGGGCAGAATGTATAAAAATGAATTTGAAAAGCGTGGCCTTCACCAATTGAATTTATCCCGTAGTTTAGAAGATGGCGGCACTTTGACGTCACCCCTAATCCCATGGAACACATGTGGTGTATATATGCACGGTGTATTAGCCGTCAACCCGTTAGATTATATTTTCTATACCTTTTTTAATTTAATTAACCCTGTTCTAGCTATTATTTATGCTTACTTAGGTATAAAAATCTTACGTATACCTATTCCTGAAATTGAACAGGAACCATTACCAACAAAAATTTAATATGCTGACTTGTTGCTTGCCAGCAAGTCTAGTATCTCCCGTTAAATCTTATTCATTTTTGAGGATATGATGTCCACTATTATTCCTGCTGTAAAGAAACGCGCCGACTACCGTGAACCTGACTTTTTAATCTCGCATGTAGATCTAGAATTCACTTTGATTGAAACAACCACAAAAGTGATTTGTGTGTCCAAAATCACCCGAAACGGTACACATAGTAAAGCACTTATTTTAGATGGCGAAGGTATTCTATTATCGTCAGTGAGTATAAATGGCACTGACCTTAATGATTATCAACAAACAGACACATCACTTACTATTAATACGGATATTGATATATTTGAATTACGTATTGAAAGTATTATTAACCCCAAAGATAACTCTATTTTAGAAGGTTTATACCTCCAAGCCGGCGCTTATTGCACTCAATGTGAGGCTGAAGGCTTTAGGAAAATCACTTATTTTCTGGACAGACCTGATGTACTGTCAACCTATGATGTTAAAATTATTGCTGACAAAAATAATTTTCCCTTTTTACTTTCAAATGGTAACAAGGTCGACTCTGGTGACTTAAACGATGGAAAACACTGGGTTAAATGGTCAGATCCCTTTAAAAAACCTTGTTATTTATTTGCCTTAGTAGCGGGTGATTTCGATCTGTTAGAAGACAAGTTTGTTACCCAGTCAGGGAGAACCATTACCTTAGAATTATTTGTTGATAAAGGTATGCTTGGCCGAGGACGACACGCACTCGACTCTCTTAAAAAGGCCATGAAATGGGACGAAACTGAATTCGGTCTTGAGTACGACCTTGATATTTACATGATAGTAGCAGTCGACTTTTTTAATATGGGTGCCATGGAAAACAAGGGACTTAACGTATTTAACAGTAAATTTGTGTTAGCTGATGCACAAACCGCTACTGATGAAGATTATTTTAATATAGAAGCCGTTATCGCACATGAATACTTCCATAATTGGACTGGCAACAGGGTGACTTGTCGTGATTGGTTTCAATTGAGTTTAAAAGAAGGTTTAACTGTGTTTCGGGATCAGCAATTCAGTGCAGACATGTCTTCGCCTATTGTTAACCGTATTCAAAATGTCAGAGTGATTCGAGAACGTCAGTTTGCTGAAGATGCAAGTGCTATGTCGCATCCCATCAGACCTGATGAGGTGATAGAAATGAATAATTTCTATACTGTGACAGTTTATGACAAAGGCTCAGAAGTGATCAGAATGTTATATACATTGTTAGGTAAGACAGGCTTTTTAGCGGGTATAAAACTGTACTTTATGCGATTTGATGGACAAGCGGTGACTTGCGATGATTTTGTGCAAGCCATGCAAGATGCGAATGATAAAGATTTATCACAATTTAGACGTTGGTATAGTCAATCCGGTACCCCTCAAATTGTTGTTACTGACACCTATGATGCCAATACAAAAACTTATCGAATTGTATTCGAACAGAAACACTCTGCTACTTTTGAACAGAAAGAAAAGCAGAATTTGGTTATTCCTATTCAATTTAGCCTGCTAAACGATAAACTTGAACCTTTACTATTGGGAGTTACAGACCAACAGCAAATAACTTTGGAGTTAAACAAGACCCAACAAAGCCTCGAATTTAACAACGTTGAGTCAAAGCCAATTCCCTCATTGCTTCATGGTTTTAGTGCGCCTGTTAAGCTCGATTATCCTTACACCCAGCAACAGTTAGGCAACGTTATGTTAGGCTCTCCTGATGAATTTGCTCGTTGGGATGCAGGACAACAATTATTTAGTAATTGTATCCATGATTTAGCGGGTAAAACTGAACAGCAGCAAACAGCATCAATCGCTGAAACAATCGCGATGTTTGAACCCATCATTGAGGCCAAGGATATCTCGTTGGCATTAAAAACTGAAATACTGACCTTACCCAGTTTTGAAACTTTGTTTCAACAATTAGACACAATCAATATTGACGCATTAAATCAATCACGAAAGCAACTATTCAAGGCATTAGCGCAAACATTTCAAGCAAACTGGTTGAGCCATTATTCAGCTTTTGAAAAGCAACCTTATGCTTATCAGTCTCAGCAAGTAGAAAAAAGAAAAATGCAGAATCTTGCGCTAAAATATTTAACATTGTCTGCACAGCCTGATGTTGAACAATTACTCACTCAGCAATTTAATAACGCTGATAATATGACTGATTCCCTTGGTGTATTAGGAGCAGCACAATTAGGCGACTTGGACTTATTTGAAAAACTGATGTTAGCCTTTGAGCAAAAATGGCATGCTGACCCATTAGTTTTAGATAAATGGTTTGCGTTACATGCTAATACAGATCGTTCAGATATTCTGGCGCGAATTAACATATTGATGGGGCACAGCCAATTTACCATTAATAATCCAAATAGGGTTCGAGCGTTAATCGGCACATTTAGCTTTTTCAATGTGGCTGGTTTTCATAATATCGATGGTACCGGGTATAAATTTGTAGCTGATTATCTGATTAAATTAAACGAGGTTAACCCCCAAATAGCGGCGCGTATCATTACACCTTTAATACAGTGGCAAAAAGTCGATAAAACTAGGCAACAACTTATGCAACATCAACTTATGCGCATCGGCGATACTAAGGGGTTGAGTAAAGACTTATTCGAAAAAATATCGAAGAGTTTGCCTTAAAGTTTAATGAACGTAGATTAAGAACTTAAAAATGCAAACCTTTTATTTTACTTTGTCGCTCAAATACGACTTGTGCGAGCGTCTCTATGTTCCAGGCATCAATAGCGTTATTGTTAAAGATGACAACGGAAAAAGGATTCAGTTGCCGGTAAGAAACTTAAGGCCTCATGTCAGTCCGATTGGTATCAAAGGCAGATTTAGATTGATGATTGATGAAGATAATAAAATTATGAGTTTTGAAAAAATCACATAACATCCCGAATACTTGTAAAAAATAATTTGCATAAGTATTTAGTCAATTTAAGCTTTAAAGGCCCTTAAGGGCCTTTTTTATGCTTTCAATATGCATACCTATGAATTTTGTTAAAATTAAGTAAATATAAGTCTTTTATTGCGTGATTATATTAGCGAGAATAAGAAACTAACAACAAAAACTGTATATATCTCAGTCTTTTGTCTAGTCTAGTATGGCTAATATAAATAACGTTAGCATGCTCGGTAACTACAAATTTTCCTACTACTAACAAGTTATAAATAATAGGTAAAAACATGACGGTTGCAGATAACCAACATTCAGTTCTACTTGAAAATGTCTATAAACTAATTAATAAAAAAGTTGCACCTGATCGAATTGAACAGGTCACAAATTTCTCCAAAATACTCTTCAAGAACATTGCTCATGATGATTTAGATAATCGCACTGAGGATAACCTGTACGGTGCAACTTTGAGTTTGTGGAATCAGTTTGTGGATTATCAAGGCGATGCACCATTTATTCGCGCTTTTAACCCAGCCATCAGTAAACATGGTTGGCAATCAACGCATACTATTGTAGAAATTATAGTTACAGATATGCCGTTTTTAGTGGATTCAGTTCGAATGGCACTGAATAAAATGGGAATAACAGCACACTTGTTATTGCATTGTCCTATTGGACTAATACGAGATGAACAACATACATTTGTTTCCTTCGAAAATTCAAATAGTAAAAAGAAAGACGTTCTCAGACAAACAGTATTCCTGATTGAGGTAGACCGACAAACATCAAAACTTGCTTTAGAGCAACTTAAGGATGAGCTGATGTCGGTGGTGAATGATGTTTCTATGGCTGTGCAAGATTGGCAACCAATGCGATCCAGGTTACGCACTATTATTGATGAATTTAAAACCAGTCACTGTCCCATTTCGTCAGAGCAGAAAAAACAAACAGAAACATTTTTGGCATGGCTTAATGATCATAATTACACATTAATGGGATACCGATCGTATAGCGCCAAAGGGATAAAAGGTGATTACCGTTGGGTAGCCGATAATGATTCTAGCCTAGGCTTAATGAAAAACTCAAAAACTAATCGTGAAAGAGTGTTGTCGAATATTCCCCCTACAGCTAGAGAAGAAGCATTAAGTAAAAATCCGTTAATGCTAACTAAAACCAATTCACGCTCTAGAGTACATCGTCCTGCTTATTTAGATTACATAGGTATAAAACGTTTTGATGATGCAGGTATGGTAATCGGTGAAGACCGGTTTATCGGATTATATTCAGCTTCATTTTATAATAGCAGCGCAACACAATTACCCGTTTTACATGAAAAAATTGACGCTATTTCTGAATTGTCTGGTTTTGATCCTGGCTCTCATGGGCATAAAGCATTTCTAAATATTATTGAAACCTATCCCCGAGATGAATTATTACAAGGCAGCGTAAAAGAACTCGCAAAGATTGTATTAGGCATTTTTCAAATGCAAGAGCGAGGTATTTCTAGACTGTTTGCACGTAAAGATGTGTTCGGCCGGTTTGTGTCGTGCATGGTGTTTGTACCTAGAGAGCGCTACAACACTCAGTTGCGAAAAGACACTCAGGCACTGCTGAAAAAATCATTTGCAAGTGAAGAAGAGGTAGAATTTACCACCTATTTTTCAGAGTCTGTATATGCAAGAACGCATTACATTGCCAGAGTGAAAAACAATAACGCGGAATATAATGTGAAGGATATCGAGAAAAACATCATCGAATTGAATAAAAGTTGGGATGACAGATTAGCTAACACTATTCGCAGTAATCATGGCGAAGCAAAAGGTAAAAGACTTGAACAGAGATATGTCAATGCTTTTCCTAGCAGTTATAAAGAATACAATTTGCCCAGTGCTGCATTAGTAGATATCGAAAAGCTGGAGTTACTCAATACCGAACATACCTTGGATATGTTGTTTTATCGACCCCAAGAAGAAGGGCCTGAAAGCAAAGCCGTTAGGTTAAAACTATTTCATAAAAATGAGCCTATCCATTTGTCTGCGGTATTGCCTATGCTTGAAAATTTTGGTTTACGTGTCATAGATGAAAGACCTTTTAAAATAAGTCCCAACGAAGAAAAAGTGAATTGGATCATGGATTTTTCGATGTTACATAACACCAGTAATGATATGGATATGGGGCAAGCCCAGATGTTGTTTCAAACAGCATTTTCAGAAGTATGGTATAACGCTTTAGAAGATGACCCGTTTAACCGTTTAGTTTTAGGTGCAGGGCTAACTGGCAGAAATGTAACTATCTTACGTTCTTACGCAAAATATATGCGTCAAATAGGTACATCCTTTAGTCGTGATTACATTGCAAACACCTTAGCAAACTATCCAAAAATCGCTACTTTGCTGGTTCAATTATTTCATCAAAAATTTGACCCTAAAATTAAGCGTAGTAGCAAAATTGAAGATACAACGCTTATTACTATTAAAGAACAATTGGACAACGTTTCTAATTTAGATGACGACAGAATTATTCGTCGTTACTTGGATTTAATTTTGGCCACACTTCGCACCAATTTTTATCAAAAAGATGAACTGGGTAATCAAAAACCTTATATTTCATACAAAATGTTGCCTGAACTTATCCCCGAGATGCCATTACCTCGACCAAAATTTGAAATCTTTGTGTACTCACCTCGAATTGAAGGTGTACATCTAAGAGGCGGTAAAGTAGCACGAGGAGGTTTACGTTGGTCAGACAGACAAGAAGATTTTAGAACAGAAATTTTAGGCCTAGTTAAAGCCCAACAAGTTAAAAATACTGTGATCGTGCCCGTTGGAGCCAAAGGTGGATTTGTTTGCAAAAACTTACCGATGGATCAGGGCCGAGAAGCATTTCAAAAAGAAGGCCAAGAGTGTTACAAAATATTCATCCGAAGTTTATTGGATATCACCGATAACATAGTTGAAGGCAAGGTTGTACATCCGATAGATGTGGTCAGGTTAGATGAAGATGACGCTTATTTGGTTGTGGCTGCAGATAAGGGAACAGCAACGTTCTCAGATATCGCGAATAGCATTTCTGACGAGTTCAATTTTTGGTTAGGAGATGCGTTTGCCTCTGGTGGCAGTATTGGTTACGACCATAAAAAAATGGGAATTACCGCAAAAGGTGCTTGGGAATCTGTTAAACGTCATTTCAGAGAAATGGATATAGATTGTCAAACTACAGATTTTAGTTGTGTCGCAATAGGCGATATGGCGGGTGATGTGTTTGGTAACGGTATGTTGTTATCTACACACACTAAATTAATATGTGCTTTTAATCACTTACATATCTTTTTTGACCCTAGTCCAAATATTGAGACTTCATATAAAGAAAGAAGTCGGTTATTTGAAAATCCCACTCTGAGCTGGGACGATTATGACAGAAAGCTTATCTCAAAAGGTGGAGATATTTTTAGTCGTTCGGCTAAATCAATTAAATTGACGCCAGAAATGAAAAAGTGGCTGGGCACTAAACAGCAAAGTATGACACCGAATGAACTTATTCATAACGTACTAAAAATGCCTGTTGATTTACTCTGGAATGGTGGTATTGGTACTTATCTTAAAAGCACCAAAGAGACCCACGCTCAGGTAGGTGATCGTGCCAATGACGACGTACGAGTTAATGGTAATCAATTACAGGCAAAAATAATTGGTGAAGGTGGAAACCTAGGTGCAACACAACTTGGACGTATAGAATTTGCCGCAAATGGCGGTAAGGTAAACACCGATTTTATAGATAATGTGGGGGGGGTAGATTGTTCGGACAATGAAGTTAACATCAAGATCCTCCTTAACTCTTTAGTTAATGCTGGTGATTTAACGATTAAACAACGTAACAAAATACTTTATGAAATGACGGATGAAGTGGGTGAGTTGGTTATCCAGGATTGTTACCGCCAAACCGAGTCGATATCCATATCTGCATTAGGTGGAGTAGGTCAATTAAGAGAGCAGTTACGTTTTATCCATGGTTTAGAGCGAGAAGGGTACTTAAACAGAGAACTAGAATTTATACCTGCCGATGATGAAATTTCTGAAAGACTAGCGAAGTCTTCAGGTTTAACCAGACCTGAGTTATCAGTACTGATTGCTTATGGAAAAATGGTTATGAAAGAGAAATTTAACGTCGCATCGATAACTGATAATCCATATCACGGAAAGTTATTAATTGAAGCTTTCCCTAAAAAGCTTCAAGAAAACTTTTCCGCGCAGATGCAACTGCACCCGCTTAGAAGCGAAATCATTGCTACAAAATTAACCAATAATATTATTAACGATATGGGCATGAACTATGTCTTTAGGATTCAAGAAGAAACAGGGGCTGGAGTTGATGAGATAGCCACCGCTTATTCTGTAGTTAAAGGCATTTTTGGGATGCAAAGTTTGTGGGATGAGATCGAGAATCTAGACAATAAAGTATCCTCAGAAGTACAATTACGTATGCTTGACAGCATGCGAAGAACCTTACGCCGTGCATCAAGATGGTATCTGCGTCACGGTAGTAAGACCTTAAGTATTCAAAACTCAATTGATAGTTATCGCACTACTTTCGAAGACTTGTTCGCTAATATTGGGGATTATTTGGTAGAAAGTGAATATGAACAACTTGAAAGCGCTACCCGTGTTCTGAAAACGGCTGGTGTACCAGATTTAATCGCATACCGAGTTTCGTCACTTAGCAATATGTTCCCTTGTATGGACTTAGCTCAAGTTGCAGAATCTGATAAACGCGATATAAAACTGGTGTCTAATTTATACTTTAAATTAGGTTCAAAACTTGAATTACATTGGTTCTTATCTCAAATTGATGGTCAAGCAGTGAGTAATCATTGGCAAGCATTGGCGCGGGCTTCGTATCGCGAAGAGCTCGATTGGCAGCAAAGATCGATTACTGCAGTGTTGTTAGCATCGGATCCAAAAAATAAAGATGCAGAATCAATTCTAAATAATTGGATGCTCAACAACCAAGTTCTACTCGATCGCTGGTATCATATGATGTCTGAATTTAAAACCAGCAGTACTCATGAGTTTGCTAAGTTTTCAGTTGCCCTAAGGGAGTTAATGCTGCTGAGCATCAACGCCAACAACTGACAATAGGGCTTATCTATTTAAGCCCTTTATATTTAACAACGCCTTGGTTTTCGTTAATACGTTCCAGGGCTTTTTTATGATTAAAGAGAAATTATGTATTCCATTATTCAAAAATTATTGTTCACCCAAGATCCCGAGTGGAGCCATGACTTTACTATTAACTGGCTGAAGCGCACTCAACACAATCTATTAAATTGTGTATACAAACAAAATTTAGCTGAAAAACCTGTGCAAGCGTTGGGTCTAACGTTTAAAAACCCTGTTGGACTAGCCGCAGGTTTAGATAAAAATGGTGAATGCATTGATGCATTTGCAGCCATGGGTTTTGGTTATATTGAAATCGGAACCGTCACCCCTAAACCTCACCACGGCAATGATAAACCTAGAATGTTTCGATTACCCAAAGGGCAGGCCATTATTAATCGTATGGGGTTTAATAATAAGGGGGTAGACAATTTAATTGAAAACGTTAAGAACGCAAAATACACAGGTATCTTAGGTATCAATATTGGTAAAAATAAAGATACACCAGAAGAGCAGGCGCTGAATGACTACCTAATTTGTTTACGAAAAGTTTACAACTATGCCAGTTATATCACCGTCAATATATCTTCACCCAACACCCCAGGATTACGAAATTTACAACATGGCCAAGCTCTAGATGCGCTGTTAGCAGGCCTTAAGAACGAACAAAAGTTATTAGCCACACAGTACGCTAAATATGTACCGATCCTCGTAAAGATCGCTCCTGATCTTTCAGACCAAGAGATTGTCGACATGTCACATTCTTTGATCAATGCTAAGATCGACGGCGTTATTGCAACCAACACAACTTTAGATAGAACGGATGTTCAAGGACAGAAATATTCAGAAGAAATGGGAGGTCTTAGTGGTGCCGTACTAAACGCTAAGAGCCTTGCTGTGACTAAGAAGTTGATCGAAGCGATCGCAGGTAGGATAACGGTTATAGGGGTAGGGGGTATTCACTCCGCAGAGTCAGCAAAGGCTCGGATCAACGCCGGATCAAATTTGATCCAACTGTATACATCGTTGATCTACCAAGGGCCAAAAGTGATCAAGGAGATCGTGGATTCTATATAATGATCCTGCGAAGATCTGCTTCTTTTATACTAATTAAAAAGGTAATAAATCGCCCAAAGGCTAAAAACATATGTTATTTTTTTAATGGTA
>JAWUXT010000108.1:0-7907 GCA_034111205.1 Paraglaciecola sp. | reverse complement strand
TCAACAAAGACAGCCCCATCATCAAAAAAGGCTTAGCCTTAACCCCCGTAAAATTTGGTATCTCATTCACAGCTAAACACCTGAATCAAGCAGGTGCTTTACTGCATATTTATACCGATGGCAGTATGCAAATCAATCATGGCGGCACCGAAATGGGCCAAGGATTACATACCAAAATTGGCCAGATAGTCGCCAATGAGTTTGGTGTGCCGTTGTCTCATGTTGAAATTACTTCAACTCGCACTGATAAAGTACCTAACACTTCTCCAACAGCAGCCTCAAGCGGTACAGACTTAAACGGTAAAGCAGCGCAAAATGCCTGTTTGATCATCAAGCAACGACTAGCTGAATTTTATGCTGAGCTGGTCAAAGGCAACCCAGAACACGTTACCTTTACCGAACAATCTGTAGTCTTAAATGAACATAGCATTGCCTTTACTGAATTAATTCAGCAAGCCTATATTGGCCGTATATCGCTTTCAGCTTCCGGCTTTTATAAAACACCAAAAATTCATTATGATCGCTCTACGGGTAACGGCAGACCATTTTTCTATTTTGCATACGGCGCAAGTTGTTCCGAGGTATCCGTTGATACTTTAACGGGCGAATACAAGGTTGACCGTGTTGATATATTGCATGATGTAGGCAAAAGCTTGAATCCAGCGATTGATATTGGCCAAATTGAAGGGGGCTTTATTCAAGGCATGGGCTGGCTAACCAGCGAAGAATTGTTATGGGATGATAGTGGCAAACTTATCAGTAATAATCCCGCAACCTACAAAATTCCAGCGATTGGTGATACGCCAGAAATTTTTAATGTCGACTTATATCCTAGAGCCAACGACGAAGATAATATCTATCATTCAAAAGCGGTGGGCGAACCCCCATTTATGCTTGCTAATTCGGTGTGGTGTGCATTAAAAGACGCAATCTCTAGTATCACCGATTATCAAATTGATCCTGTGCTACATCCCCCTGCGACACCAGAAAAAGTCTACAAAGCGGTTGAAAATGCACAAGTTTGGCTGGAGAATCAAGCATGAGTCTACCCACAAAAACATGGTTTGACGCCCTGTACCAATGCCAACAGCAAGGCAAAAGTTATGTGTTAGTCACATTGCTAGCCACTGCAGGCTCAACTCCAAGAAACGGCGGCACTAAAATGCTGGTGTGTGACGACAGTACCTTCGACACTATTGGCGGTGGCCACCTCGAGTTTGCAGTGATCAAACAAGCACGTGTCATGCTGATTGATAACAATAGCAGCCAAAAAGTCGAACATTACCCATTATCCAGCAAGTTGGGGCAATGTTGTGGTGGCGCGACTAATGTGTTGTTTGAAGTATTTACCCAACATACTCAACATATCGCTATCTACGGAATGGGCCATGTGGCTAGGGCTTTGGTACCCATTTTAGCGCAATTGCCGTTGCAAATTAGCTGGATAGACAATCGACAAGATATGATTGATGAAATCGATCAACAAACTCAGCCAAACAATGTGACGTTATTGGCAAGTGAAGATCCAGCAGATACCATTACCACCTTACCTAATGGGGCATGGGCGATGATCATGACCCATAGCCATCAATTAGACTTTGTCATAGTCGAAGCTGCGCTTAGCCGGGAAGATATGACCTTTGTGGGCATGATAGGCTCTGATACCAAAGCAAGGCGCTTTAGAACCCGATTGTCACACCGTGAGTTTGAACATCAGAATATCCAGCGACTCGTTTCTCCTGTTGGTTTATTAGACATTCCCGGAAAACGTCCAATCGAAGTAGCCGTATCTATGGCCGCGCAGATAATCCAGTTATTAGAACCGAAAGCTGAGACACCGTTGCAAAAGAAACAAGCGTGGCGAGACAACAAAAAACTGGTCCAATCTTTGGTAACGACAGAATGAACCAAGCAAACACAATATCATTAAACGCTTTAAACAAACTCGAACAGCTAAAAGCCGAGCAATGGTTTAGTCATTGCTGCGCAGCACCTAAATGGTATCGAGAGATTGTATTAGCACGGCCTTTCACTGACGTTGGATCACTGCTTAAAGCCGCACAACAAATTTGGCAGAGTTGTGACAAAGCAGATTTTATGACCGCTTTTGAAGCCCATCCTATGATTGGAGATATCAACAGTTTGCGTAAAAAATACGCTGCCACAAAAGTGATGGCGGGTAACGAACAACAAGGTGCCAGCGAAGCAAACGAACAAACATTACAAGAGCTGGCCAAGGCAAATCATACCTATTTGGACAGGCATGGGTTTATCTTTATTATCTGTGCCAGTGGGCTCAGTGCAGACACGATGTTACAAGTACTGCTCAAGCGCCTAAACAATGACACACTAACCGAAATCAAATTAGCTGCAGCAGAACAAATAAAAATCACCTTACTAAGATTAGAAAAAGGAATACGCACATCATGAGCATCAGTCTTTCCAGCCATGTGTTAGATACCACATTAGGTAAACCCGCTGCTAATATGAAATTAGCTCTCACCACAACTAGTGGCGTAGTCATTGAAGCACAAACTGATAACGATGGTCGTTGTAATCAGTGGCAAGAACATCAGTTTATTGCAGGTGAATATTGCCTAAGATTTTTTACCAAAGATTACTTGCAGACCCATCACAAAGATGGATTTTATCCCTTCATTGATGTGCATTTTGAACTCACCGAAAACGGTGGGCATTATCATGTGCCACTACTGATTTCACCTTTCGGTTTTAGCAGTTATCGCGGCAGCTAGACTGGCAATTATTACTGTAACTTTTCTGCAGTTATTATTGCAGTTATAAAGAGAACTCCTATTTATGACAACCCAAGCTTATCGCGCTTCGATATTGCACTTTTCTAAACAGAGTCATAGCCCTAAACAGGACTATGTGTACTTTGAAGATGGACTTTTAGTTACGCGTAACGGAAAGGTTGAATTTATTGGTGAATATAAAAACCATATAAATCAATATACTGAAGCATCTTTACATGATTATTCAGGTAAGTTACTTTTGCCCGGCTTTATTGACAGCCATTTACACTTTCCACAAACTGAAATGCTTGCCAGCTTCGGAGAACAGCTCCTTGATTGGTTGACAGATTATACTTTCCCGGTAGAACGCAAGTTTGCAGATCCAGAATACGCTAGTCATATAGCCAAGATATTTATTAAACAATTACATCGCCATGGTACCACCACTGGCATGGTGTATTCGTCGGTACATAAACAAGCTACCGACGCACTTTTCCAAGAAGCAGCCTGTCACAATATGCTTTTGATTGCAGGTAAAGTGTGCATGGACAGACACTGCCCAGATTGGTTGCAAGACACCCCACAAACTGCTCAACAAGACAGTGCAGCACTGATAGAAAAATGGCATAACAATGGGCGACTAAAATATGCCATTACGCCACGTTTTGCCCCAACTAGTAGTG
This sequence comes from Paraglaciecola sp., assembly GCA_034111205.1. Classification (GTDB taxonomy): domain Bacteria; phylum Pseudomonadota; class Gammaproteobacteria; order Enterobacterales; family Alteromonadaceae; genus Paraglaciecola. The sequence goes on along the minus strand of JAWUXT010000108.1, from coordinate 4,471 downwards.
ATGAGCAGTTACACGTTTTGGGTGAATTAGCACAGCAATACCCTGATGTATTTATTCAAACTCATCTGTCTGAAAATCAAAAAGAAATAGCTTGGGTAAAAGAGCTATTCCCTGAGCGAAAAAATTATCTAGATGTCTATGATCATTATGGCTTACTTAGAAAAGGCGCAATATTTGGCCATGGCATTCATTTAGAACAAGCAGAATGGCAACGCTTACAAGAAACCCAAGCCAGCATCGCGTTTTGCCCGACATCAAACTTGTTTTTGGGCAGTGGCTTATTTGATTTAGCCAAGGCCGAGCAAGAGAATGTTCCCGTAATGCTGGCTACCGATGTGGGTGGTGGCACGAGTTTTAGTATGTTAAAAACCATGGGCGAAGCTTACAAAATCTGTCAGCTCAAAGGTAACCAGATGGATCCTTTGCATGGCTTGTATCTAATGACCCAAGGGCCTGCATTGGGATTAGGCCTAGAAGATAAAATAGGCAATCTTAACCCCGGTACAGATGCAGACTTTGTTATCCTTAACCCAGAATTTGACGAACTCAGTGCGCTACGTTTTGATAATCACCGCACACCTCAAGATATTATTTTTGCATTAAGCATGTTAGCTGATGATAGAGCCATAATGGCCACTTATGTAGCCGGCAAAGCCGTCTACCAAGCCGATAAACAAGTATTAAAGGAGCACATTCATGTTGCTTGATTGGATTTCATTATTTCTTCGCTGGTTTCATGTTGTCGCTGGTGTGGCATGGATAGGCGCATCGTTTTATTTTATCTGGCTAGATAATAATTTACGCTCTCCACCTGAGTGGAAAAAACAAAAAGGCATCAAAGGCGATTTGTGGGCGGTCCATGGCGGTGGCTTTTACGAAGTATCTAAATATGAATATGGCCCAGAAGTCATTCCAGAAAAGCTCCATTGGTTTAAATGGGAAGCATACACCACATGGATAAGTGGCTTTCTACTCCTCAGCTTGGTGTATTACCATGGCGCGGCGATTTATTTGATTGATAGCTCGGTTATGGACTTAACCCCAGCACAGGCCATAACAAGAGGCCTAGGACTGATTTTTGGTGGGTTATTTATATATGAAGCCGCCTGTCGTAGTCCATTAGCTAAATACCCAAAAGTGTTTGGCATCATGTTTTTGATACTTATCGCAGCGGCTAGTTACTTAGCTACCCATTGGTTTAGCGGACGTGGCGCATTTATGCATGTAGGCGCCTTAATCGGTACCATAATGGTAGGCAACGTATTTTTCAAAATAATGCCAGCGCAACGCTTAATGGTTGATGCTGTAACCAATAAAACAGACATCAATCCGAACTGGGGGCTAGGTGCTAAGCTGCGCTCTGTGCACAACAACTACCTTACCCTGCCCTTGTTGTTTATTATGATCAGTAATCATTACCCTATGACTTACCAACATCAGAATGCTTGGTTAGTATTGATGGCCCTTGGTATAGTTTCGGCTTGGATACGTCATTATTTCAACCTAAAACATATCGGTATATCTCGCCCATCAATATTAATCACAGGTGCAATGGGTATGATAATTATTGCTGGCTGGGTATCCATGCCGGTCACGGTAAAAGAAGACATTTCAACCATAGAAAAAGCACCCGCCATCGCACTCAATGCTCAGCAGGAAGAAGTATTTGATGTGATGCAAACCCATTGCGCAAATTGTCACTCAGCTAAGCCGACAGATGAAATCTTTGTCATTGCACCTTTGGGTCTAATGTTTGATACATGGTCACAAATAGTACAACGTGCACCCTTGATCCATAGGCGCGCAGTGGTAACCAAAGACATGCCCATGATGAATAAAACGGGCATGACCGAAGATGAAAGGCAAATCATCGGAAAATGGTTTAAGGGTCTTTAGCCTAAATAAGGGGCAACCAGAGTAATAATTGTCTTGGGAATGCGCAGTTCACCGTCAATCGTTGCTACAGTGATGTGTTGTGGGTCGTTTAATATGACTTGTCCAGCGTTGTAATCGTGTTGATAACGTTTTCCCTGTGCCGATAGTGGAAATTGTGTAGATGTGATCACACAGGCCTTCCCAGAAATATTAGCGTACGTGCCTAAACTGCCAAAGGCACGTAATCTAGTTAATAATTGAGCGATGGGCTGCTGCCAATCAAGAGTTTGTTCACCCACTGTAATCGAAGGCCAATCACTGCCCTCTCCTTGTTCTTGGCTACTCTGATAATAATTATCAATGTCAGATAATAATCTGGATAATAAATCTGGGGTTTCCTGAAAGACTTTACCGCTCAAACTATCAAAGGTTTCATCATCCTCTAGCGAAATTGTTTTTTGCAGCAGAGTATCGCCAGTATCGAATTCATTACTGAGTTTATGCAGGGTTACCCCAGCATAAATTGATTGTTTCAAAATCAAATGAGGCAAGGGTGTTATACCTCGCCCTTCTGGTAAAAGTGTTGGGTGCACGTTAATTGCATATTTCAGTTCCACAGGAACGGGGATTTTACAAGGGTACTCTGCGCTAAAAAACAACTCTACGCCCTGCTCAACTAACGTTTGCATTTCTGTTAAATTTGGCTTGCCAAAACAAAGGGGGATGTGGTTATTCTGTGCGAATTGAATAACCTTCTGCGAATAACCACTGTTTTCACCCGTGTAAATAACAGCGAATTGATGACCTTGTTTCAAAAACACGTCTACGCAAGATAATAATGGGTCATAACCAAAATATGCAATTTTCATATCAAAACTAAACTATGCAAACCTAACCCCAATAAATAAATGATAGAAAAACTGCTAAACAAACAACGACTCCCAGAAGAGACACTTGAGTATTCATATTATTACCTCTTAATGGCTTTAAAAATCTTGGATAACGGCCAAAAGTGATGACCTTACAAACAGACCAACCAATCCAGTAAAATACTGTGCCAAATAGAATATCAACTACTAGCACTCGAACAAAGGTAGACAATAACTCAACTATTACTTCCATGATATTTACTCAATAGTGATTATGGATCCTATGTGGGGTTTATCAAACAAATCACAAGTTAATCGAAATCACTTGTTACAGTCAAAGTATGAATTAAAAACAAAACTTAAATAATTAATACATATGATGATAATTATCTGTTTTAATTGGTGAAACGCAATTAGATTAAGCTTTTATGTTTGGTATTTTCAAACCCGCTCCACATATCCCATCTCAACCCAAAGAACACATCGACGAGGATTATAAAAAGCTGCGCTGGCAAGTGTTTATTGGAATTTTTGTTGGTTATGCAGGTTATTACTTGGTTCGTAAAAACTTTTCGTTAGCCATGCCATTCTTAATTGAAGAGCAAGGTTTTAGCAAAGGTGAGTTAGGTATTGCCCTATCAGCCGTTTCTATCGCCTACGGTTTAAGTAAATTTTTAATGGGTAGCGTATCTGACCGCAGTAACCCACGCTTTTTTCTGATGACAGGCCTACTAATTTCTGCAGGCGTGATGTTTATATTTGGATTTACCTCTTGGGCTACTCAAAGTATAGGTTCAATTTTTATCCTATTGTTTTTAAACGGTTGGGCACAAGGCATGGGCTGGCCTGCTTGTGGCCGCACTATGGTGCATTGGTTTTCAGGTAACGAACGCGGTAAAACGGTTTCTTTTTGGAATATTGCTCACAACGTCGGAGGCGGTTTAATCGGCCCTCTGTCTATATTAGGAATGGCTTGGTTTAATGAGTGGCACAGTATTTTTTATGTGCCTGCTTTCGCCGCGTCTTTGATAGCAGTATTTATATTTTTTACCCTTCGGGATACACCACAGTCATGCGGATTACCCCCCATTGAAGCACATCGCAACGATTACCCTAAAGATTATGATGAAAGTCATGAACAAGAGTTTAGCGCTAAGGAAATATTCCTAAAGTACGTTCTTAATAATAAATTACTTTGGTTTATCGCTGCCGCCAATGCTTTTGTCTACCTTATCCGTTACGGGGTTTTAGATTGGGCACCCACCTATCTTTATGAAGTAAAAGACTTTTCATTTAACAAAAGCTCGTGGGCGTATTTCTTATACGAATGGGCTGGCATTCCCGGTACCTTGTTATGTGGTTATATCAGTGATGCCTGGTTTAAAGGCCGTCGTGCGCCGCCCGCTATTTTATATATGGTGTTGGTCTTGGTCGCTGTTCTTGTCTATTGGTTTAATCCTCCGGGTAACCCTACTGTAGATATTGTCGCGCTGATGGCGATTGGTTTTTTAATCTACGGCCCAGTGATGTTAATTGGCCTATTTGCCTTAGAATTAGTCCCTAAAAAAGCCGCAGGCACTGCGGCTGGTTTAACGGGTTTATTTGGGTATTTAGGCGGAGCAGTTGTGGCCAATATTGTTCTAGGTTATACCGTTGATCATTTTGGCTGGGACGGTGGTTTTATATTGTTAGTAGGTGGCTGTATTTGCGCCATCATATTGATAGCC
>JAWUXT010000107.1:0-13551 GCA_034111205.1 Paraglaciecola sp. | reverse complement strand
ATCTAGTCAGAATTTCAGTGGGTATTGAAAACATTGACGATATCATTGCAGATGTTAGTCAGGCTCTTGATTCAGTGAAATAGAAACATAATGAAAATGGTTGGACGAACAAATTGGTACGTCCAGCCACATTGATTAATGAGGCTAAAAATAACTCAGTAAAGCCAATGAAAAAAACACAATATCAGAGTATTCACTCTCATTAAGTCCCCCAGAAATTTTCTAACTTTTTATACAGACTTAGGCTTTTTAAACCTATTTTTCATAGCTGAATCAATCTGGTTTACATCAGCGATAAGAAGTTTATTTGTTGGGACGTTAGGTAAATCATGGCATTCTACACCACTAACTTTGGCTAATTGATACTGAAAAAGCATGTGAATGTTCTGCACAATGAACTGGGGGTTTATGCAGTAGGTTGAGGTTATTAATTTAAGGCGCTATACCCAATGCTATTTTAATAACGGCATTAATTTCTTCCCAGTCTTTAAGCCCATTTGTTGGTATTAGCTGGGTAAGATAAATCACTATTACCCCATCTTCAGGTCGAACATAATATTTTGAATTGTATGCACCGCCCCACTCATACTGCAGTGTTTTCCCTTTTAAATCCCCTGCTTTGCCTATTGTTCGTGCAAAACCATAACCAAAACCATCGTTCCAATCCATATCAATGTAAGGTATTTGATTGCTTGTCATTTCTAATACAGATGAAGGCGAGAGTATTTTGGTTCCATTCAACGTTCCTTGATTCAGTAACATTAAGAGTAATTTTGAATAATCACTAGCTGTTGATACCAACCCCGCGCCACCCGAGAATGCTTGCATTGGGCCAGCAGCATAATGACCCTGGCTATGCATATAATTTTCTGCTTTATTGCTATCACTTGCTCTTTTTATATGAATATCAGTAGCGTTATATACAGCAGTCAGTCGACTTAGTTTACTTTGCGGAATATAAAAATGTGTATCAATCATACCCAGAGGACCTGTGATTTCTGCTTCAAAAAATTCTTTTAAACTTTTCCCTGATATGGATTCGATTATGACACCCAGTAAATCAGTGCTATGCCCATAAACAAATTCTGAACCCGGCTGAGCTTGTTGCGGTAAAGTTGTAAGTGGCGCTAAAGCTTGCTTCATGGTTTGATCTTTATTTGCAAAATACCAGCCGTGAAGTCCAATCTCCCTCCACTTGTCTTCAATAATTCCCCATCCATAACTTATGCCCGCAGAATGGGTAAGGAGATCATGTACTGTGATTTCGCGTACCGCAGGCACTTCAGTATAAGACTTGTCTTTATGCATAACTAAAACACTGGTCTTTTTGAAGGAAGGAATATATTTCGAGATAGGATCTGTAAAATTAATGAGTCCTCGTTCTTTCAATATCATTACGCTTACTGAAGTGAGCGCTTTGGTTTGCGAAGCAATACGAAACAAACTGTCAATTTTCATGTCTTTGTCAGCTTCAACATCCTGTTTACCGGCGGCTATATGCAGAAGTTCCTTACCATCTTTCATAACAAAAATGACTCCGCCGCAATTTTATGGGTGTCTACATATCCATTTATAACATGCTCAGCAGCGGTAAAATTATAACTCTTAGCGAGTAATGAAGGACTAAAAAGCAGTAAAGCAACAACAGCGAATCTATTGATCCTGATATTTTTAATTATTTGAATGATTTTCGTTATCACAGCGTTTAATCCAAGTCGATTTTTACAATATATTCGATAAAATCAGCAACATTAAACTGCTTAAATTTAAAGCCAGCCTAGTTACATGAAAACCAACTAAGTACAGGAACAGTAAACGATGTGCTGAGTCTATTCAACTAAAAGCCTGTGGACCGGATAATCAAAAAATGATGAGAATTAAAAGCCATTGTTTGCTGCAGCGAAGAAAAGAGTGTATTGAGTAATTTAGTGTGGCCCTAGACAATTACGCCAGCACTTAACGTTTAGAAAAAGATTGCTTAAATTATCAAATACTCGAATCAGATTATGTTGAGCCTTGACACTCAGGTAAAAATTATTATTACTCAAGTATTCTATAAAGTGGCTAAATAAAGGTGAAATTAGAGATGAGCTCAAAGCAGCATACGCCACTAAGATCTCATCTCTGACTGCAATAATATCTAAGGTAAAATCCAAACTAGATTTAAGGTCGACCCGCCCCAGGCGATGCAACATTAGCCACTTCAATTTTTCCAGTTCTTGTTACACTAACTATTTTTGCTTGAGAGCTCTGAGCTGTAAGCATAAATAAGGTTTTACCATCATCTCCACCCAGCATACATGCATAACAATTTTGACTGGTATTGACTACCTCTATCACCTCACCGCCCGGTGCAAAGAGAACGCACTCGTTGCTAACAGCGTTTGCAATCCATATATTACCGTCGGCATTCAGACAGATCCCATCGGGAACTCGTGCACCGGTCGCTGCCCACTCTCTTCTATTGTTAAGACAACCGTTTTCAAGAATATCAAACGCGGTTAAACACAGACCCAACGTTTCGGCGACAATTAAGGTTTTGCCATCGGCTGAAATGACAGAACCATTGGGGAAACTCATACCACCGGTGGCAATACTCACATCTCCTTGTAGTGTCACTTTCACAATATTGGCTTTAGGATGATCAGCAATCACTGACTCTACACCACGAGCTTGCATCTCCTCATCCAAGTTAAAACCAAAATTACCTACATAGGCATTACCTTGCTCATCAACCACCATATCGTTGCATAGATGTTTTGAGTATTTAGACAAATCAGCATGTAAAACTAAACCGTCTTTTTCAAGTCGCATTAACGCTAAGGATTCCATACATACGACTAGTAAACGTCCGTCGGGAAGCCAACCGAGGCCAGAAGGTTGCTCGTCTAATTGTAACTCCAATCTAGTGTCGCCTTGCAGGTCAACAGATTTGACTGCTTGGTCGTAAAAATCACTATACCAAAGGCGGCCATTTTGCCAGCGTGGGCTTTCGCCAAAATAAAGTCCGTCGATTAAGGTAGTTGAATGTGTCATTAACATCCTGATTTTTTAATTTAGATCCAAGGAATGAACAATCGGTCCATTCTCCCCAACAAGCGTCGATTTAATCGATAGTTTTAATGTAGTTATAGTAAAGCTGTATTTATGTTAACCCCGCCATATTTTCTATGCATGCACTAAATATTCGTTACGACTCAGCGGCGTTTTTTGTAAAAACGTTTGATATTGTGCTCGGTATGGTGATCGAGTATTTCTTCTAATTTATGTCCAATTTTAGAACAAATTTTAATCTGTTCTAATTGTGGCCAGGTAGACCGTTCACCTTCAATAACCAATTCTTGGATTTCATCAGAGGTGAGTTGCCCTAGAAGTTTCTGAGGATCGACAAAATTAAAGTTAGGGGCAATATTCACATCACCTTTGTAATCTTGAGCCATAACCGAATAGAACATACTCATCGTTTTACCCACATCAGGAATTTTTCTTAAATAACGTCGGCTAAATTTTTCGCCACTTTTCAGAATTTCGTGGGTGGATAATCGTAGGACTTTTTTTGCCCCTTCAGACACAGGTATATATTGTTCGCCCTTCATAATGGCTAGCGCTAACGGATTCGCCTGACTGACAATATAATGATTAACGCCATAAAGTCTGGCGAGTCTTTTAGCGGGTAAATCGTCTGTAACTGCTCCGTCTACCCAACGACGATCCGGTAAATGAGGCTGAGCCTCACCGTAAACATTTTTCGCCATCAACATAACAGGCGGATATACACCCGGAACCGCACAAGACGCCATGACTGCCGAACGCACATAAACATTGGGTGCAGTGATGGCATTCATTAACCTAGAAGACTGATGTTCTTCATAAGGCGCAATAGTGATACTGATCATTCGGCCTGTCTTTTCATAGGCTTCCTGGAAGGTGATATCAGGAATAATTGCCTCTAACATTATTTTCAAGGATGCTGGATCAGACTGCTTACGGATAAGGCTTTTAGGACGGTTATCAATCTCAGCCTGAAGTGGATCAAGCACCTGATCACCTTGTAATACAGACGGTAATTCTTCGTCAGAATAGGTACCTAATATGGCAGCAGAGATTGCACCCGCGCTTGAACCAGAAATAACGGTAGGTAACACTTTATGTTCAAATAAGGTCTTTATCACCCCACGATGAAAATGCCCCAGTGATCCGGCGCCGCTCAACATCAAAGCAGAGCGGCCAAAACAATGACTGGCACGTTCAAAAAAATCAAGCTTATCTTCCTTGGTGACGTCACTAGACTCAGGAATGTTAGATATGTGATCGAGGGCACCCACTATTTCATCAACGTACTCTTCAATAAGATTTTTAGTGCCAAATTTGGCCTTTTCATAAAGGATAGATTTGCCCATCCCTCCTTGATTACCATGAATCCCCTCGTTTAAAGCGAATAATAGCCCAATGTCGTCTCCCTGACGTCTGAGCTGTTTTAGTGCGTCTATTCTGGAACGAATATTCACATAATCATAACTCTTTGATTCTTCTTTGCTTTTCCATGCATCGAAACCAGACTTAGCGTCGTGCTCAAGCGCTGCAACTTTCCAGTCAGCATAAGTATAGGCGCGAAGCATTTTACGCTCCAAACGGGTAAGAGAAAAACTAGAAGAAATAGACAGCATATAGCCATGGTTCCACAATAATAAAAATGCATGAAACAGTATAATCAAAATAAAAAGGGGGAACCATCAAGATAACTGATATAAACATAAAAGAATAAATGAGGGGGAATGACATTATAGAGAATTTCGCCAACATCTATCAAAAATTAATCCTTTACCTTTAATCTCCATTAACCCAACACCACTCATATATTACTAAGTCAGAAGTTGCCTCAACAATGCTTTTCTTTGGCCATCTTTGTTGCTAATTTATGTCCAATTGGGCTAGGAAATCCTCTAGTGTCTGAATTAAATAACAGTGAGTATGAAAAAATAGAGCTGGAGCATCAGGCGGCAAAATTATTTATGCGCTGGTATGAACATGAGACTGGCAATCCAATACGCCACCTTTGGCATAATCGCCCCACCAAACCAGATGTGTCTTGTCGTTTCCAGGGAGAGCGCTTAGATTTAGAAGTGGCTCATTTGTATGGCAGTGAGCAGGAAGCTATGCAAATATTGCAACGGGAATTAAGTGAGCATACCCGTCAAGAACTGCAACAATTGGAAAAAGCTACTGAGCCTAATGCTCGACTCTTAAAAGCCCTAAACCGAATTCTATTTAATAAATCCTATAAGCGGTATAAAACCAAGCGGGTTTGGTTAGTGATCAGGAATACTCATCCAGCCTGGGGTAAAAAGGAAATCCTAACTCAGCAACATTGTATAAAAATCCCCTCTACTCATCCTTTTGAACAAATTTGGATAGTCGCAGATTGGGATGGTAAAAGTGGCATCGTACAGCTTTTCCCTGAAGCAAAAGATGCCTTTAATAGTGCCTAAAATGGCGCTTGAAATGGTGTCTAAACCAGTGATTGAAATTAAAGTTCCTTACCCCCACGACAAACGTCTGTCATTAGTCGGGTATCTTTCATAAGCAATAATGACTATGCCTGTTTTGAGATAAATAAATCCCCCTTAAATTAACAGGCTTTGTTGATCACCTGAATCAAATACTCGATATCATCCTCATCATTATAGATATGTGGCGAGACTCGGATCCCTAAACTTCTTGCATCCACCCCGATGTGAGCGGACTTTAAGGCATTGAGTACAGAGCTTTGCGCCTCACCAAACTGAAGTATGGCGGTGCCACTACATTTTTGGGCATCCTTAGGTGACACAAGTTGCTCCCCAAACGCTTTATCCAGCAGAGCTAAAAGCCGTAGATTATGTTGTCTAACTAGGCCGTGTGTTATTTGGTTAGCATAGCCAATACTGTGAGCTGCCAAAACAAAGGGAGCCACTGAAGGTGTACCGCCCCAAAAACGTAATGCCCCCTCATGATATCGAAAATTGTGTATGTCAAATTCAAAGGGATTGTCATGGGAAAACCAACCAACATCTCTTGGTTTGCAATTTTTTATCTGACTCGGATGCACCCATAAATAGGCAGCCCCAGGACCTGAGCATAACCATTTCACAGATGAGCCAATCATAAAGTCAGGAGCTATTTCGGTTAAGTCTAAAGGAATTAGGCCCGCCGATTGCGCCACATCTATTATGCTCAGAATTCCCAGGTGTTTCGCACTATCGACTATAGATTTTACTGGCGCCTGTTGCCCAGAGTTTGAATACACTTGGCTGATAAACACCAAATCTATGTCTTGACTTAAATGGCTGTGCCACACATCTACAGAAGTAATATCTAAATCTTTAGGGATAAAAAAAATCTCACACTCGGGCAAAGCATGCCGTAATGCAAATCCCATACTGGGAAAATCTTGTTCACTCATTAACACCTTAGCAGCTGGTTTGGTCAGCCTAGAGTGAGACATAACAAGCTTGCACAGGGCGCTAGATAAATTGGCCTGCGGACAAAAATTTTCTGATCGATGGTTGAATAAATGTCCTAAAGCAGACTGAAACATTTCAATACTGCTAAGCCATTGTTGCCAAGGCTCAGTACTCAAATTTTGCCAAGGGCTAAAAAAAGCATCCTGAAAAGCCTGAGGTGCGCTCTTAAGGGGGCGCCCGACCGAATGACTTAACAGATAACAACCTTGCTCAGGCAAACAAAAATCTGCTTTATAAACCTTACTCGATAATGCTAATGTCATCTAAGGCTAGCCTTGAGAGTCTGGACATCATTAAAGCGAGTTAGAATGTCACTACGTTCATTTGCCATGCGTTTATCTTTGAGTTTTTCTAAGCCACTAAGCAGAGACGCAAGAGGAGGACCACTTGCCGTTACAGTGTTTAAGTGGGTTTGAGTTAAGTCACTGGCAGGCTGAGTAATATACTTATTAACCAATTGTTCATGATGCTGATTAGCAGTTTCACCATGTAAGGTACACGCTTTTAAGAATTGGGATAAGTTGGCCTGATACCAGTCTTGAGCGGCATAATTTTTAGCATCCAGAAATTTGTTCATAAGACTTTCGCGACGCATACAGTCACGTAATAAAGTCTGATCCTCGGGCATCATGTAGAGAAATTTATCCACTAACAACTGAGAATAATTGGAGTCGTTTGCCAAACACAATCCTAGCTGCATATCGATAACATTGATACCCGCAAAATCGCCAGCATTGGCGCCACGAAAAACTTGGGAGCCCACACGGTAGGGTTTGTAGTAAGGACGAACACAATAGAAAAATCGAGTCGCATCTAAGCGTTCAAATAAGATAGCATTCGAATCTATTACTTCCTGCAAAGCCTTTTGACACGATACCAATAAATCATGGCAAATAGGATGCGAGATCCCCAGCGGTTGAATTTTTAAAAGTGCGTCTGCGGCCCTTTTATAAGCCAAGATACCGCGGGTATTATAATCTAAAAATAGCTTTTCATCTTGCAAGCTAGTGAAGCGTTTATATGTGCCATTTTGGGCACTGTTATGCGTGGTTAAATGGGCAGTAGCAAAACGCGGTGTCACGCCAATCGAGGCACCAATATGCATGGCTAAAGCGGATGCTTCAATTAGCGGTGAAGACGTCTCACGACTCGGCTCAGTAATTTCGTGGCGACGACAGGCGGCCATATAAAGGCCCACATTCCCTAATAGGTCAAAAGCGCTGTCAAAGCCCTGATCGGTATTACCCTCAGCCAGTAATTCTATAATTAAATCTCGCCCTTCTCTCTCCAAGGCGTGTTTAATATCATCACCTATTCCCTGAACATTAGACTTGTCTTCTTGTTGGAAATAGAGAACTTCTAATTCATCATTAAGCTGTACAAACTGGCTGCGGATCCAGCTATCAAAAGCTTGTGTTTTTGGCGTCAGTAATTTCATGTTTTCCTAATAATTATGTTCGTTTCCCGTTCGAGTCATATCAACTCTTGGGAATATAGAAATATGTTGCCAACCATTGTGAAAATAAGCAAGTTAACAGCTGAAATAGCACAACATGACTAATCTGATGAGGGCCAGGGCGTAAATATGTCGTTAGATTTTGATAGGTTTAGCTAATCTAAAGAAAACACCTCTCAACTACTACGTTTTAGTTGAAGAGTCACCATACTCGACATAACACTTAGCCGAGCAACCATTAGTTAGCATCGATAATGACTATGGGAATCGATGAAGGGTAGTACTTAATTAAGATACCCACCTGGCATTAATAAAACGCTAAAAGTCTATTTGGTCTCTACGGTAACAATGAGCCAAGCAGGCTCCTTGTTACTTTGTTAATCTTAACCCAATATCGAGCTAATAAGTCCATCCCATCTTAATTTTATATTCTGTGTTAGGGTTTTAAAACGAGTGTTACTACTCTTACCCAACAGGTATTGGTACTTAAGATAACACTACAAATTAGCGCTAATGATACACATCCAGCGCTTTATGTTAATAGGTAGCACTACGAATAATGGTTGGGTATGATGAAGAAAACGCTCGCACCTTAATAATAAAGCTTATAAAGCGGTGATTAGACTAAACTCAACAATATTCACGATGGAAGAATGTAAAGGCATTAAGGTATGATGTATCATATAATTGCAATTCGTAAGGTATTCACCTTAGACTTTATCTAAGGTCTGAAATATTAAAAACTATTTCCATGAAAACTATTTCCATATTATTCTCATTAAGAGCCTTAAAATATGCCAAAATTAAACCACTCTTAGGCTTAACTACAGATCATTAGTCAAGCTGGAACAAGAAAAACAAAACTTTATGTTGCTACTCAGCATAAAGGACATTAGTGAGTTGACATCTCGGGTGTGAACACACGAGCCTTGTTATTAAGTTATCGGTTGTTAAAACAACTAAATAGACACTTAAGATAACTTACTCAAGTACCTAGAAAACACCAAATCCTCTAAAGTTATAAAGCGATATCATGACAAGAAAAATATTATCTTTGAAAGTTAAAAAAAATGAAGAACCTAAACAAGTTAATAAAGTGGCCAAAGATTTAAAACACGATGATCCACAAAAACGTTTTTTAAATGGCGTAGCCGTCAATCCAACTCAATGCATTCACCTAGAATTAGGCTCTGAAGAATTCACTACCCGAGCGATGGATTTGATCACTCCGATAGGAATGGGTCAACGAGGTTTAATTGTTGCTCCACCGGGCTGTGGAAAAACAACCATTTTAAAGCATATTTGTCAGGCAGTAGGTAAAGCCTATCCCGAAATAAAGCTTTATGCCTTACTTATTGATGAACGCCCAGAAGAAGTCACTGATTTTAAGCGCAGTGTGCCAGCAGAAGTTCACGCCTCATCTACTGATTCAAGCTATGAGCAACATGTTCGCGTTGCGAATCAACTGCTTAATTCAGCTCGCAAGCAGGCAGGAGAAGGTCATGACGTTATGATTGTCATCGATTCTCTTACAAGGCTCTCTCGAGTTCATAATGCAAGTAGAAAGAGCAGCGGTCGCACAATGTCCGGTGGGCTTGACTCTAGAGCCTTAGAAGTACCAAGAAAACTGTTTGGCTCCGCTAGAAAGATTGAAAATGGTGGCTCACTCACTATTTTAGCGACCATACTAGTTGACACTGGAAGCCAGATGGATCAGGTGATATTTGAAGAATTCAAAGGCACTGGGAACATGGAAATCGTTTTATCACGGAATATTGCAGACCAGCGAATTTTCCCTGCTCTAGAGATTGCTAAAAGTAGTACGCGCCGTGAAGAGCTGCTTTTAGACCCAAAAGATATCGAAAAAGTCAGAGTTTTGCGTAGAGCACTTTCCCATCTTAAACCTTTAGAAGGCGCTAGGAAATTGGCTGAGCTACTTGAGAAATATCCAACAAATGCTGAGCTATTAAACTGTTTTATGCCAAAATCCGAACTTTAATCCCCCCTAATCGAAGCTAGATAAAATATTTATAATCATTTGACCCTTTTTACAATTGTTGGTTTGGTCATAACGAGATACTGTCTTTAATCAAAAGAGAGGCGCTTTACACCGAACTCAACAAACAGGCATGTCGCAAAAAAGAACGGAGCAATTGTCATATATTTTTATTCAAAAGTAAGATCAATAAAAAGCATGCTGTTCTCGGTATCTTACACTCGGTGTTTTGTAAAAAATAGGGTTTCAACACGTTGCTTATTCAAATCAAAAAAATGATAAATACGCATGTTTAAAGCGTACCAAATTCACAGTTGTAAATATTAATTTCTGCGCCAAACACAGTACAATTCAATATTACGTTTTAGTTCTCTCAATTCAGATAATTGGCCTTCTTGAACCGTTTTATCAAGTTGATATTTGGCATCCTCACATTTTTCACCAAATGCTTGGTTAATATTACTTTTCCCATCTTCAGTAGTATCCGCAGCAACCACTCTTGGTTGCGCACAAGCACTTAAACCTATCACTATAAAACAGCTTAACAACATCTCATAACGCATATAAATCCTTAATGACACAAAGTAAACACCAGACAAAACTCCCTAAAACTCAGTTTGATATGGCTAAACACACAAAGCATACAGAGGCTTGCATAACATAATCAAATATTTAGAGTCACCTGAACACATTCACATTGGGTGATTTGGTAACGGTTTAGTTCAATAGACTATCTACAATTCAAAGCGACAGACACAAAGTCAACCGGTTTAGGCTTAGATTAATTAATATGAAAATCATTAAAACATTTAATTAGCGGAATGAAAGCACTAGACGCATTGTAAATAACCTGACACATTACATTAACATTTATAAGTTATTGAAACGCTTGAACATAACTTCATAATCATTAAACTAAAAGGATCGCATGATGAATTTACCATGGTTAGCACACTACGAATATTTGGGCATTATTACCCCGGAGTTTGAAGATAAACCCTTTGGTAGTTTCATTGAAGAACATGCCCGTACTCAACCAGACTCAATCGCTATGTGGTATGTAGCACGTGGAATTAGCTATTCAGAATACAATGAACAAGCCAATCGCTTAGCCAATGCTTTGGTTAAATTGGGTGTTAACAAAGGCGATGTTATTGGCATTCATTTACCAAATATTCCACAATATCCCATTACGTTAGCGGCAATCAGTAAAATAGGTGCAATCGGTTCTGGTATTTCGCCGCTCTTAGCACCGCCAGAAGTGGCATATCAAATTCAAGATGCTGGCATTAAAGTCATCATCACGTTAAGCGAACTTTCGTTAGTATTATCAGCGATGCCTAAAACGCCAGATTGCTTAGAATATGCAGTTGTAACAGCAGCCACAGACTTTCTAGCGCCAATAGATTTTGATCTTCCAAAAATTAAAGATTGTGAAGTGTTACCTTATTTAAGTCTCACTCAATTGGCATCAGATGAATATATTCAAACAGATGTCCATTGGAACGATACCTTCATGATCCAATACACAGGGGGCACTACAGGCAAACCTAAAGGCGCAATGTTGTCTCAGCGAAATGTTATGCATAATACAGCACAATCGTCAGCAGTGAACCCTTTTGATGCAGGCCAAGAAACACTCTTAAGCGCGTTTCCAATGTTTCATATTGCAGGGCTTGCCAATGCTATTGCCTCAGCAATTTATGGTGGCAAGATGATTCTGGTACCCAATCCACGGGATACAGATTTTATTTGTGCTCAACTTAAAAAGAACCCTCCAAATGTAATGGTTGGGGTCCCAGCGTTATACGACATGATGGTTGCTAACCCTGCATTTGCTGACATCGATTTTTCTAAACTAAGAGTGGCTGTCTCGGGAGCCGCCCCACTCACTCGCGGAAGTTACGACGCTCTTTCAGCTATTATTGGCGAAAAGAAGATATCTGATGCTTTTGGTATGACCGAAACTGCGCCTTGCTACACGGTAAATCCACCTAAGCAATATAAACTTGGGTCAATCGGCTTCCCTGTGCCTAATGCGAAAGTACGTATTCGTGATGTTGAGACAGGTAATCATGACATGCCCTTTGGCGAACCAGGTGAGATTGTTTGTACTGGGCCTCAAGTAATGAAAGGATATTTAAACTTACCTAACGAATCAGCTAAAGCACTGCGAGAGATTGATGGCGAGCGCTGGATGTTTTCCGGAGATGTCGGGTATATGGACGAAGATGGTTACATTTTTCTGTGTGATCGCGCCAAAGACATGCTAATTGTTGGTGGTTATAAAGTATTCTCAGTTGAAGTAGAAGATAAGCTTTCTGCAATACCTGAAATTGGGGCTTGTGCGGTAATTGGTACCGAAGATAAAGGACGTCCGGGCAACGATATAGTCAACTTGTATGTTGAATTATCTTCTCATTATAAAGATGCGGATCAAAACACAGTGAAAGATAAAATATTAACCTTTTGCCGTGAATCTATGGCTGCCTTTAAAGCCCCAAAACATATTCACTTTATTGACGCTATACCACTGACAGCAGTAGGGAAGATTGATAAAAAAGCGCTTCGCTAAGCATAATTACATGTGAAACACGCCAATAAATAATGCTGATACCCATTGTAATGTGATCAAATATTTAGAGTCATTTGATGATGTTCACAATGGGTGAGGCGTAATTTCCAAAACACCGTTAGAATTTTTCATTCGCTTTAGTCTTCAGATTGTTGATTTTTGTTTTCCGTAGTATTTTCAGTAGCAGGTTTCTAGAAAGCTTAAGAAATGGATAGATAATTTTTGAAATCGTTTTTGATTTAAACATCCAATGATTAAAGCGATTAAAAATTCCGGAACGGCTGCCTATCAATGCCAGCATATGTATAGCATCAGCAGCATAATAAAGTTGCTCTCCCATTTTCAAAACCATACCCTGGTCGATGTCTAGACCTTGTGCGGTGATTTCATTCATCACTTTGCTGTTTTCCCTTGCATCCACAATACGTAAATCACCCACACTTTGCTTGATCCTCACTATTTGACAATAAGCATTACAAGCTGGGCATTCAACATCATACACAAGTAAAATTTCTTCACGGAGCATCGGGGTTCCCTCGCCTTTTAAGATATGTATAAAATGCATTTGATGATTGAAACTGACACTTCCCACTATAGCATTAACAATATTTTCGACATTTTAAACGCGATGATCATCTCATCATACATATCCACTTTATGTTCAAAAAGATCTTTACTCATTGCTACTTCCTACTTTTGCATATGGCTGCAAAATGCCCACAAAGACAGCGTTATGGTGAAGGCCGACAATAAGGTGTCATACTTTACAATTAAGAATCATACTTTTGCTAGCTTATTAGCTAGTGACCGGTTGGCAGCTATGAGCCTAATTATAGTCTTTCAACCTTAATTATCTACACTTAGATTGTTTAGGTTATGTGCTCAAAGCGTCCATGCTTATTTGAAAATATTGGGCTAGATGTCAGTGTGCTCAGACAATTCAAGGGCATCATCAACCTCTACACCGAGATATCTGACTGTGCTTTCTAGCTTGGTATGCCCTAATAATATTTGAACTGCA
>JAWUXT010000106.1:0-7857 GCA_034111205.1 Paraglaciecola sp. | reverse complement strand
GCGTGACGTGCCTGACTTCAATGTGTTTTTCCGTTACAACGCGACGTATCCTTTTTATAGCGATGCCATTTGGTACTTGACGCAAATGCGTCGTTGGGGACAAATTTCGGAGCCTAAAGCTGACTCTTGGTATAAAGATATTGCCAAGCAAGTTTATCGTCCTGATATATATGCTCAAGCTGCTAAGGCTTTAATAGCTGATGGCAAAGCCAAGGCAGTCGATTTCCCTGAGTTTGCAACAGAAACAGGTTTTAAGCCTGCTCAGACACACTTTATTGACAATATTGTGTATGACGGTAGTACACCTAATGCTTATTTAGAGAAATTTGCTATCGGTCTTAAAAATGACAGCAAAATTTAACTAGTGATGTGAGCTTGATGGGGGGATGCCCCATCAAGCATGGAGTGTTTCAAATGAGTAAACAGCAAGCAGTGCCTATTATTTTTAATCAAGTTAGACAAATTAACTGGCCAACTCTTAATCAATTTTTAACTGCCACAGCACTGCCCATTGTTGGAATTGTGATATTCCTAGGGTTATGGAGTTTGATGGCAAAGAATATTGATACTTCATTGGGCAAGTTCCCTGGACCTGCGTCAGTATGGCAGCAGACTATTGTTTTAGTTGATGAACATAATGCGCAGATGGACAAAGCCGATAAGTTTTACGAGCGTCAAGAACAACGTAACGCCGCACGTTTGGCTAAAGACCCAAGCTATGCGTCTAAGATTAGAGATTTTACCGGTGCGCCCACTTTCTTTGAGCAAATTTGGACGAGTCTATACACCGTGATGGTGGGTTTTATTGTTGCTTCATTGTTGGCCATTCCGATAGGCATTTTGTGTGGGTTAAGTAAAAATGCTTATACGGCTATTAACCCATTGATCCAGTTGTTTAAACCGGTATCACCTTTAGCATGGTTACCCTTGGTCACTATGGTGGTAAGTGCTGTGTATGTCAGCTCTGATCCGATGTTTTCAAAATCGTTTATTACCTCCGCAGTAACCGTTGCACTGTGCTGCTTATGGCCCACGTTGATCAACACTGCTGTTGGTGTATCGAGTATCGACAAAGACCTAATTAATGTTAGTAAAGTGCTGCGACTTAACGGCTTATCACATGTGACTAAGATTGTAATACCTTCATCAATCCCTGCTATTTTTACCGGTTTACGCTTATCCCTTGGGATTGGCTGGATGGTTCTGATTGCTGCAGAAATGCTCGCCCAGAATCCTGGTTTAGGTAAGTTTGTGTGGGATGAATTTCAAAATGGCAGCTCAGAGTCATTAGCCCGTATTATGGTGGCAGTATTAACAATTGGTGTGATTGGTTTTGCGTTAGACAGAATAATGTTAGCGCTGCAGAGAACATTTAGTTGGGACAAGAGTGCGGTATTGCGTTAAGCCTTTTTTTAGAGGTATAGTCACCCAAAATTTTTAGACGGGTAGTAACCAAAGTATATTCGAGGATAAAGTAATGAGTCACAAACATCATTTAGAGTTGACACAAGTTGGAATGGATTTCCCCACTGCTAAGGGACCATTTAACGCTTTGCAAAACGTTAACCTGCGTATCAATAAAGGTGAGTTTATTTCATTAATTGGTCACTCTGGCTGCGGTAAGTCGACAGTTTTAAATATTGTCGCAGGCTTATATCAAGCAACTAAAGGCGGCGTTATCTTGGATAACCAAGAAGTAAATGAGCCTGGACCAGAACGAGCTGTGGTATTTCAAAACCATTCACTATTACCTTGGTTGAGCGCTTATAAGAACGTTGAACTGGCGGTTAAACAAACCCCTAATGGTCGTTCAAAAAAAGAAATGAAAGAGTGGATTGAACATAATCTAGAACTGGTTCATATGAGTCACGCAGCAGACAAGTTACCAGCTGAAATTTCCGGAGGCATGAAACAACGTGTTGGTATCGCTCGAGCTTTGGCAATGGAGCCAAAGGTATTGTTGATGGATGAGCCTTTTGGTGCACTTGACGCATTAACTCGTGCACATCTTCAGGACTCAGTTATGGAAATTCATGCACAATTAGGTAATACCGTTATTATGATCACCCATGATGTGGATGAAGCCGTGTTACTTTCAGACAGAATTGTGATGATGACCAATGGCCCCGCTGCAACTATTGGCGAAATTTTATCTATTGAATTAGACCGACCCAGAAATCGTATCGAACTAGCTGATAACCAAGAATACAATCACTATCGTCACGAAGTACTAAAGTTCTTATATGAAAAGCAGCGTAAAGTAGAATCTGTTGGCGAACACCGTAAAAAACAATCCAAACGCAAGAGTGGGGCAACTCAAAGCAATGTGGCTTAGTCACAATATTACCCCATAACCTGTATTCAATAAAATTAGACAATTGTTAACAGAAAATTCTGTGACAAGACAGATTTGTGCTTAAAACTAGAGAGAAAACCATGAAAACAACTATTAAACAAATGAACAAGCATGCTATCAATATTGCTCTAGCAATAGCACTTGTTGGCTCTGTTACCAGTCAAATTGCCTACGCAGAAGGATTTACTGAAGCACTGACCTCAGGTAAAGGAAGTGTTAATTTAAACTTGCGTTACGAAAGTGTTGACCAAGATAGCGCTCTTGAAGATGCCAGTGCGCTGACATTACGTACATTATTGGCTTATGACACTGGCAGCTACAGAGGGTTTTCGGCAAAAGTTGAAATGGAAGACACCCGTATTGTGCTAGGCCAAGGTGATTATACCGTTGGACCAACCGGCTATAACCTTGGTCTATATTCAGTGATTGCAGATCCTGAGCATACTGAACTGGATCAGGGTTATATTCAGTATAAAAATGCTGGTTTTAGTGCAAAACTAGGTCGCCAAGTGATCACTATGGACGGACATCGATTTGTTGGTCATGTTGGCTGGCGTCAAGATAGACAAACCTTTGATGCGTTATCTGCAAAATATATAGCTGTAAAAGATTTAACGTTGCAATACGCTTATATTACTCAGAGAAACCGTATATTTGCTCAAGACGGTGATTTAGATTCAAAAGATCATTTAATCAACGCGTCTTACAAAACATCAGTGGGTACATTGACAGGTTATGGCTATTTACTTGAAGTTGATAATAATACCGATAATGCTTTGGATACTTTTGGCATTAGCTTTGCGGGTAGCACTAAAGCGGGTGATACTAAGGTGTTGTATCGCGCCGAATACGCCAGCCAGACAAGTGAGTCAGTGATGGCGGACTTTGACGTTGATTATTTAAACCTTGAAGCTGGAGCCGTGTTTAGTGGTATTACTGCTAAAGTTGGCTACGAAGTGCTGGGTTCTGATAATGGTGCTTTTGGATTTTCTACTCCTTTAGCCACTTTGCATAAATTTAATGGATGGTCAGATCAGTTTTTGGGTACGCCTTCTCAAGGATTAGTCGATACTAGCTTTATGTTAGCAGGTAAAGTATTGGGTGGCGGATGGACAGCTGTTTATCATAAATTTGACGCTGATGAGGCCAGCGAAAGCGTTGATGATTTAGGCAGTGAACTCAACTTATCATATGTAAAAAAATACGCTAAATATTACACCGCAGGTATCAAATATGCGGCGTATTCTGCTGGTGATATTAAAGCCGACGCTGATAAAATTTGGATCTGGGTTGGCGCTAAGTTTTAATAATATGTAATGATGAAAAAAGAGGTCAACGTTAAGAATAATGTTGACCTCTTTTTTATAACGTTATCTAAGATAAGCATATGACCGAAGGTCAAATTGTTAATTAGGTTACAGAACTAATTCAGTTTAAATATTGTTGGCTTTTCGATTGTCCAGACTTAGCCAACCTGTACCTATGCTTGAAACCATAAGTAGTCCAGCCATGATCCCCATATTTTTAAAGAAGTTTTGAGTTTCATGGGTGCGCTCTAAACTTTCTGCCATGCTCCAAAAGTCGTGCATGTAGATACTAATAATTAGAGTTAATCCAGCTAAAATAAGAGCGGCGAGCTTGCCTTTAAAGCCAATTATAATGGCCAAGCCTAAGGTTACTTGGATAACAATGGTAGCAGGTAATAAAAATGCGGTAGCAGGCACATTGTGATCAAGCATATAGTCTGTCATTGTTTGATAGCTGGTTATCTTCTGTAATCCCGGCAGAATAAAATAGGTGCCCATTAACAGTCGACCTAATAACAAACAGATATTTTCAATTCCGCGCATTGGTTATCCTCAAATTTAGTAAATTTTAGTGCATTATTACACTCACAACTTGATAACATGATGCTTTAAACAAGTGGAGAATACTATGAGCCAACACCATAAAATTAATTATATTGAAATTCCAGTAAAAGCCTTGGCTTCAAGTAAAGCCTTTTTTAATCAGGTGTTTGGTTGGAAATTTGTAGACTACGGTGACGACTATGCTGCTATTTCTGAAGCTGGCATTGCAGGTGGTTTATACGTTTCTGAACATAGTGTGTCTGCAGATAAAGGCAGTGTGTTAGTTGTGTTATACAGTGATGATTTAGTTAAAAGCCAAGCCGCAATAGAAGCTGCTGGTGGAAGCATTAAAATTCCTACTTTTGAATTTCCTGGTGGACATAGGTTTCACTTTTGCGATGGAAATGACAATGAATATGCAGTGTGGAGTGATAAGTAGTTTGCAGTTACTCATCATTTATTAATCTGATCTGGAGTTGAAGGTTTACTCAGCCAGAAAACCGCTATCTACTGGCATGTTTTTACCTTCAGCTGCTTTTCGAGCAAGCTGGTCACAAGCTTCATTTTCAGGGTGACCAGAGTGGCCCTTAACCCAAAACCAACTGACTTTATGTTTACTGACTTGTTCGTCTAAACGTTGCCATAAGTCGACATTTTTTACGGGCTTTTTGTCTGAAGTACGCCAGCCATTTCTCCGCCAATTTTTAATCCATTGGTTAATCCCATTTTTTACGTACTGGCTGTCCGTGGTCAAGTTTACAGAACACTCTTCAGTTAAAATAGCGAGTGCCTCAATAGTAGCCAGTAGCTCCATTCTGTTGTTGGTGGTATGTTTAAACCCTTGACTGAGTTCTTTGCGATGTTTGTCAAAAATCATCACAGCACCATAACCACCAGGTCCAGGGTTACCTAGGCAGGAGCCATCTGTAAAAATTTCTACTTGTTTCATATTTGCCTAATTTTAAGTGTATATCTGGATAAAAATTCAGGAATTTATTATTTACCGCAGTATAATGTCCGAGTTGTTTAAAGCTACAAAATTCTATTATTCCATAAAGAGTCTGAAATGCGTCAAATTGTATTAGATACCGAAACCACTGGATTAGATCCTAAACAAGGCCACCGTATTATTGAAATAGGCTGTGTGGAGATGATAAATCGTCGTCTGACGGGAAATACCTTTCACGTTTATATCAATCCTCAGCGCCTAGTCGAGCAAGAAGCGATAGGGGTCCACGGGATCACCAATGAATTTTTGACAGACAAGCCCGTATTTAAGTCGATAGCCAATGAATTTATTGATTTTATTAGTGGTGCTCAGTTAGTGATCCATAATGCACCATTTGATATTGGATTTATGGATCATGAATTTAATAGGCTGACAGGTCTGGCAGTCAAAGAGTCTGCCAAAATGTGTACTGTGCTCGACACCCTAGATATGGCAAGACAGATTCATCCAGGGCAAAAGAACAACCTTGATGCATTGTGCAGGCGTTATGGCATCGATAATTCACATCGGGAGAAACACGGTGCGTTGTTAGATGCAGAAATCTTGGCTGATGTGTATCTATTGATGACAGGTGGTCAAACTGACCTAAATTTAAGTGGTAAGGCTAGCGGTGAAGGTGGCTTGCATGTAGAAACTATTCGTCGCTTGTCTGCACAAAGAAAACCATTAAAGGTTGTTATGGCAACGGCCGATGAATTAGAACAGCACGAAAGTCGCTTAGATTTAGTGGCTGAAAAAGGTGGCGCCTGTATATGGCGTGAATAGCGACAAATAGTGAGTTGAGTAAACATGTTAAAACAGAATATATCGGCTCTTATTTTGTGTTTTTTTGCCCACGTTAGCTGTTCGGTTCAAGCTACTCGCCAAAGTCAGCAGGACAGTGAATTATCTGGAATTAGTCAAGGTTCTGATTCACCTCTGACGCAATTAGGTACCGATTATCACAACGGTATCGAGTTACTGCAAAATCGTTTTAGAATCGATTTCGAAGTTGACGAAATTACTATGATATTTTTTCGTGACTTCGGCTCTGCACCCATTGTTTTAGTGCAGCCTGATGGCTCCAAAATATTTCAGTCTAGTGCCGATGGTAGCAGTGTCTTTTGGTTTGATAGCAGCACCTACGACATGATCAGCATTAAAAACCCTATGCCTGGACCATGGCAAGCGGTTGGTCAGATTTCGCCTGAAAGCCGAGTTATGGTGATTAGTGAATTAGCATTACACGCAGACCCTCTACCTAATATTATATTTTCTGGTGAAATTCTTAAACAAACGGCCTATTTAACCAATAATGGAGTGCCCATTGATTACACTGCATTTAGAGATGTGGTTGAACTTACTATTTCATTGGCGAGTACTAATAACCCCAATTTTAATAATTTTGGCGCCAACAAAGAAATAATCGCTTTTTTTGAAGACAACGGTAAAGGCATGGATGAGGTACCTTTAGACGGGGTATTTACTGGGCAATTTAACCTTGCGATTGCTGATGGCGAATGGGTCCCTACTTTTACTGTGTCTACACCTATGTTTGCTCGTGAGCAGGTTGATCCTAATATTATGCTGTTATCCAATCCTATTGAAGTTACGTTTGAGCAGGATGGTGGGGGCGAGGGTTATCACAAACTTAAAGTGGATGCTCAACGTGAATATGTTGATATGTCGACTTTATTGATCGATGGAAAAGTTCGCTTTCCAAGTGGCGATATACAGAATTTTTCAATTACAGATATGTCATCTGATGTTCGAGAGTATTTAATTGTTAATTATGAATATGGCGTATACCGCGTTAAGTTAACTGCCTATGGAAATACCACACAAGGCAGAGAATTTATTTTGGATGTGCCGGAATATAGCTTCTTAACAGAGGAACCAGAGCCGGTTGTTGTTGAACCAAATGGTGTGGACCCATCTCTAGCGGATAATGCCAGCGTACAGAGCGCATTGCCTGAGCAAAAAACACCTTTAGTTGATGAAAAAATGTCAACTTCAACTCTTGTTTCTTTGGTTGTGAGTATAAATCTGTTTCTTTTAATTGTAGGTGGCGGATTAATTTGGTGGCTTACCCTAGAAAATAAACCTGATTTTAAATTTATGAAAAGATCTAAAAATATTGTTGTTGCTAAAGATGCTAAAAATCCCCTGAGCTTTTTAACAAAAATGTTCAAACGCAAACCCAAAGGGACAACAGCAGAAAAGAAACCTCAGACTAAAGATAAATCTGACCCTGGGTTTATGGACTTAAGCCTCCCTAAAGAGTGATTATTGTCCGCTTAATCAACAAATTGTTTAATACTGCAGCAATCAAAGCTTTTAACTGAATATCCTATAAAAAAGCTATTGACTAGTATGGGGTGAACCCGTATTATCTGCGCCGCGGTTGGGAAGGGAGTTACATTAGTTCTCACTTAACCGTTTGATAACGTTGAAAATTGTGGAGTGGTAGTTCAGTTGGTTAGAATACCGGCCTGTCACGCCGGGGGTCGCGAGTTCGAGTCTCGTCCACTCCGCCAACTTCGATGTTATCTAATTTACTTGTGGATTTAGTATTTTAGTTTATCTTGTGTGATTAGTTTTAAACTAAGTTTGTAGAGTAAATGTTTTGATTACGGCTGGAGTGGTAGTTCAGTTGGTTAGAA
>JAWUXT010000105.1:0-11653 GCA_034111205.1 Paraglaciecola sp. | reverse complement strand
CAACACAAAGTGTCACTCGACAAGGTCATCAAAACCATGTGGGAAACAGGCAACGATATGAAGTCCAAATACAAAGAAACCTCAAGAGGCGGGTTAGCAGTCAATATTATTGAGTGTTGATAACATATAAAGGCTTTAATCGACAATAAAAGACAAAAGCTTTTACCCCATAGAGCATAGAAGATTCAGACTTAAAGAAAGCTGTTCGAATGGTAAAAGCTTTAGATGTTTAACTTCATTGTTGCAATCATCCCCCCTAACTTTTTGACTCAATAAACCGAGTGTTCGATAACGAACACTCCCTCTGAATACCTGTTCATTTTCGAACGATGTTTTTTAAAAGGTCATATCACCTCATCTCTAACCAACTGAATTATATACACTTTATTAAATTCATTAGTTGGCACACTTACTGCCTATAGACTATCAAAAGCAAATTATATCAGAGATGAAATATCAATGGATCGACCACTGTCAGTAAAAAATATCAACCAACAGAAACGTGCGGTTTGGTTAAAAGCATTAGCAGTGGTTGTGATATTTGCGCTATTTATTTATAGCGTCAACTGGTTGTTTACGCCATCAGTAAACCGAGCAAATCTTCGTACCGCAAAAGTATTTAAGCAAACCATCACTGCCACTATTAATGCAGGGGGTTTAGTCGTACCGATGGTTGAAGAAACTATTTCAAGTGAAATTGCCAGCCATGTCAGTCGAGTATTTGTTAGGCCAGGACAAAACATTTCAAAAGGTGATCTGATCATTCAACTCGACACTCAAAAGTTAATGTTAGCAATTGACAAAATAAAGGAACAGGTCGCTCTAAAAGACAGTCAAATCAAAACTAAGAAACTGATTGTAAATCGTTCGATTAATGACATAGGAAGTCGAATTGAATTACTAGAGGTTGATTTAGAAAGCAGGAAGACCAAACAAAATAAACTTAACAAGTTGAGTTTTTTAGGTACGTTTTCCAGTCAAGATTTACTCGAAGCCAAACTTAACGTAAAGCGAACTAAGATAGAAATACGTCAGTTGAATCAATCGATCGCCGGTCTAAAATCGGCTACTCAAGCGGAGATAGAAACACTTAATCTCGAGAAATTAATTTTTGAAAAGGCACTTGCAGAACAACTAAGACTTGAACAATTTGCATCGGTAAAAGCGACCCGAAGTGGAATGCTAAGTTGGCTTAAACAGGATACAGGCAGCAGTGTTTCCGCAGGCCAACCGTTAGCCAAAATTGTCGACGATTCACATTTTAGAATCGAAGCTACCTTATCTGATTTTTATGCGTCGCAGTTGGTACCTAACATGTCCGCAGAAATAACCTATCAAAATCAGAAACTAAATGGAAAACTTGCCCAACAAACACCCACCATTGAAAATGGAGTAATGAAGTTATCCATAAACCTCGATCAGCCCGATAACACTCTATTAAAAAATAACCTTAGGGTCGACGTTGGACTGATTATCAAGACTATCGAGAATACATTAGCACTGAGTAAAGGCCCCTATAGTTCTGGCCGAGGCATTCAAAATGTTTTTGTCATTCGCAATAACACGGCCTATCGAACAGAAGTTGAAATAGGGATAGGAAGTGCAAAAACCCTTCAAATTAGCAAAGGGCTTAGCGAGAATGACGAAGTCATTATTTCCGATGTTTCCGAATACCTTCATTTAACAGAATTTGCCATTAACTAAGGGAGTAACGTTATGTTAACACTCAAAAATATCAGTAAATCATTTCAAACCGAACGGATTGAAACAATTGCACTTTCGAATATTAATTTACACATCAAAAAAGGTGAATTTGTATCGGTTATGGGGCCATCAGGATGTGGAAAAAGTACTTTGCTGAATATCATGGGGCTGCTAGACCATCCAAGTGAAGGCATTGTGGCGGTTGATGATAAAGCCATTGATTCTTATAAAGACAAACATATCGCGCGATTAAGAAATGAAAAAATTGGATTCATTTTCCAAAGTTTTCATCTGATCCATGACCTACGAGTTATTGACAACGTTGAGTTACCCTTGCTTTATCGTAAAATGTCCGCCAAGGAAAGAAAAGAACTCGCCACTGCGGCACTTGAAAAAGTGGGTCTTAAAGCAAGAATACATCACTACCCTACTCAACTTTCAGGCGGCCAACAACAACGTGTAGCCATTGCAAGAGCCATAGTTGGAAAGCCTGAAATATTATTAGCAGATGAGCCAACTGGCAACCTAGATAGCCATATGAGTGATGAAATAATGAAACTCCTTGAAACCCTTAATCAGAAAGACAACGCGACTATTGTGATGGTGACTCATGATGAAGAAATGGCTAAGCGAACCGAGCGTACCATTCGAGTTTTTGATGGTCAGTTAGTATGCTAGAACTCAAAGGGAATTCACTATGTTATTAAACTATATTATCACTGCCTGGAAAGTATTTCTAAGACGTAAATTTTTCACCTTTATTAATCTTTTTGGGATCAGCTTAACCCTAATGGTGTTGATGGTTATTAGTACCATTGGTGAGAGTTATTTCTATCCAAAAGGTCCAGAGAAAAATACCGACAACATCAGAGTGATCAACCGTCTTGTCTTGACCAATGAGGCACACAACCAAACAAATTCAGGTCGACTCGGTTATAAATTTATTAAAGAAAACCTGTTTCGATTGCAAACGCCAGAATTAATATCAATTAATTCTGGCTCATATGGAACATCGATATTCCACCAAGGAAAAAAGACAAAATTACTTGTAAAAAAAACGGACAGCAATTTTTGGAAAGTGTTGGAT
The DNA here is from genome assembly GCA_034111205.1 of Paraglaciecola sp. GTDB lineage: Bacteria > Pseudomonadota > Gammaproteobacteria > Enterobacterales > Alteromonadaceae > Paraglaciecola. The sequence continues at coordinate 8,862 of JAWUXT010000105.1, read as the reverse complement.
TTCGACTTTATGACTGGCAGAGCTTACTCAGACGGAGAGTTTAATGAGGGCAAATTTGTTGCGGTTGTTAATCAACATACAGAACAAGAGCTATTTGGTGACGCATCCGCAGTCGGCCAAAAACTCTCATTGGGAAACCAAAGTTTTACCATTATTGGCGTAGTGGAAAATGTTCCGATAGTCGAAGAAGTGGCGTTATCGGACATTTGGGTCCCTTACACCACTAACGCGACCACAGACTACCAGCAGGAAACTAGAGGCAGTTGGGATGCCATTCTTTATCACTCTAATCCCGCCATTTTGGAAGACGCAAATAAAGAATATATTAATCTTTTAAAAAATGAGGTTATCCTTGACGTGTCAGACAATATGACTGAAGCCTACAGTGGCGCTTATACCAAGCTAGAATCACTGTCTCGCGAGATGTTCTATGATAACTACAGCTACGACACGCATGAAGAGCTTTTCATTTCAGTCATGGCCGGCCTAGTCCTTCTTTTTATGTTGCTGCCTAGTATCAATATGATTAACTTAAACGTCAGTCGCATGATGGAGCGTTCCTCTGAAATTGGAGTTAGAAAGGCCTTTGGCGCCTCGACTAAACAACTACTGATGCAGTTTATTATTGAAAGCATTTTATTGACCTTGGCCGGTGGGATCCTAGGTATTATTTTAAGCTTATTAATTCTACATAGCATTGAAGCAAGTGGGCTCATTCCCTACGCTCATTTCCCGTTTAATATACGAGTATTTTTGATTGGACTCTTCCTAATATTAGTATTTGGATTAATTTCAGGTGTCTATCCAGCCTACAAAATGTCGAGGCTCAGTCCAGTGACAGCCCTAAAAGGAGGGTTTTAAAATGTTTTTACACTTATTTAAAATGATATGGAACAGGAAACGTTCTAACAGCTTAATTATCGCAGAGATTGCCATTGCTTTTATTGTGATTTTTGCAGTGGCGGTGCTCGCTATACGTAACTATAACCTCTATCAAATTCCACTCGGGTACAATTATGAAAACATGTGGCGTATTCAAATTATGCCCACCAGAGGATGGAATGAATCAAAGGATGAAATAACCTTACTGCAAATCATCAACAGCGTTAAGCAACAACCAGAAGTTGAGACATTACATCTACTAGAAAACCCCACCTTTCGAAATTGGCGCAGCTCGAGTAGTGTCGATATCGACGGACAGGAAATTTCTTACTTTAGAAATACCTTTGATGATAATGCAGCGCAAACATTTGGAATGACCCTTAATGATGGACGTTGGTTTGAACCTCAAGATTCGAATCAAAACTACGACCCCGTTTTAGTGAATCAAGAATTCGTCAAACGCTACTTCCCCAACGGGAAAGTAATTGGAAAGAATATTGCGGACCTCGAATCAGAAGATAGTCGGGAAAAACGAATTGTTGGAGTATTTCAGTCATTTCGTCAATTTGGTGAGCTTTCCGACGTCGTACCCTATGTTTTTTCAAGAAGCGATATGCAAGCGCCAGGAAAAACATTAGGCATAGAATTAAAATTGAGCGCGGATTTAAATCCAGCATTCGAACAAAGAGTGTTAGAAATGCTTAAAGCATTGGCACCTGAAAATAATTATTCTCTCACTTCATGGGAGAGCCAACGACAGAGCCAAATCAGACAAACAACCGTCCCTCTAACCATTTTAGCTATTATTGCAGGGTTCTTGATCATCATGGTTGCCATGGGGTTATTTGGGGTTTTATGGCAAAATGTGACCAGTAGAACCCATGAGATTGGTTTGCGAAGAGCGCTAGGCGCTACTGCGGTAGGCATTCATAAGCAAATCATAGGCGAATTGATGATTGTCACTTTTATCGGCATAACCATTGCCTTTATTGGCTTAGTTCAGTTGCCAATGCTCGGTGTATTCCAAGAACTTGATTGGCCGCTATTCTGGGTAAGTCTGTTGTCTGCTATGGCTTTTATGCTAACGTTAGCGGCATTGTGTGGTTACTACCCGGGTAAAATTGCTACCATGAATTCTCCATCAGAAGCACTATATTATGAGTAATGTCTAATCGAGTTCAAGCTGTATTGCTAACGTGATCGCTAGGACAACAGTTCAAAGAAAACCCAAGGATGTTGGGTTATCTCTGGGCTTGATATTTAACGCTAATCAATGCAAACCATAAACTAGAATAGAAGCATTTCAACCGAAGTTGAAAGTGTTGGACTTGAATTAATGACAAAAATAATTTCAAAGGATCATCAAGTTCTATTGGTAGATGATGATCCATCGGTGACAGCCTCAATCGCTATGTTACTAAAACAAAATGGATTTCGAGTGCTGTTGGCCAGTTGCCAAGATGAAGCCATTAAACACCTAGAACATCACTCTATTAGTCTCGTCATACAAGATATGAATTTCTCACGTAATACCAGTGGTAAAGAAGGCATGATTTTACTCAATCAAATCAAGAATGGTTTCCCTGCGATCCCAGTTATTTTGATGACAGCCTGGGGCTCTATTGAACTGGCGGTTGATGGTATTAAGCAAGGTGCTACTGACTTTATAACCAAACCTTGGGACAATCAGCAGTTGCTTAGAATAGTGAATACCTGTCTGGAATTAAACCAGAGCAAGGTTTGGGAACTTAATACCCGTCAAATGCTGGATGAAAAATATGATTTTTCCGGCATAGTGGCAGAAGACCCTGCAATGTTAAAAGTACTGACCACTATTGGCCGCGTTGCTGCCACTGATGCAGCGGTTTTAATTCTGGGTGAAAGTGGAACAGGTAAGGAACTGATTGCCGATGCGATCCACATAAATTCACGTCGATTGAAGCAAGAGTTTGTTAAAGTTAATTTAGGCGGCATGAATGCCACCCTTTTTGAAAGTGAAATGTTTGGTCATGTTCGCGGCGCGTTTACTGATGCAAAGCAAGATCGCAAAGGACGCTTTGAACTCGCTAATAATGGCAGTATTTTTCTTGATGAAATCGGCGATCTAGATCCTAGCTCTCAAGTTAAGCTACTGCGTATATTGCAAGAGCAAACGTATCAAGCTGTCGGTTCTTCTCAAACAAAAAAATCCAATGTGAGGGTGATTTCTGCCACCAACTGTGACCTTTATGAAATGGTCAAAGACGGCAGCTTTCGAGAAGACTTACTTTATCGAATCAATTTAATTACAGTCGTTGTTCCTCCCCTACGCAATCGCCGAGGAGATATAGCCCAACTAGCTAGATTGCATTTACACAAAGTAAGTCAGTTATATAACATTGATAGTATTAGTTTGGACGATAGCGCCATCAGTTGGTTAGAGCAGCAAACATGGCCGGGCAACGTTAGGCAATTAACTCAAACTGTTGAGCGGGCGGCATTAATGTCCAACGACCCAATCCTGAGCATTCACGATTTTCATACCCAAAACAGTTCTGCGAATGAAGAATTTGATGAGTCAAGTTTACCTATTGGCTCTTTAACACTGGATGAAATGGAAAAGCTTATGGTGAAGAAGGCGATAAAAGCTTATAACAATAATTTGTCGAAAGTTGCCGAGGCTCTAGGGATTAGCCGCTCCGCACTTTATCGCCGAATAGAAAAGCATGATTTGACTTCATGACCTTAAAACAAAAGCTACTACTAGCAACAACCTTTCTGCACCTTTCTCTTTTTTCAGTCGCATTTATTTTTAGAGAGCAACTGGAGTCCTTTTTGGTATTAGTTGAGGTCATTCTGGTATTGAGTTTTACTCTTTTCTATACATTAATCATTAAAGCGCTGCAGCCGCTCGAATATATTGAGACCTTTTCTACTCTTCTCAAAGAACAGGAGTTTACAGCTCGCTTTAGTGCGCTAAATCAGCCAGATCTAGACCGCTTGATTGACCAATTCAATATTATGCTGGAAAAACTTCATCATGAACGATTAGAAATGGGTGAGCAGAAAGGTGTTTATCAAAAATTGATGGCCGAATCTCCAATTGGAGTCGTGTTGCTCGACTATGACGGACGCCTGTCTGACATTAATCCAGCGTCCGAGCAATTACTTTCACTCAAAAAGAATAACCTGATCGGTAAAAACTTGGCGCAGCTCTCAAAAACGCAACTTAGATATCTATCTGATATAGCTGTTGATTCCCATCAATTAATTGAGGTGGGACAAGGGCGACAATTAAAAATAGCTCATTACGAAATTAGAGACCGTGGGTTTAATCGCTCTTTTTATATGCTCTATGAATTGACCAGTGATATTGTCGCATTGCAAAAATCAGCTTACGAAAAACTGATCCGATTGATGTCCCATGAGGTCAATAACACTATTGCGATCACTCACTCTCTGCTGGAAAGCTGTTTAACCTTTAGAAGACAACTTGATCCAGAATCTGCAGATGATTTTGAGAATGCGATAAATATTGTAATCAACCGAAATGCCAGCCTAAACCAATTTATGCAGGGTTATTCAAACGTCGTTAAACTTGAAAAACCGATCAAAACATCATTTGACCTATCGAAAATGCTGCGTGACTTAAGTACGCTTTTTTACGCTGAATGTAACAATAGAAACATCACCATCAATCTGCAAAGTGAGCAAAAAATATTCATAATTGCCGATGCCAATTTATTTGAACAAGTATTAGTTAACTTGTTCAAAAATGGATTAGAAGCCATCGTTAAAGATGGTGAGATAAACATCACTTTGCAACAAGATAAAAACATGACTCACTTGTCGATTGAAGATACGGGCTGTGGAATTTCAGCAGAAATTGAAAGACAATTATTCACACCGTTTTTTACCTCAAAAGAGTTTGGTCAAGGTGTTGGATTAATGTTGGTAAGGGAGATCCTCAACCTGCACGAAATACCGTACCAATTGGTGAACAGAAAAGATTGTCAAGGCGTAATCTTTTCCCTAAGCATTGCGCACTAGAAATACTAGTTCCTCGGTGACATAACAAGAACATGTTGTATGCTTAGTTAAGTTCAAAATAGAGCTATTGAAAAATTAAGGATTAAAGATATTTTTCACCACAAAGAAAAGCAAATTGATTGTTGCTACTAAAAATTCAAATAAAGATTTCTAGTACGTTGGTTTTTGCCTTTTTCTCTGTGTTGAAATTTATTGGTTTTTTACCTAACCGGCAATGTTAGGCCTTTGAACATTTTTTCTACTTCGTCGTTGTTTTTCAACATCATGGCTTTTTCTACCACTGATTTAGTTAGATGAGGAGCAAAACGTTCAATAAATTCGTACATGTAACTGCGCAAGAATGAACCTTTTCTGAAGCCAATTTTAGTAGTGCTGTATTCAAACAAGTGGCTGGCATCAATTTTGACTAAATCTGAGTCTAACTTGTCATCAATTGCCATAGAAGCAATCACACCAACTCCGACGCCAAGCCTCACATAAGTTTTAATCACATCAGCGTCAGTGGCAGTAAACACGATTTTTGGCTCTATGCCAGCGCTACTAAAAGCTTGGTCTAACGAAGAGCGGCCAGTAAATCCAAATACATAAGTGACTAAGTTGTACTCAGCAATATCTTCAATTGTAATGGTGGTCTTTTTGGCTAAAGGATGATCACGGTTTACAATAATACTGCGATTCCAGTGATAACACGGCAACATCACCAAATCATTATATAAATGTAATGACTCGGTAGCTATGGCAAAATCTGCTTCGCCCTTAGCAGCCAAATCGCTTATTTGCGACGGTGTACCTTGGTGCATATGTAATGAGACTTTTGAATATTTGTTCATAAAGCCTTTGATCACATCAGGCAAAGCATATCTTGCTTGGGTATGCGTGGTAGCAATATTTAACTTACCTTGGTCTGGTAAGGTGTGCTCACGAGATACCGCTTTAATACTTTCTACTTTGGCTAAAATTTCACGAGAAATATTGATCACATCTTGGCCAGCCTCAGTCACATGGGTGAGATGCTTACCACTACGACCAAAGATTTGTATGCCTAACTCGTCTTCCAGCATGCGAACTTGTTTACTGATCCCAGGTTGTGATGTGTACAAGCTTTCAGCTGTAGCCGAGACGTTTAAATTATTGTTGAGTACTTCAACAATATAACGGAGTTGCTGTAATTTCATGTCTTAGCCTTGCTTGTTAATCCTGGGAACTTCTATATATTAAATTGTTATATAACTTTAACAAGGCGAAATCTATTAGAATTTAAAAAAAGGTTCTAGTTATAATAAACTAAAACTTTTAAAAGACTGAAAAATCAAATATCAAATACAGAAAAAGGTCTGATAAGATACTTTCAAATAACTATAATTTTGTGCAACCAACTCTATGTTTCCTGTATTAACTTTCGCTGTCGGAACAATCTATGCCTAGAGAAGATACATCAATCGACTTCTCCACGATATTAGGCTCTGCCGTGCATGATATGAAGAACTCCTTATGCTTATTAATGCAATCTATCGAAAGCTTAGGACAGAGTTTGGTAGTGACAGATCCTGTATCTCGAGAGCATTTGGCATCGGCTCATTACGAAGCTGCGAGGTTGAATACTGGTTTGGTACAATTATTATCTTTATACCGAGCAGGATCAGATAACCTACCCCTTACTATTGACGAATACCACATAGACGATGTCATAGAAGATTTGCTGGCTACCAATGAAAGTTACTTAAATCATAAAAATATGATTTTAGAAGTTAGCCAATCTGCCGATTTAGTATGGTATCTAGATGCTGATTTAATTGGCATTTTGTTAAATGATGTATTAATTAATGCCATGCGTTATAGCAAAAAAAATATACATTTGAGCGTATACACAGAGCATAAACAATTAGTGTTTAAAGTCGAAGATGACGGCCCTGGCTATCCAAAAAGCATGCTCGAAGCCCAGAGTATTCAAATGCAACAATGTGATATAGGAGAAGGCAGAACGGGACTAGGTCTATATTTTGCGCGATTAATTGCCAAAGCGCATACCAAGGGCGAGACTGAAGGTAAAATATACCTAGAAAACGGTGGAAGTTTAAGTGGTAGCGTTTTTATCTTAACGTTGCCCTAATTAATGAGTAATCTTAGCTATTGTTATACTAAGTGCTTTAAATCCTAAGAGTGGGAAAGTTATAGAATTATGGTATTTACAATAATAATAGTATTGATTGTCGCGTTAGTGCTAATAGGCGTTATTGTGAACGCGATTCAACAACACAAAAACAAAGTCGAAGGCGAACGCAGAGCCGAGTTATCCAAACAAAAAGGCATCATCGACAACACTGAAGCCGCATTAGCAACTGCTGAACAAATACCTATTTCTCAAAGACTGGTGTTTATTATGCAACGCAGAATTTTGTCGGCGATAAAAGCAGCTAACCAAATGGGTGATAATACAACTGGTTCAAACGATAGAATAAAATCAGCAGAAGAAGATTTAAAAGCGATTGATGTAAGTAAAGTCACTCCGTCAGAAGACAATTTTCAATTGCCACAAGGCGATAAACAAGTGATCCAGTTTATTCGCGGTATCAAAACGTTGAGGACATTTTTACGTTCTGAGTTTAAGAAAAATCGTATAGAGAGCAGAGTATTTTTAGCCGAAGACAAACTTCTCGAACGTTTGCAGCTCCAAGCTAACGTTGACACGTTGATAAGACGAGGCGACAAAGCCATAAAAAACAATCAATTGGGCTCTGCCAGACAATGTTTAGAAAAAGCCATCGGTGCACTTTCTGCTCAGCCTAATCAAGATGAATTTATCACGGTCAAAAAGGCTCAATTAGAAGAGCAGTTACTCAATATTGAAAGCAACCTAAAAAATGTCAATAGCCGAGATGTGGCGAAAAAAGAAAAATCAGAGAGAAACGACCTAGACGAATTATTTGCAGAAAAGAAAAAATGGTAACTGTGTCTCCTTGTCAGCTTACATATCCACCTCAATTTTAACCAGAATATGAAATGTTTTTCACAGTCCATTGCCAGAATGTTGAAGCCACTGACGATAAATTTCCATTTTTTTGCCGAATAACACCGACTCGTTTACTCAAACCACTTTGATGAATATTCAGGCAAACTAAGTCTTTACTGAGCATTTGCTCCTGACATAAGGCCGGTACCACAGACACACCTAAGTCATGCTTGACAAACTGCCCTAATGTGGCAAGTTGACTTGCCTCCACCACTATATCTAGAGACAAATGATTTAATTCCATAAATGAATCAATCCATTGGCGAATAGCTGAACCTTTATTCATAGCTACAAAAGGGTACAAAGCAATGTGTGACCAAGACAAAACTTGATGTTCGCTCAAGGGGTGATTAGCGGGTAATACCGCAATAAAATTATCCGTAAGAATGGGATGAAACTCCAACCCGTCCATTTTTTTGTGTTCGAAGGAAAAGCCAATTTCAGCCCTACCTGCTTGCACATCTTTTATCACGGACTCCATCACCACATCAGCCACTGATAATTTTATGTTAGGAAACTCGTTTTTGAACTGTTGCAAAATACCCGGCAATAGCCCAGCAGCAAAAGAGGGCATCGCGGCTATGGATAACTTGCCTTGGCCTAATGAAAATAAGTTATGTAAGTCTGAAAACGCGTCTTGCCAATCACCCATAAGTCTAACGGCCACGGGTAAAAACTGCCTTCCTTCTGGGCTTAATTCCACTTTACGAGTGGTGCGTGAAAACAATACCCCCCCCAACTGTGATTCCATTTTTTTTATTGCCGAAGATAAGGCGGGTTGAGACAGACACATTTTCTCAGCAGCCTGAGCAAAGGTATGGGATTGCGCAATACAGACAAAAATCTGTACCTGCCGAAACGATACGTTATACATAGTGAACTACTCTCGTATAAATCAATTATAAAACAATAAAGATTAATAAATAAAATCTATTAATACA
>JAWUXT010000104.1:0-36870 GCA_034111205.1 Paraglaciecola sp. | reverse complement strand
AATACCATTTGTAGTTTGTTCTACTACCACGGCCCCCATTACCGTTTCATCAATATAAATAGGATGGGCAGCCGACATGATCACCGCTTTATTATCTGAACTTAAGCGCCACAAAGAACTTGGTGTACCCTTTAATGCTTGCCTTATATCTTGGCCTTGGAGGGCAAAGGCGTCCCGTAGGTCATCGACAAAATCAGCGGGTGGCTTAGTCAATACTTGATAATAAAGGGGTAACAACCAGTTGTTTTCAATATATTTCCACCAGCTGTTTTGCCCCTGTGACTTAGTCCCACTTCCAAAGCCAATTTGTGAGTTATTCTGAGATTCACTCTGCATTCCAGATGATCTTTGAATATTGCCCGAACGAGCGAGTACTCGCATATGTTTATCTACCACCCAAACCCGAGCATTTGAGTATTTAAGCCCTTTAAGAATTTGCTCTATTTCCGGCGAAGGTACCAGTACAGTGCCCAGTGAATCAACTTGCGACGGATTAGCCGTTCCCATTATGTGTTCCACCGCTCTAGTACTTGGGTCATCAACATCAACAATAGCAAAAGCAATTTTGCTTGAAATCATAGCCAAGGGGAAACGTAATTCGAGTTGATAACCGTTTGACGTATTCCTCCATTGCCCTTGAATCTTAGTTTCTAACCTTTCTGGCTGTAGCGAGTTTAAGTCATCTTTTAGCAGATATGCATTCACCCAACCGGGCTTTGACGGTGCAATAATATAACGTTGAAACAAACCATTTTTATCCGTCATGGCTATTTGTAAGTGATCATTCTTATCAATACGTAAACTATTGGTTGGCCTAAGTAATACTTTTTCATCAGTGACATCAAACATTGCATATAAGAATCTATCGAACTGCCCCACCATATGTTTAAAGTGCAGGCTGTCCAACTTGTAGTCTTGAATAGGGTCAATCAGGTTTTGTTGCCCATAGGCAATGGCCAAATGCTGATAGTCTTGCCAATCATCTAACCTGCCGTCCAATTGAATAGGATAGGCAATTTTATGGGCGTATAAATCAGTGCCCGGTTTGACGTCAGTTAAATAGGCTGATTGACTATCAAATAACGCAGGGCGCTCATGTAAAGCAGTAGCCACAGCACGAGCAGTACCTACCATGGTTTGTTCTTGGCCTATGCGCAGATAGGTTTCCATTTCCCATACGTATTGATATCCCAACCAAGGAATAGCCAGTAAAAAAGAAGAGAAAAAAAGTAATTTAAGACGCAGTCCAAAGCGTAATCGGCTCATATATTTGCCACCCACAAACTGACATTAAGCGGTGCCAACATGTTTACACACTTTTCCATCTATACCCCATACCATAAACGGTCTCGACACAGTCAAAATCTGGGTCTAGCTGCATAAATTTCTTACGAATACGTTTGATATGGGATGTAATGGTGCTGTCATCCACGACCATCTTTGATTCATCCATCAGTTGCTGGCGACTTTTGACATGTCCCGAAAATTTAGCAACCGCGTGTAACATCCAAAATTCGGTAACAGTTAGTTCAATGCCCTGCCCTTTCCAGCTGACAGTCATACGTTTGCTGTCCATCAGCAAATCACCTGTTTGAATCAGGTCAGTTTGTGCTTGTGGCCTATCTAATAGTTCCGTGCGTCTAAACAGTGCAGCTATTCTGGCCAATAAATGCGGTAAACTGATGTCTTTGGTCAGATAATCATCCGCGCCCATACGCAAACCACAAATAGTGTCGTAATCATTATCACGCGCAGTAAAAAAAATAATAGGTAAGGTTTTGGATAAACTTCTTAATTGCTGACAAATAGCAAAACCACCGTCTATTTCATCTTCTAGACCAATATCAATGATTGCCAAATCCGGTAGTCGCTCAGAAAATGCCTGTTCTGCACTACTTCGATTAGCATAGGGTTGTACCTCGTAACCTTGCTTGCTTAGGGCAGCAATATAGTTTTCTCTGAGTGCTTGATCATCTTCAACCAAGGCGATACGTTTTAACATAGCCTGTGCCTGTTTACTTTATAGCAGCTTAATTTATAGCGGCTTTAGTTATTGCCGAACTATATCGCAAAACATCTTTAGGTTAAGTCGATAAATAGCCAAAAATTACAATTTCCATTTTTCCGCCACAATTGACCTCTAGATTGCCATTTTTCCTCCCTGAATTAGCCACACAATATTTGTTTACTAGAGAGGAATCAAACAACCACTCTCTTGGAGATAACAATGAAACACATGAAAACAACCAATATTAAAATAACTACCGCGATCGCCTTCACTTGCTTATTGTCTGGCAGCGCAATTGCTGAACAACGCAGTGTTCAAGAAAAAACTAACGAAGTCATTGGCCTTAGTTCAGGCGCAATAATCGGCACCGCCATCGCTGGACCACTAGGCGGGATAATCGCAGGCATTTTTGGTGTGATGTTAGCTGATGACGTAAACTCTGATAAAAAGCTAGAAACTGCTAACACTGCACTTGAACAAAAAGACCAACAATTGCTTGTAATGCAGCAGAATTTTGAGCACGCAAAAGAACGTTCAATAGTTCAAATAGCGTCAATGGATAGTGCGTTGGAACAAGCTACGTTTAATCACAGCATTCCGGAAATTGAAAGTAATATTCAATTTAAAACAGCTTCTTATGTTTTAGAGGCCCACTATAAGTCACAGTTAGACTTGATAGCCAAAACCTTACAAAAAAATCCCACATTAAGCATTACCTTATCAGGTTTTGCTGATAAACGTGGCGACAGTACTTTTAATCAAGCTCTTTCCGAGCAACGTGCGTTAACAGTTAAAAACTACTTAATTGATAATAACGTTAAAGAAGAGCAAGTAATCACTAACTCATTTGGTGAATCTTCATTAGTTAGTGCGGGCATGCATTTTGAAGATGATTTTTTTGATCGCCGAGTCATGTTAAAAGTATCTGATGACCAGACAGAAATGACAGCAGCTAATCAATAAAAAGGAAACCTCGCTATGTCATCACTACCTAAACTTGCTGTTGTTAGTTTGGTGGTTATTGCGATAGGGGCCCTGCAATATGCAGTGCCCGCTTTCACCAGCAAACAAACCACACATTCCATTGCTGATTCATTAGGTTCACCAGCCAAACAAGCAAATAGCGCTCTCATCAATCTCCCCATAATAGATTATCAGAATGCCCAAAGTGGCACATTGTTTTTTATTCATCAACAATTAATGCAGGGCGAAACAGTTGCACAACACATGCTAAGCCCAGTTCTTAAAACCAAAGTTGATATCAAGGTAACAGGTATCGTAGCCCGTACTAAACTGACACAAACCTTTAAGAATTCTGGTGAAAATTGGGTCGATGCACTATACGTTTTTCCCTTACCCGAAAATGCAGCAGTCGATCATTTGTTGATGGCAATAGGTGCGCGCAAAATAGAAGGGAAAATTAAGGAAAAATCTGAAGCAAAGCAGATTTATCTTGAGGCTAAAGCACTTGGCAAAAAAGCCAGTTTAGTGGCACAGCAACGGCCTAATATGTTTTCTAATTCCATCGCGAATATCGGCCCTGGTGAGACGATTGAAGTGACAATTGAATATCAGCAAACGCTAAACTTTGACCGCCAACAATATAGTCTGCGTTTCCCCATGACCATTACACCTCGATACTTCCCCAGCGACACACCACCAGAGTTGTCTCACAGCAATTATAACCAACCAAATACCGAGTTACAGGTAAGCTTACAAGCTGGTTTTGAGGTAAAAGACATTAAAAGCGAATTCCATCCCATCACGGTTAAACAACTAACAGATGGAAGTCATCATATTCAAATATCAAAAGGCAGTGTTACTAACCAAGATTTTGTTCTGAACTGGCGACCAGAATTAGGCGCAGCACCGCAGTCTGCACATTTTACCCAGCAGGTTAACGGTGATGAATATGGTTTGATAATGTTGCTACCTCCAGTCAAAACAGAGCAGGTTTCACAGACTCAACCGCGGGAAATGATTCTTATTCTGGATACATCAGGATCAATGGAGGGTGACGCTATTAAACAAGCCAAAAAAGCACTGATTTTGGCTGTTGAGCAACTTCAGGAAACAGACAATTTTAATATTATTGAGTTTAACAGTTATGCACAAAATTTGTGGAAATCACCAATGCCAGCAAACACAGACAATAAAAAAGATGCAAAAAATTTTGTAAATAGTTTATCTGCAAATGGTGGAACAGAAATGAAAAGTGCATTAAAACTAGCCTTTTCCCAACCTAGAATTAATGATTCAAGCACTTTGCGCCAAATAGTATTCATTACCGATGGTAGCGTGGGCAACGAAGAATCATTAATGCAGTTGATCACTGACAAGCTTGAAAACACACGACTCTTTACTGTGGGTATAGGTAGTGCACCTAACAGTTACTTTATGAGTGAAGCAGCCAAAATGGGCAAAGGAACCTTTACCTATATTGGATCGGTTGCTCAGGTACAAGAAAAGATGCTTACGTTATTAACTAAATTACGACATCCCGCCTTGACTGATATCGAATTGCAGTTAAATTCCAGCAACTTAAAATCGAATCGGCAGTTAGAATTTTACCCCAACGTTATAAGTGACTTATATAAAGACGAACCGCTGGTTTTGAGCTATCGGCTAAATGGCGGGATAGTTGAAGCAGGACACTCTTTAGACTCTGGCAGTTCTTTAGGCTCTGGCAATGACATATCAAAAATCAATCTCAAGGCTCAGTATCAACAACAAGCTTGGGAAAACAGCCTAGAGCTTAACGCCCAAACCAGACAATCAGGGCTCAATGTTTTATGGGCAAGAGAAAGAATAAGCCAGCTGACTAGGGATAAGCGCCGCGTGAGTATGCGACCTAGTAGTACCCTAGACGAGCAAAACGAATACCAATCTCAGATTACAAAAACTGCTCTTGCACATCATTTAGTTAGTCAGTACACCAGCTTAGTCGCTGTAGATGTAACGCCAACTCGCCCAGCTGACGTTCAATCAAACACTAGAAAAGTAGCGGATCCAGTACCTAAAGGCACCTCAAATCAACTAGTTCAAACATCTGGCAGCCTTCCTCAGACAGCGACTTCAGCACTACTCAAGATAATAGTAGGCTTTATTTTAATAGGATTAGCAATATGTATGCACTTACTTACAAAAAGAAAAGTAGTATTTCAAAACTACTATCCCTAGTCATCAAGCATAAAATTATAACCTTGAGTCTGTTGTTGGGTGTTTACCAATTTTCTTGTGGATTTTATATTTTTGCAAAAGCAGAGTTAGCGCAATACCTAATTGCTGATGCTTGGCATAAAAATCTACAGTCTGATGAACAACACAAGCCTTGGCCTTGGGCAGATACCCATCCAATAGCTGAACTCATCATTAAGGACAAAAGCTGGTATGTGTTGGCTGGTGCCAGTCCCAGAAACTTGGCTTTTGCACCTACTCACATCAACTCAACACCTAGACCGGGAGAAAAAGGTAACAGCGTGATAGTAGGTCATCGTGATACACAGTTTAATAGCCTAAAAAGACTTCAAAAGGGTGACCTTATCGAAGTAAAGACCCAACACAAGCGTCAACAGTTCAAAGTGACAACGCTGCGTATTGCTGTGCATTCAGAGCTAAATTACATTCAAAGCGAAAATAACAACGACGCTTTCGATATTGACCAATCTAGCTTAACCCTAGTAACCTGTTATCCCTTTGACAGTGTGTTACCGAACCCAATTCATAGGTATGTGGTGCGAGCAATTGCTATATAATACTAATATGTCGTCGATTAAAGACATAATTAACCACTTTTTCTAACGAATATAAAGTAATCTTCGTAAACCCCATATTTATCAACGTATTGAAAACATGGAACGGAATCCGCTAACGGGAATCGCTAAAGGTCGCTAAAGGCTTTTTCTAAGAGCGCATTAAGCGAAAAACTATTAATTAAAAACACCAAAAGGAATAATAATGACTTTATCAAAAATGACCCTAGCAATGACATTTGCCGCACTAAGTATTGGGCTGAGCGCTTGCACAGATTCACAGAAAGAATCGGCACAAGAAGCAGAAGTAGAAGCCAAAGAAATGGTAACTACAGCAAAGGAAAAGACATCAGAGTTATATGACAAAACTAAAGAAGGTGCATCTAAGCTTGCTGACAGCGCAGCAGATATGGCTGATGATGTAAAAGAAAGCACAACTGAAGCTTATGACGAAGCCAAAGAAAAGGCCGGCGACGCATACGATGCTACCGCTGAGAAAGCCTCTGAAGCCATGGATGCTTCCAAGGAAAAAGCAGCTGAGTTAAAAACTGATGCCGCTAAAAAATTAAAAGAAGCATGTATTGCGACTAAGAAAAAAATGGGGAAAGCCCCTGAAGACTGCTAATAACATAGTCTCCAATTAGCGACAAAAGGGCGTATTGCCCTTTTGTCTTTTGTGAAAAATAAAATAAAAGTGAATTCATTCCAATCACCGTTGCACATATTTAAGCTGTATGATCGTGATACTAAGCGTAATGCTTACCTCTTCAATAACTGAAAAAATTTAAGCTCTTGCTAAGTATCAGAGCTATCTAACAACATCCCGTTCTCGACATAAATCTAAAACAATTCACACATAAGCTTGAATTAAGCATAGTAGACACAATATTATGGGGCCAAGGTGCGTCTCTTCTGTTATTAGTAATAAAGCACACTTTTACAAATTTTAGTCGCTAGAACTCGATATATAATTCACGCTTTTTAAAGGCATGAACATATCGCAATTTCGATTCACACTTTATCTGGCTGTCAATATGAACGCACTGAGTATCAAAGGATTAACTAAAACCTATAAGGGTGGCATCGAAGCCTTAAAAGGTATCGATTTAGCAGTAAAGCAAGGCGATTTTTTCGCTTTGCTGGGCCCTAATGGCGCAGGTAAATCAACTGCCATAGGGATCATTAGTTCACTAGTGAATAAAACTCAGGGTGACGTTGATATTTTTGAATACTCGCTAGCGACTCAACCTATCAAGGCAAAATCTTGTATTGGGCTAGTACCACAAGAATTTAACTTTAATCAATTCGAACCTTTAATACAGATCATGCTAAACCAAGCAGGTTATTATGGGGTGCCTAAAAATGTCGCTAAACCCAGAGCAGAAAAATACCTTAGGCAACTTGACCTATGGGACAACCGTGACTCACCTGCCAGACAACTTTCTGGCGGCATGAAAAGACGGCTAATGATCGCCAGAGCGTTAATGCATGAACCTAGAATGCTTATTCTAGATGAGCCTACTGCTGGTGTAGATATAGAAATACGCCGCTCTATGTGGTCTTTTTTACAAGAGATTAATCGCCAAGGTGTGACAATCATTCTTACCACCCACTATCTTGAAGAAGCAGAAATGTTATGTCGCAATATCGCCATTATTGATAAAGGTATCATTGTCAAAAACACCAGTATGAAGGCCTTACTTGCCACATTGAATATTGAAACTTTTGTGCTGGATTTATCAAAGAACTTAAGTTCTTTAACTTTAGATGGCTTTGAATGCCGTTTAATTGACGAGCATACTTTAGAAGTGGATGTGCCCAAGGAATCGGGCCTTAACTCAGTTTTTGAACAGTTAACTCAAAAAAAGATACAAGTATTAAGTATGCGCAACAAATCAAATAGATTAGAAGAACTTTTCGTTAGAATGGTCGAATCTGGAAAGTCCACAAAAGACGTTAACCCAACCAAAAAACAAGCTGTAGGTGACACTAATGAGTAACCTTAATCCTAACAGCCCTGAGCCGATAAACAGTCCTGAACCAATAAATAGTCCTGAACCAATAAATAGTCCTGAACCAATAAATAATCCTGAGCCGATAAAAAACATTAAGCTTATGAACAGCCTGAATATGGTGGCCCTAAGAACAATGTGGCGCAAAGAGTGTTTACGTTTTTTAAGAATTTGGATCCAAACTCTGCTTCCACCTGCGATTACAATGTCATTGTACTTTGTAATTTTTGGTAATTTGATCGGTAGCAGAATTGGCAACATGGGCGGCTTTAGTTATATGGAGTTTATTGTACCCGGCTTAATTATGATGGCGGTGATCACGAATGCTTACTCCAATGTTTCCTCTTCTTTTTATAGTGCTAAATATCAACGAAATATTGAGGAGTTATTAGTTGCCCCCGTTTCGAATTGGATAATTATCGCTGGATTCGTTGGTGGAGGCGTAGCTAGGGGAATGCTGGTTGGTATCATTGTTACCATTGTCTCGTTATTTTTTGTAGATATACATATTCACAATTTGTTGATAATTTTTGTGACTTTACTATTAACAACAATATTATTTTCTACTGCAGGGCTAATAAACGGCATCTTCGCGAATTCATTTGATGATGTGAGTATTGTACCTACATTCATACTGACACCACTGACTTACTTAGGCGGCGTCTTTTACTCATTAAGTTTATTGCCTGAATTCTGGCAGTGGGTCAGTAAAATCAACCCTATTGTATATATGGTAAGTGGCTTCAGATTTGGTTTTCTAGGCGTGTCGGATATTAACTTCTATGTGTCGTTGGGCATATTAATTGGATTTAACGTAGTATTACTTGGTTGGGCTTACTCTCTTATCAACCGTGGCGTAGGCATCCGAAGTTAATGCAGCAACAATCACGCACCATCAGTACCAATCAAACTGGTATTCATCAAAATTTGCACAAGGTTGTTACCCGACACCTTGCTTGTGCAAGTCAAAAGCCCCTATCGATACATACTCAAGAAGCCTTTCAAGATGCGATTAGTTGGCTTGGGGATTGGCAGGGGGATCTTATTTTAGACTCTTGTTGTGGTGTGGGTGAAAGCACGGTGAATATTGCTCAAGCACATCCAAATGCGCGTGTAATAGGTATTGATAAATCCGCTTTACGCACAGACAAACACCAAGCTTACGCCAGTACTTTACAAAACTATTTGATATTACGTGCAGATCTCAGTGATTTTTTAAGATTACTTATTCTTTCTGATAAGAAATTAACAAAACACTATTTACTCTATCCCAACCCCTATCCTAAATCGGCCCATTTACAGCGTCGTTGGTATGCCACATCGACATTAACGGATATCTTAAAACTGGGTGGAACACTGGAAGTAAGGAGTAATTGGCAATTATACATACAAGAATTTTCTGCAGCTTTAAATATTGCTAATATCAGTAATCAAATCGGTGTATATCAGAGTGAAAAGGCAATCACGCCCTTCGAACGAAAGTACTGGCAAAGTGGACAAAGTAGCTGGCAACTATTGGCAAAGTTATCACTATAGAAATGTATAAAGTTTAATCTGTCTTGGCTTTAGGTTGGCTAAAATAAAATCCTTGGGCATATTTAATACCTAGCTGTTTTACCACCTCTAATGTTTCTTGGCGTTCAATTCGTTCAGCTATCACCACAACCTTATTGTCTGCGGCAACAATGAGGAGCCTTTTAACAAAGTTTTCTGTTGCAGCATCGCTTTTTACTTTATCAAATAATGTAGCGGATACCTTTATTGCAGATATGGGTAATGAGAGTATTGACTGCAAATTACACTCTTTTTGATCAAAATTATCTATCACAATGTTAATACCTAAAGCATCACAAGTTTCACAAAATTGACTGAATTTGGCACTTTCTACCAATGCATTTTGTGCTGTGATTTCAATAGAAATTCGTTTCGGGTTAGGATAATCCTCAAGTTGTGATTGAAGAAATTTAAGGATGTTTGAGTCAGTCATATCCGACAAACTCAAATTGATATTCCACGCCATGTTCTTATCTCTAAAATAATTAGCGCTGCGGCTAAACACGGTTTGGGTCAACTGGGCGACTGATCGTTGCCTATCTACTAAGAACAAAAACTCTGTAGGTAAATAACTATTTTGATCAAAAGTTAAAAGTCGAGCGAGACATTCATAACTCCAAACCACATTATTATTCAAATCCATAATAGGCTGAAAAAATGGCACAACGTTATCTAAGTTAAAACTTTCTGTTACTTCAGTGACTTGCATACAAAGCAGACTTCTTATTGCGAGTATTTTGAACAATATAACAACACTTTAGCAATTACCAGATTAATACCCATCCCTGTATTTATTAGCTCTTTAATTATGAGGTGTAAGCACCTATTGTTAATAGCAAAAATTAAGGTAAAATGCGCGACTTGAAAGTTTTCAGATAAGGTTACAATAGTGGGCGGAGCTGAGGTTAGTTTAGAGCATTTGTACAAGGTGTTTACTATGCCTGAAGGCAAAGATTCTAAACTTGCACAGATTGAACAACACCTGTCTGATAATCTGTCAGATTTTTTGTCGCAACATGTTGTGACTAAGGTGAATTCACTTGCGCAAATTGAAAAAAGTTTCGCAGAGTATGCAGTACCTGAGACACCTGAGTTCGTGTCAAAGCATGCAGAAGATCTCTTAGATAAATTAGTCGCCAACTCTGTCAACACCTATTCCCCGAGTTTTATTGGTCATATGACCTCCGCATTACCATATTTTCATCTACCATTAGCGAAGTTATTGGTGGGGTTGAACCAAAATCTAGTGAAAATCGAAACATCTAAAGCGTTCACGCCTCTTGAAAGGCAAATGTTAGGCATGATGCACGAGTTGGTTTATAAGCAATCTGGAGATTTTTACCATACTTATTTACATAGTGCGAACCATGCTTTAGGAGCTTTTTGCTCCGGTGGGACTATTGCCAACATAACGGCTCTGTGGGTAGCAAGAAATAAAGCGCTACCAGCCACTACGCAATTTAAAGGTGTAGCTCAGGAAGGTATGGCGGCGGGAATGATGCATTATGGCTATAAAAAGATGGGCATCATTTCATCTAAACGCGGCCACTATTCATTATCGAAAACAGTTGATCTATTAGGCTTAGGTCGACAGCAAATGATTACGATCGATTGTCCCACGCAACGTTTATCGCCTGAAAAAGCCTTAGCTGTAGGTAAACAATATCAACAAGATGGTAATAAAATATTATCTATCGTAGGTATCGCAGGCACCACTGAAACAGGTCATATTGACCCGTTAGACGAGCTAGCAGATGTTGCAAAAGAACTAGGCTGTCATTTTCATGTAGACGCGGCTTGGGGGGGAGCAACATTGTTTTCTCACGAACACAGAGGCTTGCTTAAAGGTATTGAGAAAGCAGACTCGGTGACTATGGATGCTCATAAGCAGATGTATGTGCCTATGGGAGCTGGCATGGTGCTATTTAAAGATCCCAATGATAGTAACGCTGTTCGCCATCACGCACAGTACATTCTTCGTGCAGGCTCTAAAGATTTAGGAGCTACCACATTGGAAGGTTCGCGAAATGGCATGGCGATGATGGTATATGCCTCTTTACATATATTTGGCCGTCAAGGTTATGAACTGCTAATTAACCAAAGTATAGAAAAAGCCAAAACGTTTGCTCGTATGATCCAATCACATCCAGACTTTGAACTTATCACGCCACCCACATTGTCCCTGTTAACTTACAGGATGAATCCTGAAGACGTTCAGACAAAAATGAAAGTACAGCCAAAGATCGGTCATGCATTAAATATGGAATTAGATAATCTGACCGTAAGCGTGCAAAAACAACAAAGAGAGGCAGGTAAGTCATTTGTCTCTCGCACTCGGTTAACCACTGAAAAATATCCCGATCAAGCGATTACCGTATTTAGGGTGGTTTTGGCTAATCCGCTAACCACGGAAACCGACTTACAAAATATTCTGGATGAGCAAATTGCCATAGCTAGCAAGACTAAAGTATGGAAAAAGCTTTGTTTGAAGCATAAAAAGGCAAGCTAGAGTAACTTGCCTTCATAGCCATTTTTCTACAACCTAATCTGCAAATTATCAATCAAACGGGTTTTGCCTAAAAATGCAGCAGCTAACAGCACCAAACGACGATCTTCATGTCCCGGCTGTAATAAATTTTCTACATTACGAATTTCAAGATAATCAGGATTAAACCCTAGCTCGGCTAGTTGTAATTTGTATTCTTGAGTTAGCGTTAAAAAATCCCTACGGCCGGTATCGATTTCAGAGACTAATTGTTGCATTTTTTTATACAGAGTAGGCGCTAACTTACGCTCTTTACCCTTTAAATATTGATTCCTTGAACTCATAGCTAAACCGTCATCATCTCTGGTAGTTGCCACACCAAACACTTTTAAGTTCATTGATAGGTCGGTCACCATAGCCTTGATCACCTGCAATTGCTGAAAATCTTTTTCACCAAAGAAAGCCAAATTAGGTTGCACCATGTTAAATAGCTTGCAGACTATAGTTGCCACACCACGGAAATGTCCTGGGCGACTGGCACCACAAATCATATAAGACAAACCAGGTACTTCGACAAAGGTTTGTTGCTCTAACCCTCTGGCATAAATATCACTAGCCTTAGGCATAAATAGTACATCTACCCCTAACTCTTGCAATAAACGGCTATCGCTTTCTAACGTTTTAGGATATGCATCTAAATCTTCATCAGGTCCAAATTGCATAGGATTGACAAAGATAGACACCACCACAATATCTGCTTGTTTCTTGGCTTCGCGAACAAGGTTTAAATGACCTTGATGCAAATTTCCCATAGTAGGAACAAATGCAATCACCTTAGCGCTGTTTTGCCAAGTTCGCCTGATTTTACGGAGATCTAAAATTTCACTGATAAGTTGCATAGTGGTAAATTACTTTAATAATGAGTTACAAGTAAACGCTGAAAAGATACAAGCGTGTGTTAATTAAAACTGTGCTCGTCTGATGGGAAACTCCCATCTTGGACTTCTTGAATATACAGGCTCACAGCCTCACGCATATTATTAGATTGTTGCAAATAGTTTTTGGAGAACTTAGGCATATAGTTGGCGCTAATACCAAACATATCGTGCATCACTAAGATTTGTCCATCTGTTTGCGACCCAGCACCAATGCCAATAACGGGGATACTCAGGTTTTGAGATATCTTGCCAGCTAGGTCGGTTGGAATACATTCCAATACTAATAGCTGAATACCAGCTTGTTCTAATTCTTTGGCCTGTTCGAGGATCCTTTCAGCTTGTAGGTCATCGCGACCCTGTACTTTAAATCCACCAAACACATGCACCGACTGTGGAGTAAGACCTAAATGGCCACACACAGGAACACTGCGTTCGTTCAACCCTTTTATAGTATCAAATAACCAACTACCGCCTTCTACCTTCACCATGCTTGCTCCTGCGCGCATTAGTTGTGCAGCGCTTAAGTAAGTTTGTTCTGGGGTCGAGTAGGACATAAAGGGCATGTCAGCCACCACAAAAGCGCGTTCAACCCCCTTTCTCACAGACCGGGTATGATAAGCAATATCTTCAAGGGTAACGCTTAATGTATCGTCATCACCTTTTAGCACCATGCCAAGTGAATCGCCAATCAATAAAACATCGATGCCTTGCTCATCAAACAATTTAGCAAAACTTGCATCATAAGCTGTCAAAGCAGTGATTTTAGTACTCTCTTGCTTCATTTTCAGCAAGCTTGAAGTCGTTACTTTTTTCATTAGATATGCTCCAATTTTTGATGTCATCAAAAAATACTATTTACTGCCTAGATACAGTACATAAGGTAATTGCACTATACGGTTTTTTCTCTGAATTTCTAGATTAGTGCCATTTAGACTGGTACTAAGGAATTTATTTTAAAGTTCATATTTTAAAGGTGCCATTTTTCGCAAACCATTTAACGGGCATTTAAGTAACAGTTCGGATAACTTTTCACCACAGGGTAAGATCAAGTCAGAGGCTATTTCAAACAAAGGATAAAGTACAAATTCTCTTTGTTTCATTCCACAGTGGGGAACTATTAGGTGATCTGTATCAATATGTTGTTTGCCGTATAACAACATATCTAAATCTAATGTTCTAGGCCCCCATCTTTTAGCATTGCGGGTGCGACCTTGCTGACTTTCTATTAATTGAGTGTGTTGCAACAGACTGTCTGCTGAAAGTTTAGTTTCTATAAGAGCAACAGCGTTCACATAATCGGGCTGGTCTTGTGGACCCATAGGTTGGCTTCGATACAAGCTTGAACACATAATCAATGCTGTGTCAGGTAATGCAGCTAAACTTCTGCAAGCGGCTTGTATTTGCTTTTCAGGCAGCGCTAAATTGCTGCCTAAGCCAATATAAACCTTAATCATGCTTTGGTTTAGGTTTTTTGCGGTTACGTCTGGGGCGTCTGGCAGGCGCACCTTCCTGTTGACGCAGCACTTCTAGCATAGTCTTACGTTGGTCTTCATCTGCCTCTTGGAAAACGGTCCACCAGTCGGCTAACTCTAATAAGTCGCCGCCTTCAATCTGGCCACGCAACAATAAGAAATCATATGCGGCTCTAAATTTTGGATGCTCAAGCATTTGATAAGCTCTGCGACCATAACGCTTAGGTAATCGATTTTGTAATTGCCAAATTTCCCGAATAGGTGTGCTAAAACGTTTTGGGATCATAATGCGCTGAATTTGGCGATGCATGACATCATTTAGCGCAAGATTAAAGGCATCAAAGTGATTCAAGCCCCCTTCAACCATTAGTTGCTGACAACGTTCTTCTAATGGGTACCACATAAATGCAGCAAAAATAAACGCAGGCGTCACTCTTTGACCAGTATTAATTCGATTATCAGTGTTAGTGAGTACTTGCTCAATAAATTGATTTTCACGACTACCTTGTTGTAGCAATAAAGGAGCTAATTGTGGGAAGAGTGGTTCAAATAAATGAAATTCTGACAACAGCTTATAGGTAGCTAACCCTTGTCCCGATAACAAAAGCTTAAGAATTTCTTCAAATAGTCTGGCCGGAGGAATATTTGCCATCAATGGCGCCATTCGTTTAATAGGTTCAGCACTTTCCTCGCTGATATGCATATCGAGCTTAGCAGCAAATCTCACAGCTCTAAGCATTCTAACCGGGTCTTCACGATAGCGAGTTTCAGGATCGCCTATCAATGTAATTTCTTTATTTTTAATCGCTTCCATACCACCAGCAAAATCACTGATCGAATAATCTGCAATGTTGTAATACATAGCGTTGATGGTGAAATCTCTGCGTTGTGCATCTTCTTCAATGCTACCAAATACGTTATCTCGCATTAATTGGCCATCGTCGCTTTGTTTACTATCTTTCGAATCGCCTTCATCATTATTTTCATGATGACCACGAAAAGTAGCGACCTCGATAATTTCTCGGCCAAACACAATATGCGCTAACCTGAATCTACGCCCAATTAATCGGCAATTACGAAACAACCCTTTGATCTGCTCTGGTGTAGCATCAGTGGTGACGTCAAAGTCTTTGGGTTCTTTACCTAATAATACATCTCGTACACAGCCTCCGACTAAATAAGCTTGATAACCGCTATTGTGCAGGCGATAAAGAACCTTAAGTGCGTTTTCACTCATTGAATCACGAGAAACAGAATGCTCTGCACGAGGAATGACAGTCGCAACAAGTGCAGCGGGCTGGTCTGGTTTTTTTGCGCGCAGAGCGCTCCTGACTTTGTCAATTACGCGAGAAATAATATGCTGTGCTCCTTGTTTGGGCATGTTGTGCTTGTATCTTTTATGTGTGACTGATTTAAGCAGAAAAATTCGGCGCTAATCATATACTGTCTGCTTGCCCAATTCTATTATCAATACACTCTGTTTTAGCGGGTACCTTATTCAAGTCCCACTCACTGATAGCCCAATTCAATATATTTTGCACTGCTCCGTGTTGCAACTCCTTACATGGAAATAAACCAAGAAATCCGAGCGCGTTTATTAGGTTAGCCCGAACATCATTAGGGTTTATTTTACGGGCGTGGTTTTGTTTACTCAATTTTTTACCGGATTTAGTTACTACTACTGGAAAATGTAAAAACTTCGGCACGGGGCTATCAAATGCTTGATACAAGGCAAGTTGAAACCATGTGGCATTTAATAAATCAGCACCTCGTGCCACTTCAGTTATTCCTTGCTGAATATCATCAACTACCACAGCTAACTGGTATGCAAACAGATTACCCTTGCGCCTGATAGCAAATTGTTTAGGTATATCGAACTTGGGGAAATCGACTTGTCCTAATAACTCATCATAAAACTGTTGCTGGGTATTATAATTTCTGAATCTTATCGAGCAATTTTCAACATTTAAATTTTGATTAGCACAATGACATAGTTGCTCATTCTGAAGGCTAGCTAATTCTAAACGGGTACATTGACAAGAGTAGGTTAGACCTCGCGCTGTTAAGTACT
Source organism: Paraglaciecola sp. (assembly GCA_034111205.1). GTDB lineage: Bacteria > Pseudomonadota > Gammaproteobacteria > Enterobacterales > Alteromonadaceae > Paraglaciecola. The sequence goes on along the minus strand of JAWUXT010000104.1, from coordinate 20,578 downwards.
GAATTTTTTCATTGTATAAGCTACTTCTACAGCTTTGGTAAACAGGTTCACCGTCCCAAAATAAATGGTGCGCTTCAAGACACCGCATGATCGAATCACCGGCACCTGCGACTTCTCTGGCGGGGTCAATATTTTCTATTCTAAGTAGCCATTTTCCATTTTGACTTTTTGATCGTAAATAACTGCCTAATGCGGTTACTAAAGAACCAAAATGTAGATGTCCAGATGGGGAGGGTGCAAAACGGCCAACGTAGCCATCCTCAGATGTAACGAACTTCATGTGCGGGGGGTTGTATGCAGTAACCATAGAACGGAAGTTATCACCCCAAGTAGCTAATTAAAGATTTAATAACCACTTGGGGTAGAAGGCTATGTTAGCCTTGAAGTTGTTTCTCTTTGATTTCTGCCATGGTTTTGCAATCAATACACATATCTGCTGTAGGCCTTGCTTCTAAGCGGCGTACGCCAATTTCGATACCGCATTCATCACAAAAACCAAAATCATCTTCGTCAATTCGCTTCAGTGTTTTTTCGATTTTTTTGATTAATTTACGTTCTCTGTCGCGAGTACGTAACTCAAGACTAAATTCTTCTTCTTGAGCTGCACGATCAACGGGATCAGGAAAGTTAGCCGCCTCATCTTGCATGTGGTGTACTGTGCGGTCTACTTCTTGACGAAGTTGATCGCGCCAAGCCTTCAGTAATAAACGAAAATGCACCATTTGCTTTTCGTTCATGTACTCTTCGCCTTTTTTCTCCTCGTAAGGAGTCAATCCGGCTAGTGCTAATAATCCAAGTGTTTTATTCGTTTTTGCTGTTGGCATATGCCAATTCTCCTAAACTACGGCAAGAGCTGTTTGTGCATGGGGTTATGTATATCAAAAACCCATAACACAGGCAATTGCTTGCTCTTAACATCTTCCGTTACAGTGAAAACAATTTTCTAGCAGGCAATATGGAGGCCTTGCTGAAAAAATCAACGTCTATATTATGAAAAAAAAGGCAAAGGTTGATTTATATAGATTTTTTCTAAACTAATCTTACAACCGTAACATAAAATTTGTACTCCACTTAGCATAGCTTGTTTAAGCTCCTTAGCGTAGTCCGGGTCAATCTGCTTTGCCACTTGCACCGATTGAATCCCTGAATGTTGAACACAAAAAAGCAAAACTGCACGTTTCCCTTGGTTGGCAATTAGACTTAACTCCCGCAGATGTTTTTGACCACGTATAGTTTTTGCATCAGGAAAGTAGCCTACATTATTATCTAACAGAGTGACTGATTTAACTTCAACATAACAGTCTGCCTTTTCAGAGTCTGTTAGTAAAAAATCAATTCTGCTGTTTTCTTCACCAAACTTTACTTCAGCCTTCAAGTTTGCATAGCCGACTAACTCAGCTATCTTATTTTCCTGCAGCGCTTCTTTTACTAATACATTGGCTTTGTGAGTATTTATTCCAATCCAATGTTGTTTATCAGTTAACACTACTTCCCATGTATACAACAATTTACGTTTTGGGTTTGTACTAGGTGATAACCAAACTTTCCAACCGGGCTCTGCACAGCCGGTCATTGCCCCAGTATTAGGGCAATGTGCGATAACTATGGAACCGTCAGTTAACCGCACATCAGCTAAAAAACGCTTATAACGTTTTATCAAAGTGCCTTGAATAAGAGGAAAAGAGAACTGCATGATAGCTTCTTAAAATGATGTTTGGTGAAAGACGTCATGCTATTCTAACCATCTTTTTTTAGATGGAGTAGTTATGTCTCGTTTATCTGTGTCTATTACCACCCAAGCACCAGCTGATTATTATTCAGCTGGCACGGTATTGTCTGTTAATGGCCAAACTGCGCAAATTCACCTGGTGGGTCCTGAAAACAATTTAAGCATTATTCAAAAATCTGCTCGTATTCTTGATAGCTTAGGTGTGATGCAAGTTGAACTAACAGGAAGCTGGGAAATTGAGCAACAATGGGCTTTCGCGCAAAGTTTTACCACCACTAAAAAACAACACCATATCCAATGGTGCGACGATGACAATGCTATTGAGTTATCGCACCGCTATCAAGCGATGATCTTTACTCGCAATATCACCAATGCGACGCCAGAAGATTTATCACCAGAAATACTTGCTAAGACCTGTGAAGATTGGCTTACATCAATAGATGAAAAACATATAAGCAGCAAAAGATGGGTTGGCGAAGCACTCAAAGAACAAGGCTGGATGGGAATTTATCATGTGGGTCGAGGTAGCATCCGCCCACCCGTCTTGATTGAAATCGACTATAACCCGACCGGGGATAGTAATGCACCAATTTCAGCCTGCCTCGTAGGTAAGGGCATTACATTTGATAGCGGTGGCTATAGCATCAAAAGCAGTGAAGGCATGCTCAGCATGAAATGTGATATGGGCGGTGCAGCTACCGTTACTGGCGCGCTTGGCTTAGCCATCCTACGTGGCTTGAATAAGCGGGTTAAGTTATTTTTATGTTGTGCAGAAAATCTTATCAGCGGTCACGCTTATAAATTAGGTGATGTGATCACCTATAAAAATGGCACAACTGTTGAGGTAGTCAATACTGATGCCGAGGGCAGATTAGTACTAGCTGATGGCTTAATGGCAGCCACTGCAACAGGCACTAAACTGATTATAGATGCGGCAACGCTTACGGGCGCAGCCATGGTAGCTTTGGGTGAAGAATACAACGCCTTTTTCTCCTTAGACAAAGCATTGCAGCAAAGAGTTTTAGATTACTCAGTCCAAGAGTTTGAGCCATCATGGTGTTTGCCTTTAGAGAAATGGCATCAAAACAAATGCCCTTCTGCCTTTGCTGACACAGCAAATAGCAAATCACAAAACGGCGGCGGTGGCGGTGGCGCATCCAACGCAGCAGGTTTCTTATCAAGATTTGTTAATCAAGAAGGTAAAGGTTGGTTACATATTGACTTAGCTGCTGCATACAACGCAGGTGGAACAGTACATTTGCCTATAGGTGCAACAGCTCAAGGAATTAGAACTATAGCTCGGGCATTACTAGAAGAGTAAACATTATCGAAGAGGCGGTAATTTTTATTGCCTATTTTTAACAGCCGCTTATTAACAACCGCCTTTTCGATATTTAATACAAGTTACAGGCCCCCTAAACGTTCAGCAAGTACCTTATATTTCTCTACCGCATCTTTTGCAAAAAGAGGGTTTCCATCAGGATCTTTATCGGTAGCAGGTAGCAAACTTTCTCTTTCTAGTCTCTCAACTCTTACATCCTGTACACCAAGAAACTCGGCTACTTGTTCGACAGTCATCAGACTCATTGGTCAATCCTCTTATTTTCTAATGATATTTCGATGACTTATTTGCTATGCGCAAACCTTGAATTTTGCTGATACAAATTGCCATCACTTAATATGGATACAAATCTCTACACATAATCGTACTTAATTACTAAATTATCAAGCTATTGAAATTAAAACTAATTTTAGGGCATAAGGATGAGATGTTATAAACTAAAATATGTGCAACGTAATGTTAGAGACAAACTATGGACACTTGGTCTGCTGCTATCACCTTATTTTTAATTATGGATCCACTTGGTAATTTGCCCGTGTTTATGTCTGTATTAAAGACCATTGAACCTAAACGCAGAAGAATAGTATTAGCTAGGAACTTTTATTTTCATTGATTATTATGTTCACTTTTTTGTTTAGTGGACAGGTTGTGTTGGACTTTTTAAATGTTCGCCAAGAGAGTGTCAGTATAGCTGGGGGGATTATTCTTTTCCTGATTGGTCTAAAAATGATATTTCCACAACCAGGAGGAGTGACAGGAATAGCCTCTGGTGAAGAACCCTTTATTGTGCCATTAGCCATACCTATGATTGCAGGTCCATCTGTATTAGCAGCACTTATATTATTAGCAAACCAAGATCATAGCCGTATGTTAGATTGGTCTATGGCCCTTGGAGCTGCATGGTTAGCCTCAGCAACCATTTTAATGCTTTCTAATAAATTACACAGACTGTTAGGTGAAAGGGGCCTAACCGCCATAGAAAGGTTGATGGGCATGATTCTTATCATGATTTCTATCCAAATGTTATTGGACGGTATAGGAAATTATTATTCTTTAGGGTAACTTAATTTGAAATACTTTTTATTTTAGACGCTTTTGTGTTTTTAGCACTTATTCGCTTTAGGCACCTATGTTGTAAGCACTTTTACCTTTGAGTTTGCTCCACCCGATGACAGTCAGCGGTGAGCGACTCGTACAAATATTAATGAGAGTAATTTTGAACAAAAAATTAAATATATTCCAACAAGTTAGAGAACTAGAAGGTTGGTACGCCGTAGCCTTTTCAGCTACTCTTTTAGAAAGAATGTTACCCAACTATGTGCTTTTTTGTGAGGCCACAGAATTTGCCGATCCTGCGCAGTATCGCAATAGTTTAAATGCAATTTGGGAATGGTTGGCTGTGCCCAAAGCCAAAATAAATTTTACTGCTCAATTAGAGAAAGTAGAAGACGCGGTTCCAGATGCTGTAGACTTTGACAACTATGGTGTCTACCCAGCAATCGACATGGCGATGTCGCTATCAGCTACCATTTTACTAATCCAAGGCGAAGATCCTCAAGGAGCAGTAGTTGTCAGTAAACTATCACAAGGTGGAGTAGAAGCATTTATCGAAGCAAGTACTGGAGAAGACATCAGCGACCTAGATATTAAACAACACCCGTTAATGCAGTGGGAAGTTGAAACTCAACAAGAATTATTAATCTTTCTGTCAAAGTGTGCAAAAAATGCAGAAAGCTGTAAACAGTTGAAACAACTAGCCACCGCAGAGGGTATGAGCAACATTGGCATAGAAATCTAAATACGGTTGATAGTAATCATGTCAATTGGTGCGTTGATACACTCTGGCCAAAATCTGCGGACTACGCTTTTCTTTAATCAATTGCCAATTTTCAGGTGCTGAATAACTGCCCCCTTGTCCTTCACATTCGATGTAAATGACACCATCGACAGATAACAAAGCATTTTCAGTAATGCGTTCAATCGTCTGAGGAATTAAGTCCTGATTAAATGGAGGGTCTAAAAAAATCAAATCATATGGCTGATTCAAGTTATTTAAGGTGTCTAATGTGTTGCCTTGAATAATTTGTGCTTGCTGGGAACTTAAGTCTAATAATTGAATATTATCTGCCAATTTTTTTGCTGCGTTTTTATTTAACTCGATAAAAGTACAACTTTTTCCATAACGTGACAAAGCCTCAAACCCCAGTCCACCACTGCCCGCAAACGCGTCCAAACACACTGCGTCTAAGATATAGGGTATCAACCAACTAAATAACATTTCCTTGTTTTTGTCAGTCGTTGGGCGCAGTCCCTGAACATCGAGAACAGACAATTTACGCCCACGAAAACGCCCACTGATGATCCGCACTGTGCCACTCGGTTTTGAGCCCGCTGCTACGCTGCTCTTTGATGAACGTTTTTCGCCTCGCTTCATTTGGTATAGAAATGCTATTATTAAGAAATCATTTAAATAGTTTACCCAATTACCTAGGATTTCTCACCGGTATGTCAAAGTTTTTCAAATGGCTCAAAAAAGATAAGCAACAAGAAGAGTCTCCTGTCGATAAAAAAAGCCCTCTTCTAACCTCAAATGAACAGGTGAATTTAGAACCAGAATCAATAAAGAATGATAATTCTATAATCGATGAGTCCAGTGCCCATCCCAATCAAAAAGCTCAACCAAAAACAACTGAACCGACACCAGACTTAGAGCAAAAAAACCATACTGAGCAGGCATCAGAGCCGGTTACAGCAGTATTAGAAAACAATCGTTCTCATATAAAACTCAGCACGGTTGAGCTATCTAAAAACAGCCAAGAACCTGTTAGCAGCGAGTCAAATTTAGAATCCAAAGCGCTTGTCACTGAGCCTGTCATTGAAAGTACCCCAGTACTCGAAAACACTTCATTAGCGGATAATCAAGCAACCATAGAAGTCCTAGATAATCCAACTACAGAACAACAAGATGCCGAAAATAGCGGTTTTTTTAGTAAATTAAAACGCGGTCTGTCGCGAACTAAAGAAAGTATCGGTAGCGGTATTGTCAGTTTATTTCGTGGAAAAGCTATTGATGATGAATTATTTGAAGAGTTAGAAACACAGTTATTAGTAGCAGATGTGGGTATGGACACTACAGTTAAAATCATTAAGCAGTTAACTGAAAGTTCAGACCGTAAACAATTAAAAGACGGCGACGCCTTATATCAATTATTAAAAGAACAAATGGCCGATATATTGAAAAAAGTGGAGTCCCCGTTAACCCTTAAAACGGAGTCTGGCCCATTTGTTATTTTAATGGTTGGTGTGAATGGCGTAGGTAAAACCACTACTATTGGAAAAATGGCTAAACAATTCCAACAGCAAGGTAAGAAGGTTATGCTGGCAGCAGGTGATACCTTTAGAGCTGCAGCGGTTGAACAACTTCAAGTTTGGGGTGAGCGTAATAATATCCCTGTGGTGGCGCAACAAACAGGTTCAGACAGCGCGTCAGTCATTTTTGATGCATTTCAATCTGCCAAAGCAAAAAATATTGATGTCCTAATTGCAGATACAGCTGGACGCTTGCAAAACAAAGAACACTTAATGGAAGAACTTAAGAAAGTAGTCCGAGTGATCAAAAAAATTGCACCACAAGCCCCTCACGAAATCATGCTGACCCTAGATGCAGGCACCGGACAAAATGCGGTAAGCCAAACTAAATTATTCGATGAAGCAGTAGGCTTAACCGGTATAAGCTTGACAAAATTGGACGGTACTGCAAAAGGCGGGGTGATTTTTGCTATTGCTGACCAATTTGATATTCCGATTCGTTATGTCGGCATAGGCGAAGGCATTGACGATTTGAGACCCTTTAATAGCCAAGATTTTGTAAATGCGTTATTTTCAGAATCTGGCAACCAGCAATAAGCAACCAACTAAGCCACTTATGATTAAGTTTGAACAAGTCAGCAAAACCTACCCCGGCGGACAACAAGCCTTAAGAAAGGTAGATTTTCATATTGAGCCAGGTGAAATGGCATTTTTAACCGGTCACTCAGGCGCCGGGAAGAGCACTTTGCTGAAACTCATATCCATCATGGAACGCCCAACTGTGGGAAAAGTGTTAATTAATGGGCACGACTTAAGCAATATTCAACGTAAACAAATTGCTTATATACGCCGTGATATTGGCATGATTTTTCAAAGCCACCACTTACTGATGGAAAAAAGTGTGTTTGACAATGTGGCACTACCTTTAATTATTGAAGGTTATTCTCATAAAGAAACAGCGAAACGGGTGCATGCAGCCTTAGAAATGGTTGGTCTAAGTGATAAGGTCAAAAACTTGCCTGCTATGTTGTCTGGCGGTGAACAACAAAGAGTTGGTATTGCCCGAGCGGTAGTGAATAAACCACCGTTACTATTAGCTGATGAACCAACGGGTAATTTAGATCCCAAATTATCGATGGAGATTATTCGACTATTTGAAGATTTTAACCAAGCTGGCGTATCTGTATTTATTGCTACCCACGACCTTGGACTGATTGCACGCATGAAATATAGAACGCTGACACTCAAACAAGGCCAGATGATAACCGATGGTCTAACAGATGAATTTCAAAGTAATGAGCTCTATGTTTAATTCAATATGTACTTCGATGTCTAACTGCACATCTGTGATGAGCTCAGTAATGGTCTGCTTATTAATGAGATCAACTCAATGAGCATCTTGTTTAAAGGTCGAGTACAAGGTGCGCAAATCTCTAAAGTATCTGCCAATCAACGTTTTGTGATGTTCTTTGTCAGTCATTTCAGACAGGCACTGGGCAGCTTGGGTGAACTATGGCGCTCAAAAGCCGCATCACTTATGACAATAGGCGTTTTAGGATTAAGTATCACCTTACCCAGTACCCTATTTGTGATGGTAAAAAATGCCGAAAATGTCAGTTCTGGTTGGGATCAAGCGTCTCAAATCTCTTTATTCTTAAAAGAAAAAGTCAGTCAGGGAGACATCGAGCAACTACTAAAACGAATTCAGCTGTGGCCAGAAATTGATACTATCAATTATATCTCGGCAGACCAAGCACTAGACGAGTTTAAACAATTATCGGGCTTTGGTGATGCGATTGCTTACTTAGATGAAAATCCATTGCCAAATGTGATACTCGTTATCCCCACCAGCCGACATGCCAGCCCAATAGCCGCTCGTGAACTCTTAGACAAACTCAGAAATGAAAGGGAAGTGGATATTGGTAAGTTAGATATTGAATGGCTTGAGCGCCTACATGCATTGCTTAATGTAGTCAAAGACTTGGTCACCGTCATTGCCCTTTTGCTGTTTTTAGCAGTTGTACTCATTATTGGCAATACGATAAGACTCAACATTCTTAGTAAAAAAGCCGAAATTTTAGTGATGAAATTAGTCGGCGCCACAGATGCTTTTATCCAACGTCCTTTTATGTACACAGGTTTTTGGTATGGCTTTTTAGGTGGTTTGTTAGCGTGGGTAGCAGTTATTTTACTTTTATGGTGGATGAGCAGCAGTGTGAGTGCAGTAAGCGATTTATATCAAAAGAATTTCAACTTAACCGGCGCTGACTTTTCTACCTTCCTATGGATGTTAGGCCTATCAGTTTTCCTAGGTCTGACTGGCTCTTTGCTATCGGTCAAACGTCACGTGCGTGACATTGAGCCTAAATAATTTAGACACTTGACGTGCTCCTAACCCCAACACGAAAGTGACACCTTTACTCTTTAGAAAATACTTATTTAAGGCATCCTAAAGTGATTGAATTGACGACCTATTTCTCGATCATAAGGGTAATTGGAAACAAAGCCATGATGTTTTGGGTGCAAACCAGTCGCTAAAGAATAGAAATTCACAAATGTTTTAGTCGGCATGGCTGGGATCATATTAGCCCTCACGCCAGTGTCCGCTAAAGCCTGTAAGTTAGGAGCGGGCATACGTTCCAACGTATCCGCACGTAATCCATCAACGCCAATCATAATAACAATAGGATTGTCATTAACGGCAGAAGAAGCATTAAAAGAAACCAAAAGAACAAGTGTTATCAGACATTTAAAATAAATCTTCAACATCTATATTGGACCTTGTTGGAGAAATAAAAAAGTATGAAAAAAAGTCGTTTCGCAAAAAGTACAAAGCGGATGAAATCATTCCATCCGCTTACTAGTCAGTGAATTATTAGAGGGGTAAATCTGAGCCATTACTACCTTCAGGATTGGCTTCGTCTGTTTGAGTAGGAGCTGTTCCGGTTTTTTCAACTTCCACTCCATCCACCCGTTGTAGGCCCCGAGGTAGTTTATTGCCTCGTCTTCCCCGATCTCCTTGATAGTGAGCCAGATCAGCTGCGGTTAAGGTCATACCTCTTTTACCTGCTAGAATTTTAACGTTAGCACCCTGCGGTACCACCGCTAACACACTCACATACTCTTCTCTGGATGCTACTTTGGCTGACGGAATACTCAGCAGTTTGTTGCCTTTTCCTTTACCTAAGCTTGGTAAGTCTCGAAGCGGAAACATTAACATTCTGCCTTCGTTCGAAATAGCTAAACACCAATCAGTCTTGAGATCGTACACTGGCTGTGGGCCGATAATTTTAGCCGCTGTAGACAGTGATAAATAAGCTTTACCTGCTTTGTTTTTACTCACCATATCGCTAAATTTACCGACAAACCCATAGCCAGCATCAGAAGCCATTAGATATTGCTGTTCATCATTACCCATCACCATATGTTCAACATGTTCGCCGCTGACTATATTAAATCGGCCGGTTAACGGTTCTCCTTGGCTTCGAGCGGAAGGTAATCCATGGGCATCACAAGAAAAGGCTCGACCTGAAGAGTCAAAAAATACAACTTGTTGATTACTTCGTCCTTTAGCACTGGCCTGATAGCTGTCACCGGCTTTATAACTTAAACCTTCAACATCCACATCATGACCTTTGGCACATCGGGCCCAACCTTTTTCGGATAGCACCACTGTGACTGCCTCTGAAGGGATCAACTCCTTTTCAGTTAACGCTTTAGACTCTCCTCGTGCAACGATAGGTGAACGCCTGTCATCGCCATATAGCTCTGCAGCCTCTAGTAATTCTTTTTTAATCAAGGTCTTTAAACGTTTATCAGAGCCCAACAACAACTGTAGTGCATCACGCTCTTTGGCAAGCTCTTCTTGCTCAGCTTGAATTTTTACTTCTTCTAATTTAGCAAGGTGGCGAAGTTTTAAATCGAGTATGGCTTCAGCTTGGATATCCGATAAATTAAACTGGGACATTAATTGCTGTTTAGGCTTTTCTTCATAGCGAATAATGCGAATAACTTCATCAATATTCAAAAATGCAATCATTAAAGCTTCAAGAATATGCAGTCTGGCAAGTACTTTGTCTAATCTAAACTGCAATCTGCGAATGACAGTGTCTTTTCTAAAACTCAACCACTCGGTTAATATCATCCGCAAGTCTTTAACTTGTGGTCGGCCATCTAAACCGATCATATTGATATTAACCCTATAGCTCTTCTCTAAATCTGTAGTGGCAAATAAATGTTGCATCAGCTGTTCTACATCCACACGATTAGAGCGCGGTGTAATCAACAAACGGGTCGGATTTTCGTGATCAGACTCGTCACGCAAGTCACTGACCATAGGTAACTTTTTAGCTTGCATTTGCGCAGCAATCTGTTCAAGAATTTTGCCGCCTGATGCTTGGTGAGGCAGCGCAGTGATAATAATATCGCCACTGTCCTCTGAATACACTGCGCGCATTCTAATTGAACCACGGCCGGTTTCGTAAATCTTAATAATGTCGGCTTTTGCAGTGATGATTTCTGCGTCTGTAGGATAATCAGGGCCTTTTACAAATTCTAATAGTTCGTGTAATTCGGCTTTATTATTATCTAGTAAATGGGCACAAGCACTGGCGACTTCTCTCACATTATGGGGAGGAATATCAGTCGCCATACCTACTGCAATGCCAGTAATACCGTTCAATAAAATATGTGGCAAGCGGGCCGGTAACACTTTTGGTTCATCTAAAGTGCCATCAAAATTCGGCTGCCAATCAACCGTACCTTGGCCTAATTCAGTGAGTAGCACCTCACTGAATTTGGATAATCGAGATTCGGTATAGCGCATCGCTGCGAAGGATTTAGGATCATCTGGTGCTCCCCAATTACCTTGCCCATCAACCAATGGGTAACGATAAGAAAACGGCTGCGCCATCAGCACCATCGCCTCATAACAAGCGGAGTCGCCATGAGGGTGAAATTTACCGAGTACATCACCAACTGTACGTGCCGACTTTTTGTACTTAGCACCGTTATTCAAACCTAGCTCAGACATGGCATACACAATTCGCCGCTGCACCGGTTTCAGACCATCACCTATATGCGGTAATGCTCTGTCCATAATTACGTACATGGAATAATTTAAATAAGATTCTTCGGTGAATCGACGCATCGTTAACTGCTCGATGCCATCTTTATTAATAATGGTTTCTTGACTCATGTTTGACTATTTACACCACTTATTCTTGTTATAAATTGTAGGTTGAAAGTGAATAATTCTTCAGAATATATTACTCTGTTCAATAGATTAACCTATAAATGGCACTGATTACATCACCTAAGTTTATCTTTAGCTTTCTAACGACCTATCAAAATAAAGCTAAGGTTTGCCATATGTATTCGTCAAATGGTTTAATGATGTTAATTACCTCCCACACTGACTTAATTTGATGTTGCTTCGCATTTGCAGATTTTTACTTGTCGTTTTGATGTTGGTTCCTTTATGGGCAATCGCACAAGGGGATGTTCAGTTAATTACCACTGATGAAGTTATTAGGTTATCTCCTCAATTAAAGGTATTTCGAGAAACGGGTAATCCACTAGGGCTATTCGACGTCAAACAAAGACGAGCTGAGTTTATTTGGCAACCCGGTGGCAATCCAAACTATGGTTTTTCGGATAAAGGAGTATGGCTCCATACCACTATCAGCAATGTTACCGATAATACACAATGGGTAATTGATGTAGCATTTACGCAACTAGAAAAGGTGGATATATACGTATTGCTTGGCGATAAAGTGCTAGGTAATGCTAGTCAAGGTAAGATACGTGCGAACCCTAAATATCGTTTTCCTACATTGAAACTTGATTTGCCATATGCACAAACCATCGATTTATATGTGCGTATAGAGAGTCAACGATCTGCATTAGTGGCTCCGATTGATATCCAAACAGATGATCATCACGTAAAAATAAATTTTTATGACAATCTTATATGGGGTCTGTTCTATGGCGGGCTTATCATGCTGGCCATATATAATCTAATTCTATATGTAGGATTGAGAGATAACAGTTTACTGGCATACTTTGGTTATATTTGTTCAGTTCTTATCTGGCAGTTTGTTTGGGGTGGCCATTTACACTTATTAACGCCGAGCTACATCACCATATGGGTTAGTTCGCATACAGATTTAATCTACGTCATCATAGGTATTTTCTCTGGCTTATTTACTATTTCTTTTTTAGAAGTGTCTAAATCAGCACCTAATTCTTTAATTTATATTAAAATTTGTATCGGCCTGTTAGCGATCTTGGGCCTATTCTCAATATTAAATATCTTACCCCCAGTTTGGCAAAGTGGATTGGTTTATCTAACAAGCGTAATTGCCATTACTAGTTATACTTATGCAGGTTTTGAGAGTTATGGCAATCAGTTTCACGCAGCTCGATACTTTATTTTTGCATGGAGTATATTAGCTGGGTTTGCACTTATCGGAATGTTAAGTTTGACAACTGTTTTGCCCTCTAATTTCTTCACTGCTTATTGTTTTCAACTAGGGGTTTTCATTGAAGCAGGTTTGTTCTCTCTCGCTATTATGGATAAAAGTCGACATCAGTTGGAACTAGAGGTAGAACAAACTACAGATGACTTAAGAAACAATATTGAACTAGTTGAAGAACAAAATGTGCGCTTAGACATTGCTCGTAAGGATGCTATTGCTGCAAGTAATGTTAAGTCACAGTTTTTAGCCAACATGAGTCATGAAATACGCACCCCCCTAAACGCCATATTAGGCTTTAGCAAAGAGCTACATTCGGATTCATTACCGCCAGAAAAGCGTGAACAAGTCAGTATTATTAACGCGGCAGCAGATAACCTATTAAGCATTGTGAATGATGTATTGGATTTCTCTAAAATAGAAGCTGGTAAATTAAAAATTAACAACCACCCTTTTTCACCTAATGAGATGTTAGAAAATATGGTGAGTGTTATGGCAAAGTCCGCTCACCTAAAAAAATTAGAATTTATATACAACTTAGAACCTTTACCAGAAAAGCTGATTGGTGACAGTTACCGAATTAAACAGGTTTTAAATAATCTGTTGGGAAATGCGCTCAAGTTTACTGATCATGGCTTTGTCACTCTTTCAGCCTCTGGAAAAGAACGAGATCATGGAATTTACGAACTGGTACTTAAAATTGAAGATTCAGGGATTGGCATAAGCCGTGAAGATCAGAGAAAACTGTTTGCTGCTTTCTCACAGGTTGACGACGCTTTAAGCCGCTCATACCAAGGCACCGGGCTAGGTCTGGTAATCTGTCAAGAACTAGTCAAACTAATGCGTGGCGAACTTACCCTACAAAGTACACCTCACTCTGGTAGTACATTTACCGTAACAATCAGATGCAATCTGCTTAATACTAACCTTTCACTTAGTCCTGACAGCGAATGGCTAGATAAGAAAATTATTTATTTTGACCCTTTTCCACAATCTCGTCATTGTGGAGTGAAGATACTGACCTACCTAGGCGCAAGTGTGACTGGTGTTGAATCATTAGCTTACCTAAGAGGTTTAAAGCAGCATTATGATTTAGTATTTATTTGTGTACCTAACAATAAACAGAATATTCTTCCCAACATTTTAGAAGCCACACGACACCTAGACACTGAGAATGCTGTACTGTTGTATTCTGGCATCGAGTCATTATCAAACCGTAGCGACCTGTCGCAATATTTTTCACATCAAATGCGCCTGCCGTTGACCTTAGGCAAACTCAACACCTTAATACGCGCACCGGAAGAAAGCCCTACTGACAAATTACAACAACGTTTAAGTACATTACCCAATGCCAAAGTATTAGCTGTAGATGATATGGAAATCAATTTACGGCTACTCACGACCTGGCTAAAAAATACGAATTTGCAACTTACTTTGGCTTTTAGTGGAGCAGATGCGGTTTCACAATGCAAAGAGCATGAATTTGATTTGATCCTCATGGACGTACAAATGCCACACATGGACGGGTTAGAAGCGACTAAACAGATCCGTCAAACAGACTTAAATTTAGGCACCCCGATTATTGCGGTCACCGCTCACGCATTTAAAGAAGAACAAGATAAATTACTCGCTTCCGGAATGGATGATTACCTACCCAAACCTATCAACTTGTCGGACTTAATAGATTTGATTAAACGCTGGTGTTTAATAGCGGATCCTATTAACGAACAACAACTCAGTTTTGACTGGTCACTTGCACTTAAGCGCGCACATCAAAACGAGGGGGCGGCTAAGGATATATTGCAACAATTTGTACAACAGTTACCAAGGCTGGTAGAGTCAATTGAGCAAGCTAACCAAGCCAAAAACTATGTACTAATGCAGGAAAAGGTTCATCAGTTGCATGGCGCATGTTGTTATACAGGCGTGCCAGCCATGCTGACACTGTGCAGTGATATGGAAGGTGCGTTAAAACGCAACCAAATTGAGCTTGCTAAATTGAGGGTAAACAGTTTAAAAAGTGAATCTCAGAACTTATTGTTAGAAGTCAAAAAAGCTAAAGTAATTTAACCTCATTTTTAAATTGAGTTAACCTCAGCGTCTGGTGTTGAAACTAAAACGCGTTGCTGACATTGCCTTAACAACTCGACAAATTCCTGTTCAGGACGATCCAATTCAGAAGCAGCAACAAAAATATCATATCCTAAACGCGCTCTTAACTTAATCATACGGTTAGCAAACATAGCCTGAATACCGTTGTACTCTGTACCATTACTATCCTTAAAATAATCGTGTTCTAACATGTCGTCACTATGACAACTGCCAGTGGCACAGTCTTTCGTTGAGGGCATTTCTTGAAATAATAATGGACGCTGTTCCATTAAAATATTGGTCATTAGTCGTGGCGATACTTTTTCCAAAAAAGCGGAATAGTCTTTAATCTTTATCGCCACCATCTCCAGTGATTTCAATTCTAATCCATGAGTGACTTTAGGCACATCAACTCGCTGGATATTACTCCAATCAAGGTGCCATTGCCCGTGTCGATGCTTATAAAGAATGGATGTTTTAGAAAGAAGAAAGCTGAACTGTGGCTCTCTATATTTGACCCAAGCGATTAACAATGCCACTAATGAAGCACTGGTCAAAAATATTCCAATCAAATACAACGATTTAGGCAGTACTGAAAATGCAATGCTCGCCAGGGACAAGCCAACTAGACCAATCACTACGCTAACAATCACATTACGTTTGACTTGGCTCCTGATTTCAATGACGTCTTGCATATTGCCCGTTTATCCCCAAAACCAAAGGTAAATAATACAACTGAATATTGCCCACATCAGCAAAGCTCTTATTCGTTTACACCTGACACAATCGGTATGCCACCAGCTAAAATGAGATTTTTTCACGGATTTCATTTTGTCTCTCAACAACTACTTTCTGGATTTTATCGTACCTTGCAAACCTGATATCAAGCAACCGTATTGTGTGCATTTATCTGCAGACACATTGATCCACGGCCGGACGCTATCAGGTATCACTAGCAACTTTAGGCGGGCCTGTTTAATCTTGATACCACTAAAGGCGTGAATACTAGAGATAAAATAACCGAAAAGCCTACACCACCGGCTAACACTACCGCTAATGGAGGCCAAAAAGTGCCCTCACTAAACAACAAAATGGGGATAAACCCACCTACAGTCGTGAAGGTGGTAGACAAAATATGCCGACTACACCCCATCGTTTCTTCAACAATTTGACTAATATCGCCTGCTTTTGCTTGTGGATTGGCATTAATCGCAGCGATCACCACAATAGACCCGTTGATAGCCACACCGATGAGCCCAGCACATCCTAATAATGGATTAAAACCTATAGGTAATCCAGAAAGCCAAAGACTGAACATACCTAAGCCTACGGATAACACTGCTACAGACCCTATAACTAAGGCTAATCGCAGACTGCGAAATGATAGTATCAAAGTGGTGATCATTAACACTAACAAAACAGGGGCGTATGTAGCTAATTGGCCTAATGCTTCTTGTTGTTCGTCAGCATCCCCAGCCATTTTAAACCGATACCCTTTTGGCATCACAAAATTCATGTCTTCTAGACTTTTTAATACTTGCTCACCGACATCTATTGCTGTTGCGCCGGGTAGTAAAAATGCCTCGACATTATTGACTCGTTCGCCGTTTTGTCGAGTAATACCCGCCACTGTTGGTTTTAATTGAAAATCACCTAAGGCAGATACTGGCATCCACACACCTTGGCTAATTAGTTTTTCACTCAACAAAGGTAAACTCTGAATTTGTGCAAGTTCGCCCCTGAGCTCGTCTCCAACACGAATTCTGATAGGAATTTCTTCGGTTCCCTCTAATATTGAGCCTCCAATCTTTCCATCCAATGCATATTGTAATTGTTGAGCAATTTCTACTAACGACATACCTGCCATTTGACTCGCATCTTGAGTTGCCTCAAGTACCCATTCTGGTTCACCAAAAGTGACAGAAGCAATAGAATGGGATATCCCCGGCACTTGTGACATTGCCAATCTGACTTGTTCACCTAGAAGGTTTAACGTATTGATATCTGGGCCAAATATTTTTAATCCTACCGGAGCCGATACCGGCGGTCCTTGGCCAAATGCACGTACTACAATTTTACTTTGTAGAAAGGCTTGATCTAACTCAGTTTGCAGTTGTCCAATCAGTACTTTGGCGTCAGATACACTTTTTGCCTTAACCACGCCATGTGCGTAGTGGGATGAATTATCTTTATTCATGACTTGGTTATAATAAACAGATGGAAATGACCCACCCACTAACCAACTAAGTTGTGCCACTTGTGGCTTTTTACGGATCAGTTCATCCACACTATTCACCACAATTTTCGTCTCATTAATGGCTGTACCCTCTGGCATCCACAAGTAAATTTCAAATTGATCTCTGTCAGCGCTAGGGAAAAACACATTGCCTAATTGCCCAGCCAAAATAAATCCAGTAACTGAAATGGCAATACAAACCAATACGCCTAACAAAGGCCTTTTAAGTGCTTTTTCTAGTGCATTCCTGTAGCTAAGACTAATCGAGGGGGCTTGAATCCCGATGGAATACCAAGCGGATGACATCTCTAAATTTCTGGGTAAAAATCGCGCCGCAAGTGCTGCAATAATCGTGAATGAAATAAACAGAGAGCCAATCAGCGCCATCACAACACTAATAGCAATAGATCCAATAA
The DNA here is from genome assembly GCA_034111205.1 of Paraglaciecola sp. Taxonomy (GTDB): domain Bacteria; phylum Pseudomonadota; class Gammaproteobacteria; order Enterobacterales; family Alteromonadaceae; genus Paraglaciecola. The sequence continues at coordinate 2,979 of JAWUXT010000104.1, read as the reverse complement.
AGTCACCAATATTACCCGGCAACAAAAAAATCGGCATAAAGCCTAAAATGGTGGTTAAAGTGGACGCTAATAGCGGTACAAATAAATGTTGAATACTTTGTGTTAACGCATCGATACGACTGATATCAGGGTTAACTAATTTACTTCTAATCTCATCGGTAATAACAATCGCATTATCAATCAGTAGTCCAATAGCGATGATAATCCCAAATATCGACATTTGATGAATTTGTTCGTCAAAAAAACTCAGTGAAAAAATCGCAAAAGCCGCACAAAGTGGCAGAGACAACCCCACTATCCATGACGCTTTTATGCCCATAAAAATGAAGACTACGGCCATAACGACTAAGCTACCGAGTAACAAGTTTATGGTTAATTCAGATAATCGAGTCTCAGTATAAGTATTTTGTTCAAACACGATATTCGCATGAACAGTACCACCATATTGACTATTAAATTTATCCACAATCTGTTTTGCATTGTTGGTCCAGGTATCCACTCGCAGAGTAGTTTGCATCCGAGATGCTACAAATATCACTTTTTGTCCATTGACCAAACCGATGTCATTAACGGGTAAGCGCGCCCCTCTTTCTACTGTGGCAATATCGCCTATTCGCAAATACCCACCTTGTTCGGTTGCCCGCAACGGTAAATCTCTAATGGTGGATACGCTATCTAACTCTTGCGCCACTTGCATGCGCATATTTTGTTCAGTTGAGTACAACATTCCAGCTGGCACTTTAGGATCGGCTCCAGCAATCAGATCACTGGCTTGGGCAATGGTTAGCCCTGAACTGGTTAATTGTTGAGGATTAATAGTGACTTGAATTTCCTCATCTAACTCGCCGTATATTCTGACCAACTCAGTGCCAGGTACATTGCGAAGTTGGTCAGATAAATGATCTGCCATACGACTGATAATAGACAAAGGAGTCGTATCACCTGGTGCAGCTTGTAAACCCACTAATAAAGTGAAGGCAGTTGCTCCTCGGCGCTCATCAAGAAAGGGGTCGCCGGCTCCTTGTGGAAACTTGAGCTTGGCGTTATTAAGTCCATCGCGGATCTTTGAAAATATTTGTTCGTTGCTACTATTGTCTACCCATGCCTGCAATTCTACAGAAACAACAGAGGTGCCTGTGCGTGAGGTGGAATTTATTTCCTTAATTTCGTAAAGTTGTCTGAGCTCATCTTCAATTACGTCTGTGACTAATGCTTCCACTCGCTCTGCGGATGCTCCAGGATAAGGAGTAATCACCAATACATTACGGTTATCTATTCTGGGATCTTCTAAACGCGGAATATTATTAATTGCAGACAACCCTGCAACTACCAAAATCATGATGCTTAAAACTAACAGATGCCCGTTGCGAAAGAATAAGCTATACCATGGGTATGATTGCTGCTTATCTAGTGGCACTTCTGACATTTCATTTGCCATTACAGTGAACCTAAAATGACGTTTGCTAAGGTTTCAGGGTTGTCATTTATTAATACTTTTTGCCCCGGCACCAAGCGTTGAACACCTTCAATAACCACTGGTACACCCTCTTTCAAAGCACCGCGTACAAAGCTTTTTTTGTCATCTGCATGCACCATTTCAACCAGTTTGGTCACTAATTGCTGTTCGCCATCAATAACTTCAACAGCAAACAGACTCCATAACCCTCTGACACCGCTGACCAACGCTTTTCGAGGCACCCAGAAGCCTTGAGCATTAATGTTACTACTAATATCAATATGTAATAAGTCACCAGGTAAAATTGCGGTGTTTTGCTCAGTTATTCTAACGATGATATCTACAGTACGGGTATCTAATCTTCGCTGCTGAGCAATAGATTTAATTTTACCTAATATTTGATCAGAATGGGTCGACAGAGTAATCACTTGCTCCAGTGAAAATTTGTCCACATAATCCGCAGAAAGAGCAAACCTAACCTCCAGTTGGCCATTTTGCTGTAAATTAAATAATGTTTGCCCTGCCCCAACTACGGTTCCCTTATCAACTAAACGGCTAACAACACTGCCAGCAAAAGGTGCCAACAACTTGGTCTTTCCTATCTCAACTAATAACGTTTGTTTGCGCGCTAAAATTTCATCTACAAAAGCTTTAGCTGCGTTCACTGATTCTCTTGATTCGTCCAGTCGCTGAGCTGACTCAAGCTTTCTTTCAACCAGTTCAAGCACTCTCTTAAGTGAAATTTCGGCCAGATTAGCTTCAGATGTAGCGCGATTTAAAATAGCGGATAATTCATTCATTTGTGCTCTAAGTCTTTGGTCGTCTAATTTAGCGAGTACTTGTCCTGTGAACACCCCTTGCCCTTCATCTACCAATATATCCAGCACAGGGCCAGATAAATCAAAACCTATCGCTGCTGTTTGCGGGGCTTCTGCGCGCCCAACAACTAGTCGCTTTTGCACATATTGCTGATCCCATTGAATAGGCATGACATTGACTAACAGTTTTTTAGCCTCAGTAGGCGCTTGCTGAGTCTGCCCGTTGCCAGATGCTTTCATTAATACCACCAAAGCGATCAGTGCAATAAAGGGGATCAGCCAAATCAAATATTTTTTGAAGCGTGACTGTTGTAGCAACTGATTAGCATTTGTCATAAAGTTCTCGGTAAATTTGATAAAAATCAAAATAAATTAAATACTAGACTGTCTAGTTTGATATATAATAGTATCCAATGTAAACGTTGCAAATACTTTTTTAGATCAGAAGAGGTTTATCGTTGTCAAATACACAGACCAGTAAGGCTGGAAGGCCTAAAAGTGCTGAAAAGCGTAAACAAATATTAACTTCCGCAGGCGAGTTGTTTTTAACCAGTGGTTTTAGTGGCTGCTCTATGGAAATGGTGGCCAAACAATCAGGCGTGTCTAAACAGACTGTTTATTCGCACTTTAATAATAAAGAAGCATTATTCTTAGCCGTGATTGAGGATAAATGTGCGGAATATCAACTAGATGATCGATACCTAG